>JBMOKS010000686.1:0-5844 GCA_049324355.1 Bacteroidota bacterium
GAACAAATACGTATAACGCAACTATCGGGTTGCGTTTATTTTTAACCCTCTTTAAATTCTTGTGTTTTTAAAGGTTTTTGATTCTAATGGCCCTGATGATGACCGATAATGAATTAGCCTTAGCCTAAAGATTTCGTGAAGAAACGGTGGTACTGTTTTAATGCGTCCTCTGTTAAAAAGGGTTCAAGCAGACCGCAGCAAATACTCATATAGTAAGACAGTTTCTTTTTCTGATTACCCTTATAAAGTACTTCTGCATCCACTAACCATGAATTATTCAGGATTTGGCCAACATTAATAAGTCGTTCGAATTGTTCTTCACCAATCCCCCGTTTGAGAATGCCTTTGTCTACATAGACCTTTAAAAGTTCGCGCGCCATTTTACGATCAGATTTTGATTCGTTCAGGTAGCGCTCTTTTACTTCGGGGTTGTTGGTTAAAATTTCGAACATATTTAAATAGAAGAACTTGTACTTCTCCTGAATAAGAAATAGACGCTTATGAGCCTCCAGGTAAGTTAGAATACCGATTTCGTTTCCAGTCAGCGAGGCCAAAACAGATTGGCTCTCCAACTTCATCTGTTTGTAAAGGTCGGCAATAACCTGGTTCTTATTTGTGTAATAATAGGTGAAGTTGCCGGGGCTAATATTCAATTCTGCGGAAATGGTTCTGGCGGAAACATTGTCGATCCCTACTGAGTTCAATAACACCCGGGCGGCCTCCAGAATCTTTTCTTGTGTAGTCATCCGCTAAAATAATAATTTAGTACGAATGTACTACCGCATCTAAACATTTAGTACATTCGTACTAAATCAATTAGCTATGATTATCGACTTCATCATCGGGTTAACCCTTATTAACACGATCCCTCACTTTGTGCTCGGTGTCTGGAAAGGACGTATGTTTAGCGGTCTTGGATTCGGCAATACAGCCAACATTCTTTATGGCATACTGAATTTCATCGTTTCCATTAGCCTCTTTCTCTACAAGTATGGACTTTCCGGCATTTTGGAAAACGGAATTTACCTGGGAGCGTTATTTGTTTTGATCTCTTACTTTATCGTTGGTAAACTATGCTACACCTACTTCCATAAGAAGTACTACGAGACGAGTAACCAGTGAGGTGGTCAGTCTTGAGCCGTTTTTTGGTGTGCCTTTAAAGCGACTGCCTGATTAATTGCCATCATAAGAACAATGAAGGCAACTGCCGCAATGATATAATTTCCTGTTCGCGAAATATCGAAAGGATCAGCTAAGAGCAAGTATATGCTTCCCATAACCCACAGAAGATCTTGAATAATGATCCAGGTTATTCTGATTTTATTCAGCTTCCTGATCTCGTACAAGATAGTAGATGCGAAAAAGAGGAGTGCTACACCTATTATCCAAAATACTGTCACCTCTTTAACCTCAAATAGAGATGCAAAGATGTTGTGGAAAGCAACAAGAGCTAATCCAGATAAAGCAGAAAATATTACGTTAATTCCAAGTGCCCTTTTCATAACATGAATCATTTACAGGATCAATTCAATTTCATCAAGTCGCTGAATTGCTTGTTGCTCAATATTGCGTCCAATACCTGACTTCCTTTCAGAGAATTTTTAAAGGGGTGTTCTTGAAAAAGTGTTTTATAAATCTTGTCCCTTTCATCGATGACATCTTCCAATTTGGTTTCGCTCAACTCATGAATTTTGTGATGATAATCAGAGAGCCACTTATGACTTTTTGGATCAACATACCCAGCCTGTACAAACGCTTTTGTTTTGCTTTTGCATCGGCACGAATTATTCAGGTTGACTAGACCACAACGGTTGTGCATCCATTGGTAAAGGTCTTTCCGCGCACGGGAGAGCTTCTGGCGAAAATTGTCAGGAGTAGTTTCGAATATCTCCGAAGCGAGGTGGTGATCAATTTCAAACACATGATCATTCCTGCCATACAAGCTATTTTTGATTCTTCAATTGTGGCTCTCATTTCCTGCTCCTCATAATCGCTGAGTTCAATAACTGCGGCATCATCAATATAATTGAAGAAAACGCTGAAATCCGTTACTATGGTCTCGTATTGGTTTTTCTTGAGATTAAGGATGTGATTGAATGTTATTCGATATAACCAGGTTCTAAACTGTGCTTTTGTTTTGTCGTATTTAGAAAGCTGCGTCACTATCTTGATTAATATCTCCTGGGTAACATCCTCGGCATCGGCTATGTTGTTTAGCATTTTTAACGCAACATTGTAGATGTAATTCTGATGGCGTTGCAGTAAATGATTCAAAGAGAGTTTGTCACCGGTTAAAGCGGACTCTATCAGATGAATGTCTGTTAAATCGTTGTAGTTGGTTCTTGAAAAAGGATTTTCCATTTCTATAAAGATAGTAAGAGAGGGGGACACCCTCTCTTGTTTTTTCAATTCAACTTTGCCACGGAATTCAGGCTGGCAATTGCCATTTTGAACAATTCACTAAGTCCATTCTTAACATCCGCTTCAGCATCTTCAACGGTAAGGTCAAATTCCGTTGACCAATTGACATCCGTATGACCATTACGTTCTAGCACAGTCACAGTGCCAATATAATTTTTCAAAGGCATCATGTCTTGCTCGTCAATCCTGTATTTGAAAATACGATTGCTCTCATCGACGAGGAGAATTGTTTCCTTCAGCACTTTTCCGTCTGAAGTTGTACAGGTTCTTTTCGCACCTGCGCCACTGCCTTCTAACTTGCATGTCGCGATGATGGGTATCCACTTGTCCAGGTCGGTACCTGTTCGCAAAATATTCCAAATCTGCTCTGCTGATGCATCTACTTGTTGTGTAACGCTTACTTGTTTCATGAAATGATTATTAATAGTTGTTTTAAAAAAATTGATTTACTCTTCGTATAGTACTCCTTTTGCGCTAAGGGATTTCCTTTCCTTATTTGTAATTGTGCATTGCCCCAGGAAGTAACAGATCATACACCGCGAGGAAAACACGGTGATTACTTGTGCAAGAAATAACCCGCCAAGAGCAGCGGACAAGGCGAAGTTGTCGGGATAGAAGTAAATGGCTCCTGCCAATGAAAGGAGGCCAAAGATTGTTCTGATAGTGCGATCTTGCCATCCAATATTCCGGTTGTAGGAATAGGTAAGGCCTTTCCAGATATTGCTCATGGTTACTTGTATTTGGTTTACATCCCTTATACAACCTAACCAATGAAGTGTGACAAAATCTGATAAAGAATCTTTTTCTCTGTGACTTCGACAGGTTAAAGGATAAGCACAAAAAAAGGGTGGCAGAAAATCCGCCACCCGTTCTCTTTCTTTATCTCCAGGCTCAGTTCTTATCTCTTTGTCCCGAATAATAAGAGATCATAAGTAACACCAATGCCAACGGAGCGGAAATGTATTCACCGTCAGGTGCGTGAAGCTCAGCCAGGAATGCTAAGACAAAATTGAAGAAGAACCCCGCGTATGCCCATTCCTTCAGCATTTTTGATTTGTTCGACCAAATAGCTACGAGCCCAAGTATTTTTGCGATCACCAACGGGTAAATAAGGTAGGTAGGGTAACCTAATGAGGCAAATCTGCTGGTGAACGCTTCTCTATTGAAGGTGCTGTTTCCAGCAAACATCAGAACGATTACCGTTAACAGACCGGTTGTGATCCGAAAGACTATTTTTCGTGCCTTGTCGCTCATGACTTTTTGATTAGCGTATCTAAAAAAGTCTCCAACCTCTTGAAAGCGGAGCCCCAACCATTGTAGAATCCCATCTTTTCCTGTTGAATTTTGTATTCTTCAGTTGGGTGAACTACGCTGAATGTAAAATGTGTTTTGTCACCATCTCCCTCGAATAGTGATCGCATCTCAACGCCCTCTGTCATGGGACGGAAATTAGCAGACGTGACAATTTTCTTAAGATTAATTATCTCCGAGTAGACGCCTTCGGATATGAACTCACTTTTATCAGGCATAAACATAGTGTACTTCCATTCACCTCCAACTTTGAAGTCATGTTTAATTACTTTGAGTTCCATTCCATTTGGTCCCCACCATTTGGCCACATGCTCTGGTTGTGTCCATGCTTCCCAAACCAATTCAACGGGTGCATTTAATGTTTTCTTGATGGTGAGAATTCTTTTAGCGAGATCATTTTTTTCTTCCATGTTTTTTGCGTTTAGCGTTTAACTGATTGACATATCTTTCGAAGGATTCCAGACGTTGCTCCCATAACTCATTAAACTGTCCAATCCAATCAGATACCTCTTTCAGATTTGCTGGTTTAACTTTGCAGTAACGCTCTCTACCCTGTTGCTCTATTGTAATAATGCCACATTCATTTAATATGCGGATGTGATTTGAAATTGCTGGCCGGGTCAGGTCAAAATTGTCGGCAATAGCATTCAGGTTCATCGGCTCTTTCGCTATGAGGCGGATGATTTCGCGCCTGGTGGGATCGGCAATAGCCTGAAATACGTCTCTTCTCGTTTCCACGTTTTATAGGTAAACACCTGTTTACACAAATCTATATGTAAACACTTGTTTACGCAACTGTTTTTCCATTTTTATTTACAATTCGTGCTGCGGCATAGCAAGAGCGCCATATCTTCCAATAGGGGGAAATGCTGATCCAGGCAACATAATTCAACTCCCTCTAACTTTTTTCAACTTGCTGCAACTTAATTTCAACTTTCTTACAACAATTTTCTGTAGCCAGCCAAGTCATGCAGAATTGAACATATTCTTTCAAATTCATTCATAATACTTCACAATCCTTCATAAACATTTAAACTTGGTTAAGCACAACATAATTTTGCTTCATGATTCAAAACAATATGAAGGAGAAGCAAGAAGGCGGATTGGAAAAACAAGAAATTTTTATTTCGAAAGCACTTACCCACAAGCAACTGGCGCAGATGTATGGGGTTAGCTGGCTAACATTTCAAAATTGGATCAAGAAGGTCGAATGCGAAGTCGGTAAAAAAACAGGACATTTCTATCACATTCACCAAGTGAAGAAGATATTTCAAATCTTCGGATTACCGAAGCAAATTAATCTTACCGCTGACGACTTGGATGAAATCAATAGCTAAATGAATTAATTACTTGGCAAAGATTTCAGTTGCTCCTTCAGCAATACCATATCACCTTCAAGCGCATTAATTCTTTCATACAGTCCGGAAGGTTCAGGTGCCTGGCGTGTAAGCTTGATCTTAAATTTCCAAACTTCTTTGATGTTCTCAACTGGTAACGGAAACGTTGGATATTGTGGGTCTTTGTTATCAGACTTGCAGATAATAACTCCACCCTTATCCAGATAGTTGAGGCATCGTTTCAAAACAATGTTATCTACCTCCTGGGCATTGTTCACAAGAATGTAGACAAAGCCATCTTTAATATCTTCCAGCCTTTCTACATATTCGCCAACTACAATGTCGCCTGGAAAAAAACCAGTACGATCTGCTAGCATACTGTAACCGCTTACTTCAAAGGCACGGAAGGTTCCGTGATTGAGTCCTGGAATCCAGAAGGCAGGAAGATGTTCTATGTATTCCGTTTGTTGTGCTCCCAGCAAATAACCCGCCTGGGCTTTGATGGGAACAAGTACAATATTGTCCTTACCGGATTTATCAACGGTGGTGACTAGTGTTCTTGGGGGTGAGGCAGCGATTTCTGTAGCTTTTTGACCCTTCGGAATCCCAACTAGACTATTCCAGGTTGTTGAGTAGTACTGAACTATCTTATCAATTGTCTCCAGAGAGGGATACATTTGACCGCTTTCTATTTGGGATATGGCTGAACGGGTCAAATCCACCGGAGCCCCGAATTCCTCCTGAGAAAGCCCTTTTTCGAGCCTCAAGGTCTTGA
>JBMOKS010000687.1:0-5839 GCA_049324355.1 Bacteroidota bacterium
CATGAAATATGGTTTGGGGGCTGTATGGAAGTTAGAAAATGTTCTATCAAGATCAAAGGAATTGGATATATAATGAAGCTTAGATTTTTGACAGTGAGTTGCGATAACCCTAGAACCCCAGTGATGCGACAAGACACTTTATTTTGCGGGCCATGAAGGAGCTTGAAAAACTTGGAAGACTTTTTCGTCCCGTGCAGCCGAGATTCAAAGAGGGCGGGAGCGGCGTAAGTTATGCGGAATTCGCACCAGATCCTTTACTTTCAGGATATATATGTTGCTACTGGCAATTAAGAAGTAAAGCACGTTTAAATCAGCCGTTCGTTTATACCGCGGTCGCAGACGGTTGTATTGATTTTTTCTTCGATCTTAACGATCTGCAGGAAAATTTTGCGATGGGATTTTCGTCCACTTCAACGGCATTCCACCTGAAAAACGATTTCCACTATGCCGGCATCCGGTTTTTCCCGGGCGCACTTTCACATATCTTTCCAGTGAAAGCCTCCGAATTGACCAATCAATGTTTTTATTTGAATGAAGTTATTCCGGCGATTTATAAAGGTTTAATTGCTCTTCTCGATAATCGGTCTGCTTCCCGGCAGTTGAAGCGGCTGTTTGACCAATTTTTCAAAAAATTGGTTTTTTCAAAACCTACCACTATAGACATTCGGTTTGTTGAGTCGCTGTCAATCATTCTTCAATCGGGGGGTTCGTTCCGTGTTGAGCGTGATATTACCGCTGGCGTTAGCTCCAGGCATCTCCGGCGCCTGTTTGATTTTTATATCGGCGCATCGCCTAAAGAGTTCAACCGGATCGTTCGGTTTCAAAATTTTTTGAATCAACATGGCACCCGATACTCTCTTAGAAAAGAAAAGCCATACTATGATCTGGGTTACTACGACCAATCTCATTTTATCAGAGATTTTAAGACCCTGTATGGCCTTTCTCCCTTAAAAGCATTGATAGAATAATTTTTTACCGCCGTCACCTTGGCCGTTTTTTACAATTTTTATCGGAACAGGGTCAGGATATTTACATCGTTTTTGAATCGAAAATATGAAAGCCCTTTTTATCATTTTAATGTTAACCATTATCCCTATGAGCACCAACGCGCAGCGAGCAGACGCAAAAGCTTTTATAGAATACCAGGATGTCTACTCCATTTATATTACGAAAGACCTCAAAACGAGTAAGGAGTTCTATGTGAAATGGCTGGACTTCGATGTGGTGTTTGAAGCCTCCTGGTTTGTTTATATGCAATCCAAGGGAGATCATAAACTCACCTTTGCCCTTATCGATGAAAATCATCCCTCGACGCCACCCGCTTACGGCGCTTTCGACAAACGTGGTAGTTTCTTAACACTTCAAGTGCAGGATGCAGCAGCTGTTTATCAAAAGTTAAAAGACAAAAAGGCGCCGATAACGTATCATCTCAAAAAAGAGGCTTGGGGGCAACTTCGCTTCGGCCTTACCGATCCGAATGGTTTATACATCGACATCGTAGAACAGATTGAGCCTGCAAAAGGTTATTGGGAAAAATACCTACCTGAAAATTAACGGGCTTGTCTACTCGCTGGTAACATATTTATTCCGGTATTGCACGGGCGAAAGGCCAGTGATTTTTTTGAAGGTTGTTCGGAACGCCTTTGTGTCCGTATAACCTACTTTGTACATCACCTCGTTTACGTTCTCGCGTGTTGATTCGAGGCTCATTTTGGCCGCTTCGATCTTTACGCGCTGAATATATTCCACCACCGTGTTGCTGGTGGCTTTTTTAAATCTGCGTTCGAGATTTCTGCGACCTAAAGCAAACATGGAGGCGAGTTGATCGACCGTGATCTTCTCCTGGAAATTAGCTTCGATAAATTCCTGCGCTTTTTTGATGGGAGCATCTTCATGATCTTTTTGGCCATTGAAGATCGTGAACGAAGATTGACTGTTCCGCTCAATTTCGATGGCGAATACTTTAGCGCAAAGAATGGCAGTGCTCCTGCCGGCGTGCTTCTCGATCAGATATAAAACAAGGTTCAAATAAGAAAAAGCACCTCCACTGGAATATAAACCATTTTCATCGGTGATGATCTTTTCGGCGATCAGGTTTACCTCCGGAAACATCTTTCTGAACTCATTGGCAGCCATCCAGTGAGTAGCACATTTTCGCCCGTTCAACAGTCCGGTTGAAGCCAGAAGAAAAGCGCCTACGCATAAACTTGCAACTTCCGCTCCATTTTTATATTGACTGACGATCCAGGGGATAAACTCCTTGTTTACTTCCAACGCGTTGTTCATTTCGCCGTCAATTGCTGGTATGATAATGAGATCTGTTTTCTTTATTTCATCAATGGTGACGTCAGTGTTTACGATAAATAGTCCGCCACCAAGCTTTGTCGCTTTTGAAAGACCAACCAACTGAACGGTAAATAGGGGAGATTCTCCCTTGCCTTTGCAAAACTGATTCACTTGGGTGAGCAGCTGTCTCGGACCTTCAATGCTACCCAAAAGCGCTCCCTTAGGAACAAGTATTGATATGTGTTTCATTCGAAGATATTTTTTTATTCCGTAAAACTAGCAGGGACCAATGTCGCAAACAACCCCTGGTATTGGCGCATTTACCCCCGTTGTGTTTTAAACATCAGCATTAGGTTTGTATCGTTCAAGTAAAATTCTATGTATGGAAAAATATAATGTTGCGGAAGACGTAACCGTCTTCGGTATGGAAGTGACCGATTTTCCTGTAGGCGTCCAGGAGACTTTCGAAGCACTCGTAAAAATGATTTCCGACAAATTTGACAGGTCATATTTTGGAATTTTTGAAATGAAAGGCGATCGTATGGTATATGTGGCAGCCGCCGAAGAAAAAGAGAAAGGGGAGGCACAGAAATATCATTGCGAGCGTTACCGCATAAAAAAAGGCATATATCTGGCGGAAACCATTTGGAATTGGAGAACCAAAACAAATACGATCAACGGCGTCTTTCATGAGTTGCAAAAAGATCAGCGTATTGATCGCACTGCTCCCGGCATTGAGTGGTATAAAAATGATCAGGAGATGTTGTGTATGCTCAAAATAGATTCGACAAAACCCAAGCAAATAAAAGTTTCTAATACTTAATAAAAAGAGATGGTAGAAGTATTTAAAACCAATGTTACTAACCGTGACGAGGCAAATATGTTGGTTAATGAGATCCACAGAACCTTCGAAGGATATATAGCCAATTTTGACCTCGACGATTGCGATAGGATACTTCGTGTGAAGTGTGCGGCAGGAGCGATCAAGTCAGGTTCGCTGATCAGGTTGTTGAAATTTTTTGGCTGCCAAGCAGAAGTTCTTCAGGATGAAATATTACCGATGGCAGCAGGAAGATCCACGGGAATTCGTTTCAGGGGCGTAATGCTCCAAAACAACTCATGAAACTATTTTTATATTCTCTTTCACTCTCTCCCGAACAAGCTGCGGCGCTGACAGATCTGGTGGGCAAAGATCCGAAACATACCCAATTCGCTATCATTGAAAATGCAGCCGATATTGTACCGAATGCCATAGACTGGGTCGGCGGCTTTCGCGACATGCTGCTCCGTTATGGCTACCAATTAGAACGCGTTGACCTTAGAAAGTGGATCAATCGCCCGGACGCTTTACGTGATAAACTTGCGAGCAAAGATGTGATCTGGCTGGGTGGCGGACACACCTACTACCTTCGTTGGATCTTGAGAGAAAGCGGCGCCGATACGATGATCAAGAATCTCGTAAGCCAGGGAATAGTGTATGCCGGATGGAGCGCAGGTGCTGTTGTTGCTGGTCCGACAACTCAGTATTTCGATGGCATGGGAGATAACCTGCAGGACTCACCTGAAATCATTCTCGATGGCCTTAACCTTACCAACCTTGTTGTAGTACCTCACCTCGACAATAAAGAATTCGCGGACGACGCTAAAACTACCAACCGGAAGCTCGTGCAGGCCGGATATCACACTTTGCTGTTAGGCGATAGTCAGGCACTCGTCATCGATGGCAACCGCCAAAAAATTATTTGACAAAACATTTTCTAAATAAATAACCGTACAATGTATGTTGTTGACAAACAAGAACGCGATCATTTATGGCGCAGGAGGCGCTGTAGGCCGGGCCGTGGCACTGGCATTTGCCCGTGAGGGAGCGAGCGTATTTCTGGCAGGCCGCACGCTTTCCAAGTTAGAGAAAGTGGCAGCCGAAGTTTCAAATCAGGGTGGTGTGGCTCACATAGCAAAAGTAGATGCACACCATCAACAAGCCGTCGACGATCATTTGAAAGAAGTAGTCCGACAAGCAGGAAGGATTGATATTTCTTTTAATCTTATTTCGCTCAATGACGTGCAGGGTTCTCCACTTACGTCGATGAGCCGTGAAGAATTTGAGCAACCCATCGTCAACGCAGTGAGAACACATTTTATCACTGCCACGTCTGCCGCCCGGTACATGAAAGCGCAGGGCTCGGGTGTTATTCTCGCCTTGACTGCCAATGCAGCCCGTTACCCGTTTGCCAATGTCGGCGGATTTGGAATTGCCTGTGCAGCTATGGAAGCGTTTTGCCGGCAGCTTGCCGTGGAGGTTGGCAAGCAAGGTGTTCGCGTGGTGTGCCTGCGTTCAGCCGGGTCACCTGATGCACCCAGTGTAGACGAAGTTTTCAACCACCATACATCGGGGGATTTTGTAACGCCCGGCGCGTTCGAATCTTATTTAACAGAAATAACCATGTTGAAAAGACTGCCCCGGCTTTCGGAAGTGGCCAACACGGCAGTTTTAATGGCAGCCGATCATGCCAGCGCCGTTACCGCCGCCGTGATGAATGTTACATGCGGGGGAATCGCTGATTGAGAACGTACTCTTTCAAGATCAAACGGTTCAGACTTATTTTTCCTTCCTGTTTTTTTCTCTCCATTATTATGTAAAACAAGTAGAAAAGGGGTGATGTCGTAATCACCCCTTTATAATGTCGGAATTGCGGACCATCCGGGTGTAAAGCATGCTCTATCTTTGAATTATCAATTAGGCAAGGACAAAAATTTAAAACCAAAAAAAATGACCACTTTAATCACTATCGTACTTGTAATTGCAGGCTTGATAGCCCTGGCACTGATCGTTGCGCTGTTTACTAAAAGTGAATACACTGTCGTGCGCGAAATTGGTATCGGCAAATCAAGGGGCGAAGTTTTTGAGTATGTGAAGTATTTAAAAAATCAGGATCATTACAACAAATGGACCATGATGGATCCTAACGTACGCAAAGACTATCGCGGAACCGACGCCACCGTGGGTTTCGTGTCAACCTGGGACAGCGACAACAGGCAGGTTGGAAAGGGCGAAATGGAGATCAAAAAAATTGCTGAGGGTGAACGAGTGGATTATGAAATCCGGTTTGCTAAACCATTTGAAGCTGTATCTCCGGCGTACATCGCCATAGAAGACCTTTCAAATGGTAATTCAAAAGTAATATGGGGATTTGCCGGTAAATTACCTTACCCCATGAATATCATGTTGTTATTTATCAACATTCCTGGCATGCTGGAAAAAGACATGGATACCAGTCTGGCAAAACTGAAAACAATTCTTGAAAAATAAATCAACTTGACATTTTAACACAAACAAACATGGCAGCAATCAATCCTTATTTGAATTTTGATGGTAAGACCGAAGAAGCGTTCAACTTTTACAAGTCAGTGTTCGGTGGTGATTTCATCTCGAAGCAACACATCGGTGAAATACCCGGTGGAGCGCAAATTTCGCCAGAGGAGCAAAAAAGAATTATGCATGTTGCCCTACCTATCGGAAAAGCAAGCGTGCTGATGGGTTCGGATATCATTC
>JBMOKS010000688.1:0-5825 GCA_049324355.1 Bacteroidota bacterium
GCAAGAATGATTCCACTTCCCGGATTGAGATTGAAGTGTTAAATCCGCTGAAAGCGCCATCGTGCGCGATTTATGCGGTGTCTGACAATAAAAAAGTCCTTCTGGGTTTGTTAACCGTAAGGAGAACGTACGTCTACGATGCACCATCGAATACACAAAACTTGATCTTGTATGACAAGTTTCACGATAGTGTCATTCTTCAAAAGAAAATTTCATTGAGCGACAAATAACCATGAGCGCATCCTATCAGCCGATATTGTGGAATAGGCAAAAACGCATGTATGACCTTGTTATGGCGGGGCTTATTATTGCATACCTTGGCATGTTTAGCGCCCTCGGCATTTTATTTTATCCGGACGCAACGGCCGAAACAATTATCATTCGCGCCACGGGTACACTGGCGATCTTGCTGTTGCACATTATACTGATAATCGGGCCACTGGCCCGGCTGAACCGAGTGTTCTTACCACTCCTTTATAACAGACGACATCTGGGTGTGACCATGTTTTTTGTAGGCGCAGCACACGGCGTATTCTCATTGATTCAGTTTCATGCGCTGGGAAATGTCAACCCCCTCATTTCTTTGTTTACGTCTAACACACATTTTGAATCCCTAACCAGGTTTCCATTTCAGGTGCTCGGTTTTTTTGCGCTGGTGATCTTTTTTATGATGGCGATAACCAGCCACGATTTTTGGCTGCATACGCTAGGTCCAAGATTCTGGAAGACCCTTCACATGCTTGTTTATGTTGCCTACGTTCTCGTGATACTGCACGTATTCCTTGGTATTCTGCAGTACGAAAATTCTCCGGTGCTTTTTGTGATGATTATAGCCGGAATGGTTCTTGTTGGAGGTCTGCATTTGGCGACTGGGCATAAAGAGAGAATTGCCGACAAATCGGAAGTTCATCCCGGTAAGGGCACGTTCGTCCGGGTGTGCAAGGTGAATGACCTGGTGGAGAAACGAGGAAAGGTTATATCGTTAAAGAAAGAGCGAATAGCGATCTTTAAATATGATGGAAAGATTTCAGCTGTATCCAATGTTTGTAAACATCAGCATGGGCCGTTGGGTGAGGGCCGGATCGTGGACGGTTGCATAACCTGTCCCTGGCATGGATATCAATATCTTCCTCACAACGGAAGCTCGCCTCCGCCATTCAAGGAGAAGGTGGCGACTTACGATGTAAAAATCATAGGAGACGAGGTTTGGGTCAACCCAACAGCTTACCCGGATGGAACGGAACGGCCACCTGCCCTAATCAAATGAAAGTATGAAGAAAACGAAAACACAGAAATATGACGAGGAGTTTTATGTTGGATACTTTCCACAAGCGCCGGTACTAACACGCTTGTTCATCCAAAAATTTGTCATCGCGCTGGGCATTTTGATCGTGTGCGCAGCGGGAGTAGTGGTGATGCAACAGAATCCGTTCAGCACGGCGCAGTTCGATTTTGAAAAAAACACAGCCATTGAAGGTTATTTAATGAAGGTGCCGGTTCCGCACCTGCGCTATTCCATAGGCATGGACATCAATGGAAAACAACTTTATCAAAGCGTCGTTCTTGTGAGGCAGGGGAAAATGGGAGCGAGTGATCTGATCAGGGAAATGGAAGCAAGGGTAGGGAACGCCGACGGAAAACAAGTCAGCATCACAGGGAATCTCATCTATGGAGATGGTAAGGTTCTTTTACAAGTTGGCACTGCGGATGATATTCGGATCGTGGAAGGAGATGACGCATTCGTGGAGCGCACGTCGGTAGTTGAAACGAAATTCGGGGGCATTGGAGAAGTGGTCGATCCTAAATGTTTTTTTGGTGTGATGAAGCCAGGAGAAGGGAAGCCCCACCGATCATGTGCTATTCGCTGTATAGCTGGAGGGATCCCACCGGTTTTTCATACCGAAAGCTCGGAGTACTTCCTCCTGGTGGGCGAGAATTACGAAATGATCAACCAGGAGATACTGCCCATCGTTGGCGACAGGATCAGGCTCGAAGGAGTGGTGGTGACCGTTGATGATTGGAAAATCTTAAAAATACCCGTGGCGAAGGTGAGGAACCTTGCCGAATTCAGACAGCGAGTGAATTTGCTGAAGTCTTCTCATAAAGAATTAACGTTCTGCTATTAGTCAAATTAAAAGGAAATGAGTAAAAATATTATTGTCACCGGTGCATCCGGAAATCTTGGAAAAGCAACCGTTGAAAGATTCCTGAAGGATGGACATCAGGTTATCGCAACAGTGTCGCCCGGCAAACAGCTTGGATACAGTGTTGAAGGTAAGATCGAAGTAGTTCAGGTTGACTTAACCAACGAGGCATCCGCTTTGGAAATGGTGGAGAGCGTGAGGTCAAGGTATGGCGTGATAGATTGCGCGGTACTTTTGGTTGGCGCATTCAATGCCGGTGGTGTTCAGGAAGCAGATGGTTTGTCCATCAAAAAGATGTACGCGCTCAATTTTGAAACTGCTTATTATGTTGCACGCCCGGTGTTTATGTATATGATGCAACAACACCTGGGCGGCCGGATGGTGCTGATCGGATCGCGACCGGCCCTGAATCCTGAAGAGGGAAAGGAAGTGCTCGCTTATGCCCTCGCAAAGTCGCTGTTGTTTCAACTTGCAGATTATTTCAATGAAGCGGGAAGGGGTAAAAACGTCGTTACCTCGGTGGTTGTGCCAGGAACAATCGATACACCTGCCAATCGTCAACCTGGCACGCCGGCGAATGGAGCATACTGGGTTAAGGCGGCAGAAGTAGCTGATACCATTGCTTACCTGGTCGATGATCAGGCACGATCGTTGGTACAGCCTATTGTCAAAATTTACGGTAACGGATGAAGTGATGGTGAAACTTAGTGTTGTGGCAACAATGTCACCACGTCCCGCTGGTGCTTCGACAAATTAACTTAGTTACGCTTTAGCGTAGGCGTAATCGGGTGTGCCTTATTTTGTTCGACATCTGAATAGATTACTTCTTCCTCTACGACAATACCTGACCTCAAAAATGCTTCGGCCTGGACTATCAATCGCTGCTTCTAAATGGGTACAATACTAGTGCCGATAGCGCTTCACATTAAATTCGAACACGTCACGTCTTTGGTAATGCCCCGAGGTATCGAGGGTCATGCTCTCTCTTATGTTTTGTGTAAGGTCAATTTCGGCGATGATCAACCTTTCTTCGTCGAAGAGGGGGCTGGAGACAAAGGTGCCATCCGGTGCGATAATACAGCTTCCGCCGCGTAATACGAGTTTATTGGTTTGTTGTAGATCTTCCGGCAGCTGAAGCTCGGCCGGGAAGCTGTGAGCCTGCAAGAGCTGAGCGGCCGCGATGACGAAGCAACGTCCTTCAAGTGCATAGTGGCGGCTTGCCAGTTCATGAACGGTATTCATTGCGGGCCATAGGGAGATGTGAATTTGTTCTCCGGAATCGTGCAACGCCTGGCGCGAAAGTGGCATCCAATGTTCCCAGCAAATACTCGCGCCTAAACGTCCGGCGCTGGTGTCGACCGCCAGCAGACCGTGGGCATCTCCGTAGCCGTAGAGCAGCTTTTCTGTGAATGTCGGGATGAGCTTCCGGTGATGATTCAAAAGTTGCCCATCGGATCCGATGATCAGCACTGAATTGTAGATCGTACCCATACCAGGTCCTTTCGTGACCTTTTCATTTACGCCAAGGCAAACTACTACATGATACTCTTTAGCGAGGGCGCTGATCATGTCAGTCTCGGGCCCTGGTACGGTGATGCTGCTTTCATGCACCTTCTGGAACACAATTTTCATTTGTTCGTTGTTCCATCGGCCAACGTCAGGGCAATAGTCCAGCCAGGCGGGATATCCCGAAAGCCACGTTTCACCAAGAACAAGGAGCTGCACTTGCTGAGTGCCCGCGATGCGGATAATCTCTGCTAATTTCTCCAGGCTTTTGGGAAGATTCAGATGGACAGGACTAAACTGGCCTATTCCGATTTTGATCATCGACATCAATAAAGTTTATGCACAATATAAGAAATTAAAAATCGGCGGCGCGGCTTGCCGCGATCACGACAAATAGGGCGGGAGTAGAATTTCCCGTCCGTGTTAAATTTAACGGGTTGTTAATCTGGCTTCCCACATGCCGGCAGGGCTTCCTTTTGTTTTGAGCCTGATCTTGTAAATACCTGTGCTGGCTGTGATGAACATGGTGTGCCCGTCTTCACCCCAAGCCATGTTGGCGACGTGCTCGGGTGCCTTTATTCTGCCAAGGTAGCTTCCTGACGGAGAGATGATCCAGATGCCGTCGGGACCCGCACAATAAACATTCCCGGCAGTATCTACCTTCAGCCCATCGAGCGCGTCTTCTCCATCGGTTTGATTCATGTCGAAGAACACTTTTCCATTGGTTAACGTGCCGTCCTTGCCCACCTCGTAGCGCCGGATAACTTTGGTTTGGTGAATGTTAGTAATATCCCAGTTACTTACATAGAGATACTTTTCGTCAGGAGAAAAAGCAATTCCATTAGGGCCCCTGAGGTCCGATGTGAGCATGCGCAGTTGTCCGTTGATGATTCCGTATACACCGGAAAAGGGAATTTCCTTGCGGGGATCATCGAATGCCTTAGGCAGCCCATAGGGAGGGTCTGTGAAAAACAGGGCACCGTCTGATCGATATACCAGATCGTTGGGGCTGTTGAGCTTTTTGCCGTTGAAGTTGTCGGCTAATATAGTGACAGGACCTTTTTTTTCAATCCTGATCACACGTCGTTCGCCGTGCTGACAAATGGTGAGCCTTCCTTCTTTGTCGAAGGCAAGCCCGTTCGATCCAGCCTGGTGGTATTCACCGATGTCAATACCCGCGTAGCCGCTCTTTGAGCGGTAGATCTCCACGTTGCCGCTCTCAGGTTTGTACGAATAGATCACATTGGTATTCGGGTCGCTGAACACCAGGAATCCTTCGGGGTTCCACGCCGGGCCTTCGGTGAACGCAAAGCCCGTGGCCAATTTTTCTAACCTGGTGCCAGGCGCGATGATGTTGTCCAGCGACACATCGAACTTCACAATTTCCCCCAGGTTTTGCCACACTGGATTTTTCAATGGAAACTCGCGATAGAAATCGACAGTTGCAGAACGGACCCAGATATAATTCTCGGGCAGGTCGGCAACAGGCGCGTTGATTCCAAGGATGGCCAGTTGTATTTGCTGCCCTGGCTTCAGGTCTTTTCCGACGATAACACGGTTACGGGCGTTCCATCCCTTGGCTACTGTGCCACCGGCCTGGCCATACGTTTTTACAAGTTTGCCGTCTACAATTATTTCAGCATAATCATCCATAACGATTTCGAATACTGCGGTTGAACCTGTGGTATTGAAGGTTCCAATTTTTTCCGGTATGGTCAATTTAAGCCTGAACCATACGAAGGAAAGCAATCCGTTTCCCCTGCGCTGCTCGAGCGTTGTCGGATCCAATTCTTCCCAAGCGGTGTCGTCGAAGTTGGTGCCGCCTGCTTTAGGGAAGATGTCACGGGTCTTGATCTTCCCGCCTGTGGGGTATAACAAATTTTTATCGTCGGGGGCCGGCCCTGGTGAGCGGAAGTCTTTTTCCACGATGTCGGCATTGGCGTAGCGCCACGTTGCACTGACCAGCGATAGGCCAGACTCCGTTTTGAGGTCTACAATTGCATTGGGCTTGCCAATGGATAATTCAACCGACTCCTGTGCCTCTGTAGTAAGCGATAGCAAGAGCAAGAGAGCGGTAACCAGTGCGCAAACTTTTCTGGCCACTGTGGCGGGTAAGTAGTTTCTCATGGTCAGTCGATTTTAGCCTTTGCACCCGCTTCTGCTATTTCCACATCC
>JBMOKS010000689.1:0-4888 GCA_049324355.1 Bacteroidota bacterium
GTCCCGTAAAATGAATACTTTTGTTCATGGGGAAATTTTGTTGTGGTAAACTAAATCTACCCATAAAAAAGGCAAGGTCTAACCACCTTGCCTAAATTTCAATTCTTTAACGGGACACTAATAGTTCGAAGTTAAAAGTTTTGGGAGTGTACGATAGTGTAGTTCGTTATTGATGAAAAAACTGACTTTTGGGTTCCTGGCAACAATAGTGTTTGTTTTGTTTTTTGTATATGCCCTTGTGCAAAAGGCTGAGGCAGACAAGCAGCGTGAACTGGCTGACAAGCTGAAAGCGACGCCCAACAGAGCGAAAAATTATGTTTCTTGCATACGAAGGAACTTGTGCAGAAATTGGCAGCTGCCACCCACCAAAAAGACAGCATTATTAACCTGCTGAAGAAAAAATAGAAGGGTAAGTCTAATGTTAATAATAATAACCGTTTTGGCGGTGGTCTTTGCGGCTTAGTCGGCAGGCCGAAGCGAATACGCAGCGTGTGCAGGCCGGGCATTGGACTTGAAACCTCAAACATTGAACTTTGAACAATTTGAACCTGGAAACCAGAACAAATGTCTCCTTTCAAAATCCAATCACCAACTTCAAGCGAAGTACCTATTCTCGTCAGCGTTCCGCATTGCGGCACGGCATTTCCCGACGAATTAAAGTCTCAGTACAAGCCAAACCTGACCTCAGCGCCAGACGATACTGATTGGTTTGTAGATCAGCTCTATGATTTTGCTCCGGCGATGGGCATGACGATGGTGTCGGCAGTGCACAGTCGTTGGGTGATAGACCTGAACCGCGATCCGGAAAGTAAACCATTATACACAGACGGTCGCATTATCACTGCACTTTGTCCGGCAACTACTTTTTTGGGTGAACCGATTTACAACGACGAGCGCAAAGGCGTAGAAACATCTGAAGTTCAGCGCCGGTTGAAACAGTACTATTGGCCGTATCACGAGAAATTGGAGCAGGAGCTTGCTCGCTTGAAATCAAAATTTGGAAAAGTATTATTGTGGGATTGTCACTCCATTCGTCAATTGGTGCCAACGATCCAGAAAGAAAAATTCCCGGATCTTATTTTAGGCAGTGCCGATGAAAAATCGGCTTCGGCGGAAATAATAAAGTCTGCGCTGAAAGATCTAAGCTCCGGACCGTATAGGCTCAATCACAATCATCCATTCAAAGGAGGTTTTATTACCCGCAATTTTGGAAAACCCGCTGAGAATCAACACGCGCTACAGCTCGAGATGTGCAAAGTCCATTATATGGACGACCAGGAAATGAAATACGATAAAGTACGTGCTGATAAAATGCGGGAGATTTTGAAAAGAACGTTGGGTTCCCTGGCCGAGAATCTCACAATGTAGAAAACTTGAATTTGAAAACTGAAACTTGAAAATTTTGAACTCGCACAACCTAAAATACTTTCAATTCCAAGGCCTTCTCCAGGAGAACGGTTGGCTCTCTCCTGCTTTTGTTGGCATCGATCCATCCGGAAACATTCAATATTTATCCAATCAGGCTCCGAAAGAACCTGTTGCCGTTGAATTTGTGAACGGCTATGCATTGCCTGGCTTTCAAAACACGCACTCGCATGCTTTCCAGTATGCCATGGCGGGTACGGCTGAACAGCATGAGCCGGGCTCGAAAGATGATTTCTGGAGCTGGCGCGAAGCCATGTATGGTTGTGCGCTGACCATGGACCCTGGCCAAATGGAAGCCGTTGCCACAATGTTGTATGCCGAAGTGCTGAGGAAAGGTTATACGCATGTGGCTGAGTTTCATTACCTACATCACGACAAAGACGGAAAGCCATACAACAATCTGGCTGAAATGGGCGAACGTTTGGTGTCGGCTGCGGCAACCGCAGGACTTAAGATCACTTTGATACCCATTTTTTACCAAAAAGGCGGATTCGGAAGTGAGCCACAGCCCCGTCAGCGAAGATTTATCTCGAAGACTATCGACGAATATTTTCACTTGCTAGACGACACGGCAACCGTTGTGAAAGATCACGATCACGCCTTGTTGGGATTTGGCGTGCATTCGCTTCGTGCAGTAGAGGCCGGCGATATCATTAAAACGTTGGAACAAGGTCCGAAAGGCATACCTTTCCACCTTCACGCCGCCGAACAACTTAAAGAAGTTGACGATTGCCTGGCACATTTGAAGCAACGGCCCATCGAGTGGTTGCTAAACCACCTTCCGCTCAACGAAAGGTTCCACCTTGTTCACTGCACGCACATGAACGATGAGGAAGTGTCGGGGCTTGCCAAAAGCGGTGGCAATGCTGTGCTTTGTCCAGGCACAGAGGGAAATCTGGGCGACGGAATTTTTAGACTTACCGATTTTGCCAGGAACGGCGGCAATTGGTCTATTGGCACAGACAGTCACATCAGTCTGAATCCATTGGAAGACTTGCGCTGGCTGGACAACGCACAGCGATTCACGACACACAAAAGAAATACTTTCGACGACGGAGCTTCAATCCTTATCCGCACCACTTTATATTCCGGAAGGAAAGCCATGGGGATCTCTTCAAACGCTTTTTTCGAAACAGGCATGCCGTTGGACGCTGTTGTTTACGACGCCCACTCGCCGCTGTTAACACACGTAAACGCCAATCATATACTGCCAGCTATACTTTACACCGCCGACAGCAGCGCGGTGCTGGGAACGATGGTAAATGGAAAGTGGGTAGTGAAAGATCAACAACACCTGAAACAAAAGTCTATTCGCCAGACATTTACCAGGGTGCTGCACGCTTTAAAGCATTCTTAGTTTTGCCTTTTAACCACACACATAAATTTCGATTGCGATATTGTTAAAGTTTCCTTACTTCTGAGCTTGTCCAAAAGTTTGGAAAAAGACCTTTAACCTAAACAACATGAAATTTCATACCGCATTGCTGGGTGCATGTCTCGTCATATCGGCTTCGTGCATCGCGCAAAAAAGCAAAACTTCTAAGCCGGAAGAGTCTTCGTTCAAAGCAGATCTTTATAAAGGCATTAGGTGGCGTAACATTGGACCTTTCCGCGGAGGCCGCTCCAACGCTGTTTCAGGTGTAGTTGGCGACGACAACATTTATTATGCGGGCTACACCGGTGGCGGCATTTGGAAAACCGAAGATGCTGGCATCACCTGGCGAAATATTTCTGATGGACAATTTAAGACAGGATCGGTTGGTGATATCGCTGTATGCGAATCTGATCCAAACGTGATTTATGCCGGCATGGGCGAGCACGCCGTTCGCGGCGTGATGACTTCCTATGGAGATGGTGTTTATAAATCTACCGACGGTGGCAAGACCTGGAAAAACATCGGTTTAGAAAAAACCCGTCATATCTCCGATGTGATCGTTCATCCTTCCAATCCTGATATTGTTTATGTCGCCGCTCAGGGTGCAGTACATGGCTCTAATGTTGACCGGGGCATTTTTAAGTCCGTGGATGGAGGTACCACGTGGAAAAAAACTTTATATGTCGACGAAAACACAGGTGCCTCATCATTGAGCATGGACATGACCAATCCACGGATCCTCTATGCGGCCACCTGGCAACATCGGCGTTACCCCTGGAAAGTTGAGAGTGGCGGACCGGGATGTTCGCTTTGGAAGTCGACCGATGCTGGCGAAACGTGGACTAAAATAAACGAAGGACTTCCCAAAGAGATGGGTAAATCAGGAATTTCAGTGTCGCGCGCCAATTCCAATCGTGTGTATGCTATAGTGGAGGCAGAAAAGTCAAAAGCAGGGTTATATCGCTCGGACGATGGGGGTAAAAAGTGGACGTTGCTGAGCAGCGATCAGAATATTACATCACGCTCGTGGTATTATATGGAAATAGTCGCTGATCCGATCAACGCAGACATTGTGTATGTACTCAACGCGCCAATGATGCGTTCGATCGATGGCGGAAAAACTTTCCAGAATGTGCGTGTCGGTCACGGCGACACACACGACCTGTGGATTAACCCGGGCAACAACCAGAATATGATTTTGGGCGATGATGGTGGCGGTGAGATCTCGTTCAATGCCGGTCGCAGCTGGTCTACCCTTGCCAACCAGCCTACCGCGCAATTCTATCGCGTAAATGTAGACAACCGTTTTCCCTTTAAAGTTTATGGTGGTCAGCAAGACAACACCTCGGTGGTGATCGCCAGTCGCAACAATAGTTTTGGCATTACTGACAAAGACTGGTTTTACGGACCGGGCTGTGAGAGTGCCACGATTGCTTTTGATCCTAATCAACCGGACTTGTTATATGGGGGCTGTTACCAGGGATTGATCGACGTGCTGGATACACGTACGATGGAGGTAAAGGATATTCAAAGCTATCCGGCTACAAACCTGGCATGGGAGCCCAAGAAGATGAAGTACCGCTACAACTGGAATGCGCCGTTCATTGCATCACCGCACGATCCGAAGACTCTGTATCATGCTGGTAATGTGTTGATGAAAACAACCAATGGCGGCATCAATTGGGAGATTGTGAGCCCCGACCTCACACGTAACGATACCACCAAACAAGGGCTTGGCGGCGGGCCGCTCACCAATGAAGGCGCGGGCGGCGAGAACTACAACACGATTTATTACGTCGTCGAATCTGTTCACGAAAAAGGTGTGATCTACACGGGCAGCGATTGCGGGTTGGTGCACATCACCCGCGATGGCGGCAAGTCTTGGCAGAATATAACACCAGCCAATTTGCCTGAATGTTTAATTCATTCCATCGAAGTGTCACCTCATGATAAAGCAACGGCTTACATCTCGGCTTCGCGCTACAAGTTCAACGATTATTCGAATTTTACTTATAAAACCACAGACTACGGCAAGACCTGGACTAAGATCGGAAACGGCATTGAAAACGACGATTTTATTAAAGTGAT
>JBMOKS010000689.1:4898-54805 GCA_049324355.1 Bacteroidota bacterium
ATTCGTGAAGACAAGAAGGTGAAAAACTTGTTGTATGGTGGCGCCGAAAGGGGATTTTATGTTTCATTCAACGGTGGAAGCTCCTGGAATAAACTCCAATTGAATCTACCTGTTGTGCCGGTGACTGACCTTATCATTCAGGGAAATGATTTGGTGGCTTCAACCGCGGGACGATCATTTTGGATACTTGACGACCTGAGCGCTATTCAGCAGTCGATGGGAGATTTTGGAAGCGCCATGGTAAAACTATATCAACCTAAACCCACCATCCGCTACTCATCGTTCACGCCGCCCTGGCTCGATGTGCCTGCGGGCATCGGTCAGAATCCGCTTGATGGTGTGGTGCTGGACTACTACCTGAAAGAAAAAGCCGATACCAACAAGCTCACACTCGACATTCTTGCTGCCGACGGACAGGTGATTCGCAGCTTCAACAACAAGAAAGATGAAAGCCTGAAGCCCTATCCGGGCGGACCACCAGCGCCAACTTTACTTCCGGCAGAAGCGGGCGTGAATCGTTTTCCATGGGATTTCCGCACAGCAGTGTTAAAAGATATTCCCGGCGTTTTTGTCTATGGTGACTATCGCGGCCATCGTGTGGCGCCGGGTAAATTCAAAGCGCGTGTCACTTACAAAGGTGAGTCGTCTGAAACGGAATTTGAGATCATGCAGGATCCCAACCTCGTGGCAAATGCTACCGACTGGGAAGCACAGCAACAATTCCTGGTGCAGATCCAGAATTCCATTCACGACATTCACGATGCCGTGAACGCTATGAGAAAAGTGAAAAAGCAAATTGAAGGATACAACGAAATGCTGAAAGACAACGCCAATGCCAAAGACCTGGTGAAGAATGGAAAAGACCTGATCAAAAAAATCGACCAGTGGGAATCCAACCTCATAGAACCACGGCAGAAAAATTTTCAGGATGTGATCAACTGGCCCAGCAAACTCAACGCCGAGTATTTTAATCTTCGGGCCGTAGTAGATGTGCACGATCCAAGAGTTACGCAAGGCGCTCGCGACCGGTTCAGCGACCTCGAAAAAGAATGGGCGAGGTTCAGACAACAAATGAGCGATCTTCAATCCATAGATATTGCGGCTTACAACGCCATGTTTAAGGAAAAGAGCATTCCCGCAGTCATTACAAAATAAGGCGGAAACAACAAATTGGATTAACCCCCACCGGTAAGATGAGAAAAGTATGGATTCTTTTGCTGATGCTTGTGACCATTTTGGCTTCGGCGCAGGACAACAAGAGTGAAACGAAAACCTGGAATACCAGTGATCCGCCACTCGTGGTCACGCAACATAAGGTGACGATTGGCGGAGTTGCGGTCAGCTACACAGCGACAACAGGCTATATGGTGTTGCGAGAAGAAAGCGGTAAGCCCAGAGCGAAGATCTTTTTTATCGCTTATACGCAAGATGCTGTCGCAGACATCTCAAAACGAGCTTTGACTTTTTCATTCAACGGGGGCCCCGGTTCTTCTTCCGTTTGGTTGCACATGGGTGCGCTTGGCCCCAGGCGCATCGAAATGACCGATTTCGGAGGCGCCACCAAACCACCCTATAAAATCATAGACAACGAATTCTCATGGCTCGATCAAACTGACCTGGTTTTTATTGATCCCGTAATGACAGGTTATAGTCGTCCGGAAGAAGGCGTGGAGAAGAAAGAATTCACTGGCTTTACAGAGGACATTGAATCAGTTGGAGCCTTCATTCATCTTTACACCACACGATTCGGGCGATGGAGTTCGCCCAAGTTTTTGGCAGGTGAAAGTTATGGCACCACGCGAGCTGCTGGTCTTGCGGGTCATCTTCAGGATCGCTATGGCATGTACCTCAACGGCCTGGTGCTTGTTCAGCCATTTTGAATTTTGCCACAGGCGATTTTTATAGGGGACACGATCTGCCCTATGCACTGTTTCTGCCCACGTATTCGGCCATGGCCTGGTTTCACAGGAAATTAGATTCTCAATTCACTGACTTAAAGAAACTTTTAACGGAAGTAGAACAATTTGCGCTGAATGAATACACCCTGGCGCTGATGAAGGGAGATAATCTTTCGCTGCAAGAGAAACAAATGATTGCCGATCGTCTGAGCCGCTATACCGGATTAACAAGAGAGTACCTGTTGGGAGCCAATCTTCGCATTGATGACTACCGGTTCACGAAAGAACTACTGCGCACGCAAGGGAAAACCGTGGGGCGCTTGGATGGCCGGTTTACGGCAACAGATTACGATCAGGTGGGGGAATCGTATGAATTTGACCCGAGTTATAACGCCGCCATTTATGGTCCCTACACGATGGCCGTGAACGACCACATCCGCAGAACGTTGAAGTATCAAAATGATATTCCCTATGAAATACTCACCGGAAGGGTGAGACCCTGGAATTATGGCAATGTTCAAAATCAGTTCCTTAACGTAGCCGAAACTTTAAGAGGGGCCATGACGAAAAATCCTTCGCTGAAGATCCTGATCTGCAACGGGTATTATGACATGGCAACTCCATATTTCGCTACCGACTACACGGTGAAACACATGTTTCTTGAAGGCACGTTGAAGAACAATATTCAACAAACCTTTTACGAAGCCGGTCACATGATGTACATTCACAAACCGTCGCTGATTCAATTTAAAAAGGACGTCGCGCAGTTTTATAGGGATGTACTAAAATAGAATCCATTGGAATATACCATTCGAAAACTTACGCAGGCCGACAACGCCCAGGTTGCCAATATCATTCGAACGGTGATGCCCGAGTTTGGCGCTAGTGGCGCCGGATTCGCCATTCACGACAAAGAAGTAGACGACATGTTCGGCACCTATTCACAACCCCGCAGTCATTATGTTGTTTGTGAATATCAGGGCCGGGTCGTTGGTGGAGGTGGTGTTGCTCCATTGGCGGGCGGTGATCCAAACACCTGCGAGCTCAAGAAAATGTATTTTTTGCCAGAAGGTCGAGGAAAAGGCCTCGGACAAAAAGTGTTGACGGCATGTATCCTGGCCGCTCGACAAATAGGTTTTGAATATTGTTATCTCGAAACATTCAATACCATGAAGGATGCCATGCGCTTGTATGAAAAGAATGGGTTCAAAAAGATCCCCGGACCACTTGGCAGCACGGGACATTTCTCTTGCGACACTTTCTACCTGATAGAACTTTAATTCTTTACTTACTTACCGATTTTATGAACGCACTGATCAAGGTTGAAGAAGCTGCGATGTTTGCAGCCTGTGTATTGTTATTTCCTCAACTCGAATTGAGCTGGTGGTGGTTTGCAGGCTGTATTCTGTTGCCCGATGTGGGTATGATAGGCTATGTTGCTAACAACAGAATTGGCGCTTTTAGTTATAATCTTTTTCATCACAGAGCGGTGGCAATAGCCGTCGGATTGTTCGGTTTGACAACTGACAACACGTGGGTCCAATTCATCGGATTGATTTTGTTCGCCCACGCCGCAATGGATCGTATGCTCGGATACGGACTCAAATATGAAAGCGGCTTTAAGTTTACACACCTGGGAGAAATTGGTAAAAAAAAATAACTGTTTTTGATTTTTCATAGTCTTTTCATTTTTCGGACGAGAGGACGTTAATAGAGGAGAACGACTCAATTTTACCGATGAAATGCATTGGGTATGGAAATTGTGGCGATTGAACTTAGTAAGATCAACCCCAAATGAACAATCAGGAACCCGTAATCATCAGTGAACGCAAGATCTTAATAGGCAAACTCAGAAAGGCCTATCAAGAAAAACAGGAAATTGTGCTCAGGCTAAGCGACGGCACAAAGTCCGAAGCGGGTTATATCCTTATAATGTATGGCGACGTCGCGTTTCGTTTCGCATCTTCTACGCCACCCCCGTCATCACAAGACCGTTCTATTTTTGTGGTTTTGGCAGACATTAAAGACGTGTCGCTTGCCAGTTCAGCCCTTGGATTGTGGAGATAGTTCCCCGGTTTGGGGAGATTTAGCTCGATAAAGCCGCTCGCCTGAATTTCTCCCGTCAATAACTGCTGTCTTGTTTTTCTAGCTCTTCGATGAAGGCTTCAGCAATTTTAAAAGCATAACGGGAAAAATCTTCGAAGTTTTCTGGTTTCATACGGTTCATTAGAAGAGACAAAGAAATTTTATAATCCGGGAACAAGACCAGAAAAGAAGTAGAGCCCATGGCGGTGCCACCGTGGTGGACAACGTAAACTTCTTTTTCTCCATCGAACATCTTTTTCTTTTTGTTGACTCTCCATCCGAGGGCGTAATGCTGCTCGTTGATGGAGCCGTCTGCCAGTCGCTGCGGTGTAAACAACGAATCTACTGTGGCCTTATTCAGGATCGAATAGTGGAGAACTGCATTACCCATTTTTACGAGGTCAGTGGGCGTTGAAATGAAACCACCTCCTGCCCATTTGTTACTGTTGTCTACTGAATAAGCCTTTTTGTATTTTCCCCTCAGCACTTCATAGAATGTTGCACGATTTTCTATGGTGGAGTCGGCGTAGTCGCCCGAAGTATTTTCCATTTGTAGTGGAATGAAGACCTCCTCGTGCGCAATGTCGAGGAAATTTTTCTTGGTAGTCTCTTCCATCGCCGCGCTCAAAAGGGTGAAGTTGTAAGAGCTGTAAAAGAACTGAGTTCCGGGTTTAAACAACAAGGGATCATGTTGAAACATGTCGATGCTCTCGCGGATGGTTTCGTGGCGATCGTTGCTGAAGTACTCCCATATCGGAAAACACAGGCAAGTTTCGTATTCGCGAACACCCGACGAATGAGATACGAGCTGGCGCAATGTAATAGGCTCCTGCAAGCCGCCGAGATAGGGCACGTATTGCTGAACCGGCTTGTCGAGATCTAGCATCCGCTTCTCCATCAAACGGCCCAAAATAACCGATGTTATGGTTTTAGACGTACTGCCGATCCTGAACGATGTATTGACATCGGCCTTCTCTTGTCTATCGATGTCTTTGCTGCCCAACGCACGAGCCCACACCACTTTATTGTCAATGCCAACCGCTACCGAAATGGCCGGAGCGGGAAGCTCAGTGAACGCATCTTGTAGTATTTGCTCCGACTTATCAATGGCGCGAGCATAAAAAGTGTCAACATCGGAGGTTTTTTGGATCGCAGGTATTTCGCGTGATATAAAATCCTTCCATCCCACATTGTGTATCAATACAGGTTCGAAAGAGAAATAGAAACAAATAAGCATGACCAGCGAAGGGATCAAATAAAGTGACTTTCTTTTCATGATTTATATTGGGGAATAATTTGAATGATTGATTACACGTTAATGGTCAAGTAGATCGTGACCGAGAATAACAGCACTTCTGCAAATCGCTGAACCAGGCCGCGGAGAGGGAGGCTTTCTATCGATAACAATAAAGAGCAGATAAAAATTAATGCAGAAGCGATCCTGAGCAAAGGAAATAAGGGTTGCGAGGCGATATAAATGAAGTAGGCCCCGCCAGCGTACTGTGCAAAACCGCCTAAATTGTGAATAGTTTGCCTCCAGGTGCCCATCATTGGAGACCCCACATCGCAGGGAAAAAATGCGGCTACGATATAACCAGTACCTATGGAGGCTGCCAAACCAGCCACGACAGAACTGCCCAAAATGGCCACCGCCATTAGCCCCACGCCCACCGGGAGGAAAAGCCCCCAACTCACCACCTTAGACTGGAGTGATCCATATTCACCCAATTCGCTGATAGTATGGCGGAAATGGCTAAAACCTTGTTTCTTAAAGCCAAAATAAGCAACCCCTGCCACCAGATACAGGCACGCGGCCAACACAAGCACAACTGACATTCGCTAATTTTTTCAGGCAAAAATGCAGTAGGGTTGGTATAGAATCGTTCGGACCTAAGGGTTCGAACCAGATTTTGAGGAATTGTAGAAGCCTGGCATGTGACTTCCTAGTTTCTCATTGATGACACCGGGAGAGGGGCACGGCAGGGGCACAACGTGAATCTATTTAGTTCTTCACCGCCGATTTATAGTACTCTGAAGGTGTCTGCTGAGTAAATTTTTTAAAGATCGTGTTAAATGAAGTTTTGGAATTAAACCCGGATTCCAGCGCTATGGCAAGCAAAGTAAAATTGCGGTATTGTGGATCTTTCATCTTCTCTTTCACTTCGTTTACCCGGTAGCTATTGATAAAGTCAAAAAAGTTTTGCTGCTGTTGCTGATTTAATATCTGCGAAAGATAGTTGACAGAAATTCCTAGTTGTTCTGATAGTTCGCCAGCGTTCAATTCGCCGTTCAGGTACGGTTTCTTTTCCTTCATGAGTATTAGCAGTTGCGAATGAAGCAAACCTGCTTGTTGTTGACTGAGACCCGAGCGCTCATAGCCGTTAGATCTGCCTGGCGGCGCAGCGGCATCAAATTTCAGATCCAGGTTAGAAAAAATTGTGGTCTGCCTAAAGCCATAGTATCCGAGAATAAAAATAAAGATCACATTCGCAATTTGCACGCACGTTTGCAGCACCGTCATCGGAATCCAGTCGCGTCCAATACTGAGCATGCTCAAGGGAATGAGGATTACCGCCGACACAACCCAAACGTAAAAAAGCAGGTTCAACCATTTTAAATGGATCTGATCGGTATAAGAAACTGACTCCAATACTTTCTTTCTGTAATTTTTGAGCAACACGTAATACAACACCAGGTATACCGGATCACTTGCCAATAACATCCCAGCGAGGAACGTCCACATCGCCGAAAGTTTACCATCTTCATATAACAATCCGTTGGCAACGGAGATCTGATGATTGTCAAAGCCCCATTGGTTGTAGTATAAAAAGATAGCGAGATAAATCGTGAAGGGAGCAAGCATTGCTGAATAATGCCTGAGCGATAATTTTTTTTGGATCAGCGCACACACGTAAAAGAAAAACATCGGCGCGTGGAGCAAGTAGAGCCCTCTGCCCATGAGCATCCAGGGACTCTGTTGAATTGCATCGAAGGTTTCCAAGTAAAACCAGGTTTGGCTCACCGCGAAATAAAAAAGATATCCAATCAAAAATTTATCGGCGCGCAATTTTTTCTTTTTGCTGAGCATCAGGCTCAACAACAGAAGACTTAATGCGATACCGGAAATTATGATCGAACCCATAGTTCACTCTTAAAAAATTTTTCCATAGTTAGAGGAGGATGAAAATCAAATTCAGCGGTGCATCCCAGATTGTTCGCGAAACACCGCTCTACCATGACAAAATTAAAAAAGACCCAGTATCTGTTAGTATTATTTCTGCCGTTTTCGCGCGCGACTGACGAGTTTAATAAACTGGTAAAAGTTTTAAAAGATGGTGCAGGAACTTCGAACCTCAAGCAATTTCAATGTTCTTTCGCGTAATGTTCTTTCAAAATATCTTCGGCAAAATCATTGGTGAGATCGCGCACGACGGTATGCACATGGTTTGCGTTGTTTTGGGTGTTGTCATATTCAATGAGCAACATCGGGCCCTGTATGCGATAATAATGTCCGGCGCCTGGTGTCAGACTTCCGGCCCAGGCGAAGCTCAGGTTTTCAATGCCCGCTTTTTTTATTTTCTCCATCAACTTGACCGAAAAACCGAACTGATAATTTTTAACATAAACGTCAAGCAACTGCAGGAAAAGTTTCCTTTGATCGTCGTTGAGTGCTGCATAACTTATTCCCTTCGGTTCCAGATTCTCAGCTTTGCGGTTGTTGCCCGTAATGATTTCAGGTAAAGCAGTTTCTGAAAACAATGCAACCTTTAATTGTTCCTTCTCTAATGAGTTCACCAGCGAAAACCCCAGGTCGGTCTCGTCTTTGAGAACCTGTTTGCCTTTCTCTCCTCCACGAGGCACAACAGCAGGATTAGACCCCATAAACGACGGTGTCGAAGAACCGATCAGTCCGTTGAGCGAAGAAAAGTTTAATGAAATATGGTGGCCTTCCACGCGCCATCCCCACGGCTTGTCGGCGCCGGGTGTGCCGAAAAAGGTGAAGTAATATTTTCCAGGATCGCGGTATGAGTCGTCTGTATCACGACCCTCAACTTCACGCAAAATGGCCTCCAGCGCCAGAATGCCGCTGGCTTTCAGATAACCCTGTTCGCTGAGTGAGGCTCTTAATAGCGCCATGGCTGCTTCTTTTTGTTGCACATTCATGTCGTTAAATGAGATTCCGTTCCGTGAGCGGGGCACAAAATGCCAGTTGAAGCGTTCGGCGTCGTCGTAAGGATATTGAATTTTATCGCGCAGCTTTTTGTCGAGCAATGAAATGAAATTCCGTGCTTGATTTGTGTGATCCGGTTGCTGCGCGAAGCTTGCACAGAAAAGGCCAGCAAGTAAAATGGAAACTGTGAATATTGTTTTCATACCATCGTGGTCTTAATAAAAGACGTGTTTGTGCCATGCCATCCCTAAGGGTGCACTAGGTTTAGCCAGAACAGATTTGTGGACAACTAAGGTAAGAACAAAAAAACTGAAGCAAGACACGGTCAGCCACAACCTTTTTGAAGAGCTCGGCCTAAAAATTTTGAAACCAGCCTGGTTCTGCTAACAATCCTTTAATTTAGCGGCCGCACGAACAAAAAGGGATTATAAACTCGATGGCACAAACGAAACTTGGCGACAACGTGGTAAACACTTCCGGGCAGTTGCCCGCTGTTGGCTCTGGCGCACCTGATTTTTTATTGACTGATGTAAACCTAAAGGATTTAAGCCTGAAGGAATTTTCGGGAAAAAATGTAGTGTTGAATATTTTCCCAAGTGTAGACACGCGCGTTTGCGCCATGTCGGTAAGAGAGTTCAATAGACGGGCCGCCAGCGCCCCTAACACCGTGGTGCTATGCATCTCCAAAGATCTTCCTTTTGCCTTCAAACGCTTTTGTGCCGCAGAAGGCATCAATAAAGTTGTCATGCTCTCTGACTTTCGCGACAATGGATTCGACAAAACCTATGGTGTGAAAATGCTCGATGGAAACATGGCCGGGCTGCACGCCCGTGCCATCGTGGTCATTGACCCGCATGGGAAAGTAACGTATACCGAACTGGTACCGGTGATCGGCCAAGAACCGAACTACGACGAAGCCTTAAAGTTTCTGGTTTAAGGTGCGAAGTTAGGTTTGAAAACCTCGAACTTAGAAAATCGAACCCGAACAAAGCGTAAAGCTTTGCGTCTGGGTTATTGCCCTACCATAAACACGGCATTGGCGAAGATCATTTTTCCGTTTTCCCAGAAACTACGGAACAATGGATTATCAACCAGGTAAATAACTTCGCCCGCTCCTTTTTCCTCTACGCCAAATACAAGGCTGTTCTCTAATTTTTTGTTAGCCTTAAATCCGGCGAAACCCTGTATGGGTTTGGCCTTGCCCTTGATGACGCCAACATTCCAACCGTTTTCCAGAAAAGCGAAACGCTGCTCACCTGTTTTTAAAGTGAAATAAGTGTCGCGCAGACCAAATCCCAATGGATGGGATTTATCAAGTTGAATTTTATAGATCGCCCCGAAGATTGCTTCAGAGAGTTGCTTGCGTTCGGCCTCGTCATATTTGGCCAGCCCTTCCTTCTCTTTCGCCTCTTTTTCTCGCTTCTCGGCTTCCGTACGCTCATTTTCTGTGGCATAGGGCGACAGACTAAATCCTTTTTTCTCGGAGAAGTAATTCAAGGTGTTTCCAATGAGGATCAATCGGCCGCCGCCGGAGATCCATGAGCTCAAATGATCGATCGTGCTTTCATCAAAAATTCTGTAGTAGCCCTCGGGTACAATCAGCACATCGTATTTCTTCAGATCTACATTTTTGAAATAGTCAGTACCGATCTGTGTGATTGGATAGTGAATTATTTGCTCGAAAAAATGCCAGACCTCGCCGGCGTTGAGCGATGAGGTTTGTTCGCCAAAGAGCATGGCCGTTTTGGGAGCCTTTAGGAAATTAAGATCGCCCGAGCCGAAATCTTTTCCTTTCTCTACAAAACCAGTTGCAGATGTGTAGACCTTTCGATCTAGTTTTTTAGCTAAATTCTGAACGTCGGCATCGAAAGAGAGAACGTGTTCGTTGTTGCGTCGTGTCACAATGAGCGTACCCGCTTCAAACACCTGATTGTTGATGGTAAAAGATCTTTCTGCTGACCGCACCCGGATATTTTTTTGCATCAGCCCTGTCAACAATTCAACATCGGCAAGGCTTTGATATTTGAAAATGTATGCATAAGGTTTGTCGGCAATCGAAGCATTATCAGGCGATTTGGGTTGATAAGGCTTACCAACGTTGAGACGTTCGTTCAAGGCATAAGCCTTTAGGTCGTAAGCATACATTAAGTTCCATGCCGTGATATCATATGTGAGTGTGTCGGGGAGTTTGGATTGAGGCTCGAAAATGGTTGTGAGGAAACGCGACTTGGGTTGATAAGCGCTGATCACGATGTCGTCAGTAGTGACGCTCACATTGTTGGTCGTTTGCGATTGATATTCAAATCCGCGACTTGCTTTGGCATTGGCGGCGTAGCCATACTTGATGCCATGCGAATCGAACCACATGGTGATCTGCCGAAGTTTATCGGCATTGTTATCGCCCTTGATCACGTATGTCTTGTAAGGCGATGCAGGACTGTTGTTGTTTTCACTGAAATACTTTTGAAATTCATCTACTACTTTGCTGGCATTCATTGCTGTGATCTCTACAGTGGATAGTCCCGCGGTGTGATGATGGGTTAGGCGATCTTTTAGCGTCAGCTGGTCGCCTGTTTCTGTTGTAATGGTTAGTCCGGCGTAACCGCTTCCACCCTGTTCATACGTCATGCCGATGGCGCCGCTGTACATCGGGTAAGTGTCGCCGTAGCTGGGATAAAAAAGATCGAACACTTCTTTGGTGAAATAAAGCCAGCCTTGTTCGTCGAAATATTTGGCGTTGTTCTTTCCGATCATGACCTGAAATTCGCGCTGCCAAGGGGTGATCACTTCGTGAAAAGGTTCTGCAGCTGGAGCAAAATAGTAGGGGTCGTTGTGGCCTTGCTCATGAAAATCCACATGAACATGCGGAAGCCATTGATTGTAAATCTTGATGCGCGTTTTGGATTCTACCTGCGTTTCCCATGCCCAGTCGCGGTTCAGATCGAACAGATAATGGTTGGCCCTCCCCCCGGGCCATGGTTCGCGATGCTCTTTGCTGTCTCCGTTCGGATTCGGCGGGTGATTTCCATATTGGTTATAGAAATTAGCGTACCGATCGCGTCCATCGGGATTGATACAAGGATCGAGGATGACCACCGCGTTTTTTAACCACGCTTGCGTTTTGGTGTTGCCCGGATTACAAAGCTCGTAAAGTGTGAGCATGGAGGCTTCCATGGAATTAGACTCATTACCATGAACATTATAGCTCAGCCAGACAATAGCTTTTTTATCTCCTGACGGCGTACCTTCTGCCAAACCCGCCCGCCGAAGGTTATCAAGTCGGATCTGGTCGATGTTTTTAAAATTCTCGGGCGAGGTTACGATGGCGTAAACCAGCGGGCGATTTTCATAAGTTTCACCGTATTGCACAACATCCACGTTGGGCATGACATCGGCCACGTGTTTATAATATTCGATCACCCGATGGTGGCGCGTAAAGCGATCGCCAAGTTCGTAGCCAAGAAATTCCTTTGGGGTCAGTAACTTTTGTTGTGCCCAGGCGCCTGAACAGAGTAACAACAGCAGGCACAGGAAGTTAAAATTTTTCATACGGAGGGGTTAGAGGGCCAAAATGACTATTCAGTATTTTTAAAACTAAGGCTTTATTACAAAAGGCGTTTGATTTGGGGTAAGTGGTGATGATAATGCTCTCGCAGAAAAGCTAAGGCCTGGAAAACATCAAAGCGCCCGACAGTAGCATGCTTGTATATCTTTTTGCGGAGGTTTTTTTCTTCAATACTTTCCAGAAATGCTTTGAGCTCCTGGCGAAAGGCAGACCACTGCGCTTCAAGATCGTTTGGCGACAATGTTTCCGGAGTATGCTGCACCACAACTTTCGGCGCACTGTATTTGATCGGCAGTCGTTGTGATACTTTCAGGAACGCTAACTTGAGCCACTCCAGCCATCCCGAGTTTTTCAACTGATCGATGCCCAGCGCCTTCTTTTTCATATAAGTCAATGACAGCCGCTCTACGGTAAGCATGTGAGTGAGGATCTGCCCGATCGACCATTTGCCTCTTGTGTTCATCGCATAACGCTCGGCAGAAACTCGTGAGACTTCCGCCATGAGCTTTTGTCTCTCGTGTTCGAGCCTACTAAAAAGTGATTGCAATTCTGGGTTCATACTTATAGTTTCCGGGCAAAGAACCAAGTTCGAAAATCCCGATTATATTAAAAAATCGAGCTGTTTTGACATGAGTTCCACACGAGCTGGCAGTTGGCCGAGTATCTCGCCATCGCCTTCGATCATGCACGGCGACTCGGAAGTAAGCTCGATGCCGATGGTTTCGCGATATTGTATTTCCGGAATGCGCACATATTTGCCTTTCTTCAGTTTCCCTGAATAACGGATGAAATCAAATACCGAAACATTTCCACAGATAAAAACAGAAAACATTCTATCGTCGGGTTTTGCGTCGGGAGCGATGCAAATTCCATGGCCATAATATTTTCCGTTCGCAATGCCCAGCGTTCGCATTTTGCCCTTCCATTCCCAATCAGAAGATTTGGCCTTGACAACCATCGGCCGGTACGACGCAAATGTGGAAATGATCGCCTGATAATAAGCCACCGCCGACCCAAACGGGCGCCCGCTGTCCAAAACTTTAGACACTACCTGAGGACCCATGCCGATATCGGCGACGTTAACAAAATAACGTTCAGTATTTTTTTGTCCGGGAAACGGCGTATAATAAATCTTGCCCACGTCAAGTTTTCTTGGCTTGAAATCTTGAATAAGTTTTATGGTTTGTTGAGGATCATTGGTAATGCCCACCGACCGCGCAAAGTCGTTGCCTGAACCGATAGGGATGATGCCGACCGCAGGCAGCTTCGTTTCCTTTTCGCGGCCCCGCAGCATGCCGTTCACTATCTGGTTGATGGTGCCATCGCCACCGGCAGCCAGAACAAGGTCTACATACTGATCGGCAGCTTTGCTCGCCAGCGAAACAGCATCGTTTTTAGAATGAGTTTCGTGCAATTCTAACGTAAATGCGCCCTCCAGTTCCGGAAGAAACTTTCGGTAAAAAATTTTTTTCTGAAGCGAAATGCCGTTGAGAATGAGTGTGATCTTCAAGGGGCACAAGAAATTATTTACAGTTCTTCTTGATCTCGGCTTTGGCCTCGTTAGAGCCCAGTTCTTCGGCCCGCTTGAAGTCGAGGCACGCGTCGTACTTGTTGTTCATATTCATTTTCACAAGACCGCGTTGATAAAACGTCTCCGGATCGTTCGGATACAGTTCTATTGACGACGAATAATCTTCAACGGCGCCCGTGTAATCTTCTTTTTCGCTCCGGCTCAATGCACGGTTGTCGAAATAAACAGGGTTGGTCGAATCCAGTTCAATGGCTTTGGTGTAATCGGCGATGGCGCCGTCATGATCTTGTAAATGGTATTTCACAACACCACGCAGATTGTAGGTCTCCGGTTCTTCAGGATTTAATTCTATGGCCTTGTTGTAATCTTCCAGCGATCCTTTGTAATCTTCTTTCGCACTTTTGGCCAGCGCACGGTTTTCATATTTCACGGCATCTTTCGGGTCGAGCCTGATGGACTGATCGTAATCAGCAATGGCCTCATCGATGTTACCCGCATTGTATTGCGCCACGCCGCGATAGTTGTAAAGCCCGGCGTCATTTTTATCCATTTCAATGGCTTTAGAATAATCGTCGATGGCGCTGATGAACTCTCCAAGCTCGGCTTTGGTTACGCCCCGGTTAAAATATTTATCGGGATCTGCGGGGCCCAGTTCTAGCGCTTTGGAAAAATCGAAGTACGCACCCTGCAGATCTTCAATGTTGTATTTGGCAAGTCCACGGTTGGTGTAAGCTTCTGCGTATTTAGAGTTGAATTTGATGGCCTTGTCCAGATCGGCAATCGCACCGCTGTCATCGCCCAGACTCATTTTGGCTTCGGCGCGATTGTTCAAGGCTTCTGAAAAGGTCGAGTCAACTTCAAGGGCGGTGTTGTAGTCGCCAATGGCGCCGTAAAAGTCTGATAACCCCGCTCGGGCTTGTCCGCGTAAATTCAGTGCCGTTTTGTTCTTCGGACTGCTGTCAATGACCTTGGTCAGGTCGGCCTTGGCGCCGGCGAAATCATTGGCCTGCAATTTCTTTTTGGCGGCTTCCAAAGGATCCTGCGCAAAGGCACTAATACAGTAGACGGTAAAGAACAGGGTGAGAATATTTTTCATAGCCACATTTTCGGAAGCCAATTTATGAATATTTCAGCTTTATAAAACGAACGCTGGCCGGACGATAAAAGCCGGTTAAAAAGAAAAGCCTCCGCTTGGAGGCGGAGGCTTTCACCCAACTTCATGAAACCACTAACCTTATGTTAACCGTTTTGTTCTTAGATCGCCGCACCGACAAAAGGTTTAATCCGCCTGACAGAAATTATGACCGGCCCTGCCGGCAATCACGTTATCTTGTATAAAACTTTTGTATGAAGAGATCCTGGTTAATTTTTATTGTAAGTGTGGTAGCGGTTTCGGTGGCCTACGGGCAGGAAAAGCCCCTGGATATGAAGATGGATTTTGAAGAGTATGATCCGCCATCGTCGCTGGTGGTACCAGAGCATAAAGTAACACGGGCGAAATATCCGTTTATCGATGTTCATAACCACCAGTTCAACATGCCCAGTCAGAACCTTAACGACCTCGCAGCTGAAATGGACAAACTGAACATGGCCGTAATGGTGAACCTGAGCGGCCGTGGCCGGGGCAGCACCGACCACCTCGATAAGGCGCTGGAGAACGTGCAGAAAACCAATCCGAAAAGATTTATTGTTTTTACAAACATGGACTTTGCGGCCATAGACGACCCGGAGTGGCAGGGCAGAATGGTGAAGCAACTGGAGGAGGATGTGAGAAAAGGCGCCAACGGACTAAAGATCTACAAGAGCCTCGGCATGTTTACCAAAGACAGCAAGGGCGAACGAATTCATATAGACGACCCGCGCATCGATCCAATCTGGAAAAAATGCGGCGAACTGGGTATACCGGTGCTCATTCACGCAGCCGACCCCAAACAATTCTGGCAACCGATCGATAAGGACAACGAGCGTTGGCTGGAACTGAAACTACATCCCGGCCGCCGCCATGATACGGATCCGGTTTCCTGGGAGACAATCATCGCAGAGCAGCACAGCCTTTTCAAAAAACATCCGAAGACAAAATTCATCAACGCTCACCTGGGCTGGTTTGGCAGCGATCTGAAAAAACTTGGTGAATTGATGAACCAGTTTCCGAATATGTATACAGAGATCGGCGCAGTGATCGCTGAGCTTGGCCGTCAACCTCGCGCAGCACGTGAATTTTTAATCAAATACCAAGATAGGGTGATGTTTGGCAAAGACAGCTGGGTACCCGAAGAATACAATACCTATTTCCGCGTGCTCGAAACCGCCGACGAATATTTCCCCTATCATAAAAAATATCATGCTTTCTGGAGAATGTATGGCCTTGATTTACCTGACGACGTATTGAAAAAGATCTATTACAAAAATGCACTGAAAGTGATTCCCAATATTGACGCGAGTCAGTTTCCTAGGTAAAAAGCACAAAGCAGCTTTGTGCTTTCAGCTGTATTTACAGATCCTGACTTTGCTCTTTGCGTTTTGTTTTTTCCGGTTTCACTCCGCCGATGCGAAAGCCGATCCCGGTGGATAACTGGAATGGGCGATGATCGAAATAATTGGAACCACTCGTGGAGATGGACGTGCCGGCTTGAAAAGTAAAATAAAAATTGTTGTTGGCCATGTTCACGCGACCGATCACTGCAGGCTCGAAAAACATTCTGGGGTCTTCACTCACTTCATAGGCTACGCCGTCGCGGGAGAATTCTGAAAAATCCACAAAAGAAAGGCGCGGAACAAAGGCTACGTTCATTATCTTTTTGTTGAATCCAAAGGCGGGCTGGAGAAAGTAACGCTCATATTTTCCCGTGGACAGTTCGTTATCGCTGAATAAGTAATACTGGCCGTAGCTTGAGCCTTTTCCTTTGCCGTAGCCGGCGAAAATTTCGAAGAACATGCCATCGTCATTTTGAAAATAACCAATGCCCCCCTCCCAGAATTTGTGATGGTGATAATCTTCCGGATCGTCGGGGTCAAGATTTTCGCGGTTGATGTACGTATAATTTCCCATCAGACCGATATGATTGGAAACCGATACCGCACTTTGCAACTCAAGTCCGTTGCCTACCTGGATAGTGCCCTGAAATTCGCCACCCTTTGTAAACATTGGAGAGTTGCGTACGTTTGGCACATAGATCGGTGCACACGAAGAGAGCACCAGCACTAAAAAAATCAACTTTTTCATACCTGGGGTTTAGACAAAGATAAATATTTAAGAAAGAATGACTGCCTATATCGACATGGTCAACGAGTTAGTACGCAAAAGACGATCCACTTTTCAACAGGATTATACCGGCGAAAAAGTCGAAGATGTCATTGTAAAACAAATGATTGAAAATGCCCGATGGGCGCCCACTCACAAAATGACACAGCCCTGGCGATTTATCGTGTTCACCGGCGCCGGGCTCATCACACTAGCCAAAGCGCAAGCCGATGTTTACAAAAGTGTGACCACCGCCGATGGCACTTTTAAAGAAGACCGGTATAATAACCTGCTCACGAAACCCATGTTGTCGTCACATATCATCGCCATCGGCATGAAGCGCGACGAAAAAAAATCGATACCGGAAGTGGAGGAGATCGGCGCTGTGTTTTGCGCTGTTGAGAATATGTACCTTACGGCGGCGGCCTACGGAATTGGTTGCTACCTCAGTACGGGGGGTGTCACCTATTTTGAAGAAGCCAAAACTATTTTCGGACTTAACAACGAAGACCGTTTGCTAGGTTTCTTCCACATCGGCATGCCGGCCAAAGTTTATCCCGAAGGAAGAAGAAAACCAGCCGACGAGATCTCGAGCTGGGTCACCGTCTAATGTTTCAGTTTTCTCCTGGCTTTCGAAATACTTTGTGTTAGTTTCATGTCGGCTGACTATGGCTCGGTTTTCAATTTGTCATTGGCGATTTCGTCAGAATGTTTTTAGAAGACCCCGTCGTTCCACAGTTCTTTTTCTTTTTTATTTGTCATTCGTCATTCCAATGAGGTGGACCATTCGATTGATTGTTTCCGATTTGATGTTAACCAAACCATTTCCCTTCAACTCTTCTTCGATCATGCTGGGTGAAATTCTGAGTTTAGGGTAAGCGCTTATTTTCTGCACCCATTTTCCGTTTTCTTTTTCATGTAGAATATCGTGAACCATCACATGCGATGCAAAATATTCGAGATAGCAGGTAAGTATTCGTTTATCGTCTTGCGCGACGGGGATGAATCTTTGTTCCTCCTTTAGTTCACGCGTGAGATCGCGGAATGCCAGAACAATTTTTCCTCCGTGGGTGGTCCGGCTTGTCATAAAATGGATCAATTCTTTCGCGCGACTGAAAGTTTCGAGATGTGTGAGGGTGTCACCCATGCACACAATGACATCATATTGTTGTTCGGTGTGTCGTAAGAAGTCAACTATGTCGCTTTCGACGGCATCGACTTCAAGACCTTTCGCGTTAACACGCAATTCTTGCAGTAACTGCGCGTTAAAATCAACGGCGACAACCTGAAAACCGAGTTTTGCCAGCGCCACGGATTGAATTCCATGCCCCGCCCCAAGGTCCAGCGCTTTTTTTCCGCCCGGAAAAGCTGTTATTTCATTTGACCTGAAATAGCGCTCGTATTCAGCCTGTTTTTCTTCAAAATTTCCGGCCATCCAGGAATAGAAATTTCCCAAATGCTTGTCATAGTGCTCTTTAACCGTCATATCGAAATGGGGTAACAAAATTGCTTTACGAAGGACATATTGCTCAGGTTATTCGTAACTTCAACATTAAACCTATGAAAAAACTAATTCTTCTTTCTCTCATCTGCTTCGCAATCCAAGACACGTCGTTTGCACAAGTTGTTGGCAAAGTTTTTCCGGACATGGAGGCTGAAACCGTAGAAGATAAAAAAGTGAAATTGCCACACGATGTAAAAGGCAAATACACCCTGGTTGGCCTGGCGTACTCAAAAAAATCGGAAGACGATTTGAATTCATGGTTCCAGCCCGTGTTCGAGAAATTTGTTCAGAAAACCACAGGGTTGATGGCGGGCTTCGCCTACGACGTAAATGTTTACTTCGTACCCATGTTTACGGGCATCAATGCAGCGGCCACGGGCACAGCGAAACGCAAGGCCATGAAAAATATCGATCCACAATTATTACCCTATCTTTTGTTTTACAAGGGTGAACTAAAAACGTATAAAGAAGCCCTCGATTTTGAAAAGAAAGACGTTCCTTATTTCTTCGTACTCGATCCGCAAGGTAAGATCGTATACGCCACCTCTGGCAAGTATACAGACGACAAGATGGATCAGGTTGAAGAAAAGATAGAATAGACGAACCCTTAAAGGCTAAACATGGACGCTATCGGACTGCTCGGTATTGCGTTGGCTCCGGGAGGAGCCATCATGCTGTACATTTATCTGAAAGACAAGCATGAACGTGAGCCGCTGGCCTTGTTGATGATCAGTTTTTTCTATGGTACGTTAAGCGCCATTCTCACCCTGGCCATTAGCTTTCCATTAGATTTCATTCTTATCCTTAAGGAACAAGACGTTGTCGATGAATTTTTTTCAGCCTTCTTCAAAGTTGCATTGGTAGAGGAATTCAGCAAATTTGTTTTCGTTCGATTTATTCTGTTTCCCAATAAAAATTTTAACGAACCATTTGATGGTATTGTTTACGCCGTGATGGTGAGCATGGGTTTTGCTACGCTGGAAAATGTGCTGTATGTCTTCCAGTATGGTTTTGAAACCGGCATACTCAGAATGTTCACCGCAGTGCCTGCCCACGCCACATTTGCCGTGATGATGGGCTACTTCCTTGGAAAAGCAAAGTTCACGCACAACAGGCAGCTTTATTATGGTGTGGTGGCTTTATTAAGCGCAACGTTTTTCCACGGTGCGTACGATTACTTCTGGTTTATTGCGCAAGTGAGGGGAATCTGGGCTGGTATCTGGATTGGCGCCATCATTTCTTTGGTCATCGGGTTGGTGCTCTCCAGAAATGCGATCCGCCTGCATCAGCAAGCATCGCCGTTTGTGAATCCACCCAATCTTGATCAGGGTCCCCAGGCGCCCCTGGCCTAATGCGATTCATTTTATTTTTTTCAACAATGTTTTCGAGAAGTAACCTTTCTCGATCAGATCAATCAGTTGGTTGGGCGTGGGATCGATCTGATAGAGGGTTTCTTCTTTTAGTACGACGGAATCGACACGAATCTCGGCGGAAAGTCTTTTTAGAAAACTTTTAAAATCAACATCCTTTTGTTCGAGAGCCATATATACCAGGTCGCCGCTTTTTTCGGGCTTCAGCACTCGCAACAGCCACTCCGGTTTCTCGTTGACGTTTAAGAAATAATATCCCTTGTAAGACTTCAACACCAGCGTGTCGCTCAACACGCCCACTTCGTATTCATCGTTGCCGGCCGCTCGTTCTGCCGGCTCGTAGTAACCAAAGCGATAACCGTTGGCGGTAATGATAACGGTGTCCTTAGACAGTTCGCCGTTGTCTTGAATAGTGAGATATTTTCCCTGAAGATCTTTCGGCACCTGGTGAAGGGCCTTCCGGTCTTTGGGTTGAGGCTGTTGGAAAGACACCTCTTTGCAAGAGGTCAGTATAAAGAGCAACAAGACAATGCTGTACTTCATAACCTGTTTTTGAATTTGAAACGATCAGGAGCCTATAAAATTTTATTGCATACTCAAAGCTTCTTCAATATTACGCAACAGATCGTCTTTTTTCGCTGCGGCATACTTGTTTTCCTTAAGGATCTCGACACGCAACGCTCTCAACCCCGTGGCGCCGGGCAATTCTTCCAGCTCAAGCTCTTCTACGTGGGGAGTGATAAGTTTTTTGGCGATGAGGTATTCGAAATAACGTTTGTACTCTTCTTCAATCTTCGCCTGGTTGTATACAATGGCTATTTTACCAGGTTGTGTTAAACGTTCGCCAGTGTTTTTGATCTGAGCTTTGTCGATCCGTTTCTTTACGATCTCGTAGCGGATGTCGTAGGCGCCATCCACGTCGAATTGTTTTTCATCGGGCCTGAACCGGATAGACAACGATTGGTCGTGCACAAGGATGAGCTGTGTGATGTCGAGGTTGTTTTTCAACCTAGGCTTCAGGTGGCCCATTCGGCGGTCAATCTCGCAGGTGATGAGCAACTGCCACAAGCGGAAATTTTTCAGATAGAAAGGATCGAAGTTCTTATTGCGTGTTAGTGAGCTTCCCAGGTAAAGGGTGTATTCGATGCCATCGGTCTGATACTTCTCGAAGTAATGCGGGAACATTTGCTGAGCTGTATCCTCCACTTCGTCCAGGTAACTTCCGATCATTTTATTGATCATGCTCAGACTTTCTTCGAAGCCCTTTCTTTGTTTGTAGACCACACCAAATACCGGATCGAGACTATTCTTATACCGCGCGATTATCTTTTGAAATTCCGCGTCACCGTCAAAATGTTGGATAATAGGATTAACTTCCTGCTTTAGGAATTCGAGTACGTTACTTTCGTCGCCTGAAGCTAAGCCATGATTTATTTTTTGAAGTTGCAATTCGGTGCGATAGATCGTTTCATCAAGCAATGGAAGCTTTTTAGATGTGTTGATCTTTTGCATAAGATCTTTTACCAGCTTAAGATTTTGTTGCAGGTCATGCTGAATTGCTGCATTTCTTTCGGTCGAAGAGTTGCGTACATCGGCGAGACCGAATAATGGAAATACATCGTTGAACACAATGTCTTCCAGCGCAGCCTTTTCTCCGGTCCTGCGCTTGTTCATCAGATTAACACCCGCCTGAAAAAACCGCCACTGCACCGTGGGATGAATGTTGGTGCACTCCTCCTGAATAATGGCCCTTACTTCTGTAGACATTTCTTCTTTCACGCGTTTTACCGCCGCCGTGAACATTGGTAGCACACTTTCTACTTTGGTGGCGCGCAACGGGTTCAATTTTCCGGCCGTTGGTGTAGCCAGTTCCAGCATGCCGATGGTTTCGTTATCGTCGATGAGTGGTGCAAGCAAGATGCTTCTCACGTTCTTGGCCAGCAACACTTTTTCGACATTGCTCTGGTAAGGATAGGTAGTCAGGTCTTCGATGGTGATGTATCGTTTTTCGGTCCAGCTTCTTTCGTAGATAGAGCCGGAGTAATCGCGACAATCGATGTTGGTACCGCGACTGTCAGCCAGACTGCTACACGACTCTTCGCCTACGCCGCTTGCCGTGATCATGTTATTGTTGGGATCAAGGAAAGCGATGCCAAGTTGAATATCAGGCATACCGAAAATAGCGCGCATTTTCTGCTGGATCTGCGAAAAACTTTCTTTGCGGGTCACCGCATTTTTTTGCAATAGATCATATTTGATTGACGATACCATTTCCTGCTCGGTCATGTCAACCATGTGGAAGATCATGAAACCGTGAAACTCGTAGTCTTCCGGTCTGATGTATTGCAACAGCAGATCGACATCATAAACTTTTTCTGTCAGGAACTTAATCACCTTCGCATCGATTGGTTTCGGCTCGACTTTGGGTACGATCTTGAAAAATTGTCTGCCGATCTCCACTTTATAAACCTTGTCCAGCCCAGTTTTTTTGTCAGGGATAGTAAATAATATAGGTTTATCGAAAGGGATATCCACATGGTAAAATTCTTTGAGCACCAGCAAGCATGCATGAATCGTTTTTCCGACCAAGGTTTTATTTCCGGGGGCATTTACCCGTGCAGTGTCCAGTCCTTCGAAATCAAAAGTGCGTTTGAGCAGATTACTGGAATAGATCGATTTAAATTGGAACGGAATAGTTGCCGCGGTGAGTTCATATTCGCTTTGTGCCGCCGGGATGGCCGCGGTCATGAGAAAATTGATCAGGTCGCGGTGTTTTTCCAGTATAGCAAGGTCTTCGATGGGTCCTTTGAGTTCCTGCGCGTTGTCCAGCGCTTCCTGTAACGAGGCAGCAAAGGTCGGAACTTTACCAGTTTGAATGGCATTCTCCCAATATTCCACCAGCAATTGGAGGGTGAGAACAGATTTGAAAGGGAATTGCTTTTGCGCGGTAAAAATTTGCATCGTAAAAATGGTTATGAGGGTGAAACGATGAACAAAAAATACTGGTTCATTAAAAAAGACGGAAGGGCCTAAAATTTAGTGTAAAGTGCATAAAATTAGCGGTGAAACCGGGAACACCTGATGCGGATACTTGATCTCCGATGCCAGATGACTGGATTCTTCTATGATCTTGGATTTATGATCTTGGATTGCCGAAATTTGGAGTTCACCTAAACCAGTGTTACAACCTTTAGACGTGCTCCCGTGTCTATGGTAATGAAGTGAAAGATATGAAGTTGTTCCATAGATTTTTGATGTTTTTGGCGGTGTTGATCGCTGAGGGTTGCGCACTGGAGTCTGCAGAAGATAAGTTTTTGATTTTCTCTTATTCGTTTGATTTTGACGAAAACACTCACGACTGGCAACCGGGGTTTTCAGAATATCCTGCCGGGAAATCTGATTCTTCACTGTATCAATTGCAATATGCCTATACCGCGTTGCCGTCCGATCCGGCAGGCCGAAAAGCCATTATGTTGTCGGGCCACAACCGCAGCGAAGAGCTTTTTATGTATATCCGGAAAAAGATTACCGACCTCGCCCCCGATACGGATTACACTGTCAGCTTTGAAGTTGAAATGGCCTCAGAGACCTTCCCGACAAACTTGGATTCCAATGGTCCTGCCGCACCTGAAAATGTATTTTTGAAGGTTGGCGCTACGTCATTTCAGCCGAAAAGTGTTGTGGTTGACGACCACTATGTGCTCAACCTTGACAAGGGTTTTCAAAGTGCAAGTGGGGAGGATATGACCGTCATTGGCACAGCCGCAGTAACTGAAGGCGCTGTTCCCTATGCGTTGGTTTCCAGAAGCAATTCGTCGTACTACAGACCCAAATCGGTGAGGACCAATAGCAATGGTGAACTTTGGCTTATCGTGGGTACGGATTCCAGTTTTGAGGGCATTACTGCAGTTTACTATACCAATATAGCAATCACGTTCAGTAAAGTAGATTAACTTTTTTGATCCGGTGACTTTTTCTTTTTTGGTTTAGGAATCTTGCCGATCCTGGCGTCGCCTTTCAAAACGTAAGCGCAGGCCTTTAGCACACACGCTTCAAAATCATCTGATTCCAGCGGAATGTTTTGCCAGCCAGTTTCTCCATCACCAAATATTTTGATAGATCGTAATGACGGGAAATCCTTACGAAGACTTTGATGATGCTCGGGCACAGTGGCTACCCAAACACCATTGTCATAGACCGCTTGGTCTTTTTTACGCAGAATGAATACGATCTTGTTTTGAATATACACAGCGTGGCACCCGAACATGGGCTTCACGATGGGATCTGCGCGATGCAATTCCTCGAGCACAAAATCAAACGGGATCGCCTTTTCTTTTTTCATTGCAACTGCTTTTTGAAGATTACCTCATTGCCAGAGCGATGAACTTCAACAAAACCAAGCTGGCGATGGGCCAGAATGCTTAACGCGTTATCTATTTCAGTGCCGGACATGATGGCGCGGAACTTCCTGGACCGTGCCCACTCTTCGGTGTGATGAACCAATTTTTTCCCGATGCCTTTTCGGCGAAACGCTGGTTCAACATACCACCCTTCGATGTAAGCTACCGTCGACGTCGGATCGCCCGGATCTTCTTCGTGGATGGAAGCTTCCAGAAAACCCGTGAGTTCTTCATCTGGTTGGTCGGAAACAAAAACCGGAAAATGCTCCTGGTTGGCCAGCCATAATTTCATTTCGGCCTCGTGATCGTGTGTGGCACAATCGGGCCATAACAATCTACGCATACGCAACCAATGGCAAACGTCGATTTGATGTACCCTTCTTACCATCATGCGTACGAATTTGGATATTATAAGCAACATTAAAAAAATTAATCCATGCTTTTGTCAGGCGGCTGTTAAATGTTTGAACCCGATTTATTTTAGACGTGAAATTTGATTTTGAGTTGATGAAAATTGATTGCGTTCTTGCTAACTTGGCCATCTAAACAATCCATTCATCAGACTATGAGAATGAAAATTTTACTGGCAGGCTTTGCTGCTGTCGTTCTGGTGTGCCCGGTGCATGCTCAGGGGCTGGTCGGCAAATTGAAGCAGAAAGCATCACAGGCAGCGGAAAAAGCGCTAGAGAAAAAAGTAGAACAGAAAACCGGCGTCGGCACCAACGACCAACAGAATACCGGCAGCAACGACCCGAATTCAGGAAACAATCCCACCAACAAGGGCGGAGGCGGCCTTATCTCAACACCACCGGATGTGAAGCAAAATCTTGCTGACGCCGAAGTGGCATTCAAAGCAGGAAGTTATGGAGAAGCACGTTACGCCGTGCAGCAAGCCATGTTGGGTGTGGAAATGGAGATCGGACAAAAAGTATTGAAGTCGCTTCCTGAAAGTGTGAGCGGTTTGCCGAAAAATGAAAGCGCCGACCAGGTAACAAGCACGGGCTGGGGTTGGGCTGGGCTTACTATACAAAGAGCGTACCTGAAAGGCGATAAACAACTGCGAACTACCGTCGCCAACAATTCTGCATGGATGTCGGCCGTAAATATGTACCTCGCTAGTGGCGGTTACGCACAAACTACAGGCGGACAACAAAACTGGAAACAAACAAAAGTGAAAGGTTATAAAGCTATCATCGAGTATGATGAGAGCATGGGTTACAAACTTAGTGTTCCGCTGGGACAAACGTCTCTTATTGTTTGGGAGGGTGTGAACTTCGCTTCCGAACAGGAAATAATGAGCGCCGCGAATGTCTTCGATATCGATGGCATCAAAAAAATGCTAGGCGAGCAGTAGTCTCACTTAAATTGAAATCCACATGAAAAATATAATTGCAGTTCTACTTCTTGTCAACGTGTCTGCCTTCGTCAGCGCACAGGATTTTAACAAGAACCTCATTACAGCACGTTCCTCTTATTCGGGTGGCAACCTCGAGGATGCCCGCTTCGCTATGCAGCAGATGCTGAATGATCTCGACATCGCCATCGGCAAAGAAGTGTTGAAAATGTTGCCGATAAAAATGGATGCCATGAACGCTAACATCAAAAGCGACAATGTCACAGCCAATACCGGCCTCGCCGGCGTGCTCATACACCGCGATTATGGTACCGGCAACAAAACTATGGTCATTGACATGATGGGAAATTCTCCATTGGTAGGTTCAATCAATGCCATTCTTTCGATTCCATTTGTTGGCAATTCGGGCGATGGAGCTCAGAAAGTGGTGAAAGTACAGGGCTACAAAGGAGTGCTCCAAAAATCCGAGAACACCGAAACCAACCAAACGGATTACACCTTGCAAATACCCATGGGCTCAACATTGATAACACTTACAGCGCCCAATAGCACTGAGGCTGATGTTGTTCGACTGGCCAATACCCTGCCGATGCAACAAATGGCAAAAATGGTGCAATAACAAAGTGCATCGGCCGTCTACACACAAGAGGAGTTATAAGCTCCTCTTTTTTCTTTAACGTATGGTTGTTTTCCTTTTTATTTTAGTTACCAGTCCACTGATCGTTATCGCCTTTGGCATAATGCTATCTGGCCCTCGCTACAAGGGCCCTGTGTCTGATCACTTCGACGGAAAAAGATTTATCAACCCGCAGGGCATCCAAGCCAAGGGCGTTCGCGATGTTTTCAAGTGGATGATGACGCGCAAGCGCGGATCATGGACAAACCTGCCCGAACCACAAAAATTTGATCCGCCGCCAGGAAGAGTTCATGCCGGAGTTGCTATCACGTTTGTCAACCATTCTACTTTTCTCATTCAGGTAGACGGACTGAATATCCTCACCGATCCGGTGTGGAGCAAGCGCACAAGTCCCTTCACCTGGGCTGGCCCGCAGCGCAAAAGATTGCCCGGAGTTGCGTTTGAAGATATTCCGAAAGTAGATCTTGTGCTGCTGAGCCATAATCATTACGACCACCTCGACATTCAGACCATGCGCATGATCTTTGGCGCGCATCATCCCAAGATTGTTACGCCGCTGGGCGTAAAAGCTTTTTTGGATGAAGAGCGCATTTCAGGCGCTATCGACATCGACTGGTGGGATGAACTGGTGATCAGTAATACTGTGCGAGTCAGGGCTGTTCCAGCACAACACTTTTCGGGCCGCGGTTCGCTAGATCGCGATGCTACGTTGTGGTGCGGATATGTGTTAGAAACCAGTGAAGGAAACGTCTACTTTGCCGGCGACACGGGTTACAACAATACAACCTTTAAAGAGATTGGCGAAAAATTTGGACCTATGAAAATCTCGCTGTTACCCATAGGTGCTTATAAGCCATCGTGGTTCATGTCGCCGGTGCATACATGCCCCGAAGAGGCGGTTAGAATTCATTTTGAAGTTAAGTCTGAACAAAGCGTGGCCACGCATTTTGGCACTTTTCCGTTGGCAGATGAAGCTTGCGACGAGCCGGTATCTGATCTGAAAGAGGCCATGCAAAAGTACAAACTCAAAGAAAACAAATTTTTAGTTCTGCACGAAGGTGAAACGCAAAGGTTTTGATACCTTGTTCATTGCATGATGACGTTTGACTACATCATTATTGGCGCTGGCTCCGCCGGATGTGTGCTGGCTAATCGGCTCACCGAAGACCCGGGCATCACCGTGCTGCTGATCGAGGCGGGCGGAAAAGACAACAAAGCAGAGATCCATATTCCCGGCGGATATCCGAAGCTTCACCACAGCAATGTGGATTGGAATTGTTATTGGACAACACCTCAACCTCATTTACAAAATCGCAAGATCTATCATCCGCGAGGAAAAGTACTCGGTGGGTGTAGCTCTACTAATGCGATGGCCTATGTTCGCGGACATCGGGAAGATTACAATCACTGGATGTTGCAAGGCAACGAAGGCTGGGGATATGATGACGTGCTCCCTTATTTTATCCGATCAGAACACAACGAACAGTTCAATAACAGGTACCATGGCGTCGACGGACCATTGAACGTTACATTTGCGCAACATCATAAAACTGGTCTCGCCGAAGCCTTCGTCGCCGCCTGTACGGCAACGGGAATACCTGCCAACGATGATTTTAATGGAGCACAACAAGAGGGCGCTGGTCTTATGCAGTTCACCATCAAAAACGCCCGGCGCCACAGCACAGCCCGGGCGTTCCTGATGCCGGCAATCGCAAGAAAAAATCTTACGGTGATCACGGGTGCGCATACGAAGCAAATTCTTATCGAGAATGATGTTGCTGTTGGGGTTGACTTTTTTTCAAACGGTGGCGCCGTGCAGGCTGTTTATGCTACAAAGGAAATTATTCTTTCCGCGGGAGCTTTTGGTTCGCCGCAGCTGCTAATGGTTTCAGGTATAGGACCCGCTGAAACGCTGAAAAAACAAGGCGTGAAAATCAAAAAAGAATTACCTGGTGTTGGCAGGAATTTGCAAGACCATTTGTTCTATGCGGTGAGTAGCCTATGCCGCAAGCCCATCACCAATAATCATTACATGTCCACTACCCGGCAGTGGATGGCCGTTGCCAATTATTTTCTTTTTAAGAAAGGTCCCCTCACCCTTGGCCCTCTTGAAGCGAATGCATTTGTGAGGTCATCGAGTGCCGAAAAAAGACCTGACCTTCAACTTCAGTTCACACCCACGCACGCAGGTAATGACTATGCCACGAATCTATTCGACTTAAAAACTTTTCCCCACACCGACGGATACACCATTTTGCCCACGCAGGTGCGACCAAAAAGCCGGGGCCATGTTTCAATCGAATCGCCAGATTCGCGCATGGCGCCGGCCATCGATCCGCTATATCTTAGCGAAGAAGAAGATCGAAGATTGATGGTGCGCGGTTGCCGTGTGGCGCTGGAGATTCTGCAAGCGGAGGCGTTCGACGCTTTTCGTGTACGCACGCACTGCCCGGCTAAAACCAATTCCGACGACGAGATACTAGACCACATTCAACGTAGCGCCGAGTGTGTATACCATCCGGTGGGCACCTGTAAAATGGGCAACGACGAAATGGCTGTCGTAAATGCCAAACTTCAGGTCTATGGTGTAGATAAACTCAGGGTTGTTGATGCTTCGATTATGCCCACCATCAGCAGCGGCAACACCAACGCGCCTACGATCATGATCGCCGAAAAGGCGGCAGATATGATCAAGGCTTCAAAATAATTTCAACTGCTGGGGCCTGTTCTTTTTAGGAGGTTCTGCTCTTCCCATCACCGTCATTCCGCCGAATTTGTATGACTCATCCCTTTCGTGTTGCACGATGTCGTCAAAGAACGGTCGCGGTGTAAAATTCGACTCGATCTTTTGTGCTATCGTGGAAAGTTGTTGGACAGCTTTTTGTTTGTCAGTGAAACCGATCTTCGCTTTTTCCAATGAGGTTTTGAGCACTTGTATAGTTTCATCGTAAACTTTCAGGGGCACCGGAAACGGATGGCCGTCTTTGCCGCCGTGCGCGAAAGAAAATCGTGCAGGGTCGGTGAACCGCGAGGGAGTTCCGTAGATCACCTCACTTACCAGCGTGAGCGACTGAATGGCACGCGGCCCTACCCCCTCCAGCAGCAGCAACGACTCAAAATCATTCACCGATTTTTCATGTGCCAGCGTCAGCACAGCACCGAGCCGTTTGAGATTTACGTCAGCAGACCGCACCTCGTGATACTGAGGCATGATGATCTTGCGGATCTCCGTCATCATCTTGGCCGGTAATTCTTCAGAGATTTTTAAGATGCCCTCGCGGGTAACTTTTGCCTCGCTGTCCGCAAGGTTGAGGATCAAACCCTGGTTTTCGCCGGTCACGCCGGCATGCGGGGCTTGCAGATACGATTGAAATTGTGTGGAATGCCAATGATAACGCCGCGCCATGCCCGTAGCATCATTTAGGCCCTGTTGAACAATGGCCCATGTGCCTTCTGCCGTAAGAATAAAATTGTGAAGGTAGAGTTGAAATCCATCCTGTATGGCAGTGTTGTCCACTTTTGCAGCGAGCTTACTTGACCGCACAAGTTCAACACCATTCAGGCCGGTCTTGCTCGCAATAGCAAGGAGTTCCTGCGGAGTTTGCCGAGAGTGCTTGCCTCGGCCGCCACAGATATAAAGACCGAGTGCGTGCGAGCGAGGATTGATAGCGCGCTTCAAAGCACCCATCACCGATGTGGTAATACCGGACGAATGCCAGTCCATACCCAGCACGCAGCCCAGCGCCTGAAACCAAAGTGGGTCACTTAGTCTCTTCAGAACCTCGGGCCTTCCATATTCCAGTATCAGCGCTTCAATGATGGCACCGCCAAGCGAAGTCATGCGCTCCGCCAGCCACTTTGGTACATGGCCATAATGCAGCGGAAGATCGGCATAACTCGTGCGTGACATATCTCGTTCCTGACTCCTCGTTTCCCTTTTAATGGTTACTGCGTCGATTTCGCATTCAGGGAAATTAAAGTTAAAAATTTGCAACCAGATTTTCCGCTCTGATCCGCTGCTTGAGCGCTCTAATCCTCAACAAACCATAAATTCAGCGGCCGCGACTTTTTTGCCATTGGCCAGAATCGTGAGGAAGTGTTTTCCCTTGAAATGTTTGCGGGTGGTAAAATCTTTGAAAGACTGTTTCCGTTTGATCGCAACAGTTTCACCCGGTTCGAATGTATCTTCGGCGATTTTGAAAATTTTCCGTGAAATTTTTCCGGTGGAGGTAATGAAATCTATTGCGTACTCAAGCCTGAAGTTCACGGCTGATTTTTCTTTGCTTACGAAGTTGAAACCGAAATTCAAGTAATCGCCGATCTTTACCTTATTTTTTAATAACGACAATTCTTTCACACTGGCCCTGTGATTGGGATCAAAGCCGTGGAGGCCAAGTGCCTGCTTATGCCCCTTCTTCAGCAATGTTCTGCATCCGTGTTTGATGATCCAATCGGTGTTGGTGTTTTTTCCCTGCCATTGCTTCGCGATCTTCAGCACCAGTTCAGGATGATCTTTTGCTATATCATTCAGGTTATTGGCTACACTGCGCCGCACATATTCGGAAGGATCTTCTTTTAAATTCTCCAGGATAGGCAGAATTTCCGACGGATCATTTTTGAATGCCGGCAAACCAATGGCCCACGGCAACCGCGGACGACACCCCTCGCTCGACAACCGCCGAACATTGGCATCCGGATGTTTTGACCATGCCAACATTTGTTTCATTACTTTTTCTTGATACCTCGCAATTAGGGGACGAATGGCGAATTCGGCACTTACCAGTTTGGTGATTTCTTCAATGGCTTGCAGCGATTCATCAACGTGATCGAGGCCGTACACTTCAATGTAGTCGGCAAGGAATATTAAGGCAAATCCCTGTTCTTTCGTATCGGCTTGCCGAAGATTTTGAGCCAGCCTGATGATCACACGAGAGGCCTGGCCAAAATCTGCGGGTAGAAAATGATGCAACACCTGCGCGATCTGCCTCACGCGCTGTTTCAACTCCAGATCGGGCCAGGTGTTGTTGAATATTCTGAAAATAAAATCACGACAGTCGAAACCCGGTATCGACTTGCATAGGACCGGACAAAGTTTTTCAAAGAACTGGGGATTGTACATATTCTTCAGCGGTTCAGCCATAACATCAGCGTTTGCGTTTTTGAAATTCCTGATCAACAATTACGGCCTCCTGGATGATTTCGCGCAACGCAGGTTCGTTGATGTCAGCATGCGAGAAAAACCGTATCACGTAAACCTGTTTGCGACCATCGCTGGCCAGCAACCGTTGCTCGTTCGAGAGGAGATTGCCGTGACAGAAGCCCATGGTGACTTTGGGAGCGTCGGGTTTGCGGTCGTGGTGACTACCACATTCGCTGATTGTGCCGGGCCACAAAAAAAACAGCATGCGATGTCGGGTGAAGTACGGTACGCCGTAATTGATTTTTTCTTCTACCCGTGGCTCGATCTCCAGGATCAACGACCGGAGGCGTTTCATGATCACCTGCTCGTCTTTTGGCAAGGCTGAAATATAATCCTCAATGGTAGCCATGGGTTGAAATTACTACTCAAAGAAAACTGAGCACCCTGTCAACCCTATGTCAGGAGAAAAAAATAAGTCGGGATTTTTTGAAGGGGTTTACAGAGAGCTGTGGTACTCAAACACGCTGATGTAGTCAGATACCTTCTTGAATTTAAGGCCATTTTTGCGAATAAATGCCTCAATTTCGGCTTTTCTGTCGACCAAAAAGCGTAAGGCATTCTCGCGGGAAAGGGGCAGCAAATTGCCCGTATGGACGTCAAGCAAGTACCTTTTGTTCACAGGCGTTTTGCGTTTAAACGGGCTGAATTCCATATAATCGTATGCAAAGCCCATGGTCTTGTGACTGAGTATGGATAGTATTTGATCATCGTATAAGCATTCCAGGAAATGAGGTTTCTCTTGTCCTGTTCCCGAAGAAGTTGGAAGGGTATAGAATAGTCTTTCTCGACCCTGCGCAGGATCAAAGAAATAAAACGATTTTACGTCCTCCGGTTTGAGCGTAAAAGCATGGTCGCCATCCACGATCTGTAAGGTGCCTTCCGGGATTATTTGCTCGTATCGCAGCAAGCAATATATGGTGTCATTGTTTGCCATGATCACCCTGCCCTCCGTCCATGGCATGGGAGTCCAGGTGGGGTAAAGTGATCTCTTTTGTGCTGGTGCCGCCAGAACGACACAACTCATGGTGAAGAAAAAGAATAGCCGCCTCATGCCCGTAAATTTTCAACGTATAAAATAAATAAGTTTATAGCGTTGTGTTACCGTAAACTTCGTGTGGTTCTTACATCCACAAATTACAACGCCATGGCACAGAGGCAAGCGGCTGTTAGTTGATTTTTAGCTCAGCTTTGAAACCCTTTAGTTGGTTGATGAGTGCTTGTTGCCACGTGAGGTCGGCATCCCATTTGGTTCCGAGAAAAACATTACCTGAATCGATATGTTTGAAATAAAATTTATAAACGTCGGTGTTGGCCGGAATGTTCTTGAGCTGCGGTTGTGTGTCAGGGTAGGTTACCGAAACGATGGCGCTTTGCGACTTTGTCATGTCATAACCCAACACATTCTTGGCTACTTTGTCGCGCGCATGCACGAAGCGAAGCACGTACATCATCCCTTGTTTCCGCATCTCGCTCTCTGACATGCCTGCTTCCATCAGTTTGTATTTATAGGGATAAGATTTCATGATCTCCTCCAGCTCTTTATCTTTTGCTTCGTCGCCGAACTTGGGCACCGCCAGTTCATCCACTTTCAAATCAATGGCAAAAAATTCCGAACGACGTCCGTCAATCGTATTAATGCTGAATCCGGTTTCAGGCACATCGTTGATCAGTAGATTTTCGCGCTTCAAGCTATTTGCCGCGGTGCGATAAAGTGTGCGGAGCAGCTCTTCCAAAGATTTGTTTTCCGAAGTCCACGCGTACTGATTCTGCTCCACGAGGTTGGCTTTCTTGTTGAATTCAGTAACGAAAAATTTGAAACCCGTCTCGTTCTTTTGAAAAAGTATAAGGTTAGTGATCTCGCGTTTATTGAGATATTCTGCGAGCCCCACTGACACATCGCGCCCGGCTGCCACCAGGTCGCTTTCAAAATACACCGTGGGATCGACACCGATGCGCTGAAACCACTGCTGCAGCATTTCAAGTTCTTTGGTATTCATGGTATACGGATGGAATACAGCGGTGCGGGTGCTCAGCAGTTTTGCAGGAAGCTCGCCACCGGGTTTTAGCCTGGTAAGGAATTGTTGTTCATCGATGGGCAACTGTGTCCAGGCAGAGTAGTATGCGCAAAAGAGAAGAAAAACAAAGGTTAACCTCAAGGTAAAGTAGTATTTCAGTTCAAACGAAAATATGCAGGAATGTATTTTATATTCCAACAAAAAAGCCCGAATCATCGACTTTCACGGGGTAAGTTTTGAGGTCGGCCGACCGCCCCTGTATTTCCCTACCCGTCTGCAGGTCAAAACAGTAGTTGTGCCAAGGGCAGATCACTTCGCCCATATAATTAATATGGCCCTTGCTCAATGACTCGCCATTGTGCGAACACGAGTCCTGCACGGCCATGAACAGGTCGTTATGCCTTACGAGGCATATGCGCTGCCCGTGCAGCACCAGCAATTGCGGACGATCGGGTAATATACGCTGCTTCGCTTCCTGATCGCTCGTAAAGATTTTTATCCATTCCATGAATTCACGTTGCTTGTAATACCCGTTAACCCTATCTTGACTGCAACTCAAATTACCATTTTAACCAGGCTTATGAAGAAATATTGTTTTATGTTTTTAACGCTGTGCGTCAGCCTCTCTGTTGCTGCGCAAGTCAATCCTAAACTACAGTCAAAGATAGATCAGCAGGCCAAAGAAGTAGAGGCGAAAGTAATAGAATGGCGAAGGAATATTCATCAGTATCCGGAATTATCTAATCGTGAGTTTAAAACTTCAGCGAAAGTGGCCGAACACCTGAAGTCGCTCGGATTCGAAGTGAAAACCGGCGTAGCCAAGACGGGTGTAGTCGGAATTCTGAAAGGTGCCAAGCCCGGACCGGTTATCGGTCTGCGTGCCGACATGGATGCTTTGCCGGTGACCGAACGTAATAGCTTACCCTTTGCATCAAAAGAAACAACAACTTTTAATGGACAAGAGACTGGTGTCATGCATGCCTGCGGGCACGATTCGCACGTGGCCATATTAATGGGTGTTGCTGAAGTTCTTTCCAAAAATAAAAGCGAGTTGAAAGGCACCATCAAATTTATTTTTCAACCGGCAGAAGAAGGACCTCCGGCAGGTGAGGAAGGAGGAGCCGACCTCATGGTAAAAGAGGGTGTGCTCGACAATCCGAAGGTCGATGTCATCATGGGCTTGCATATCCGCTCAATCAGTCCGCTGGGAAGAATCGAATATCGTCCGGCCGGACTGATGGCAGCGTCAGATTGGTTTACCATTAAAGTTTACGGCAAACAATCTCACGGTTCTGCTCCCTGGATGGGCATTGATCCGATCGTGGTGTCGGCGCAGATCATTAACGGCCTGCAGACTATTGTAAGTCGCCAGATGGACCTTACTAAAGAAGCCGCCGTGATCACCGTGGGCCGGATCAATGGGGGAATTCGCGAGAACATTATTCCTGAATATGCCGAGATGTCGGGCACCATCCGCACGCTCGATGCCGACATGCAGAGATCACTCCACGAAAAATTGAAACTCACTGCAACGAAGATCGCCGAAGCTGCCGGCGCGCGGGCAGAAGTAACGATCGTATCGAAGACGCCGATCACGTACAACGATCCGGCCCTCACCGAAAAAATGGTGGCGGGTTTGCAGCGCGCGGCAGGCGAACAAAATGTGGTGCGCATCAACGCCCAGACCGGCGCAGAGGACTTTGCTTACTATCAGAAGAAAATTCCCGGTTTCTTTTTCTTCGTGGGTGCTTGTCCGCCGGATGTTGATCCGACTAAGGCACCTTCTCATCACACTCCTGATTTTATGATGGACGAGCGTGGCATGCTAACAGGCATCAAAGCCATGCTGAACGTAACACTGGATTATATGTTTGCACCACAAAAATAGCTTGCCGAATGGGTTTCTAAAGCTCAAAGAGACAGGTGATCCTGGCTGCCGACATGCACAATGCAATCCGCGGAGTCTTGTTGTCAATCTCATAGGAAATAAGAACTTTCTTACCTTCTTCGAACTCGAAGCCATGAAGAGGGTCTTCCTCTGATTGGGGGCGAGCCATCCGTAGGCAGCAATGGCACGATCACAGTCTTGTCTGCGAGAACAAAAGCATAAGGGCAATAAGGTTCGGAAAATTTTTTTACGACCGCCGGTACCCCACATAAATTTTGAGGCGAGGGTTCGTCATTGCTGCATGCAGCGAGCAACAAAACCACTAAAAATGTAAGAGACTTTTTCATGCGTGTAGTTTCTTTTTTAGACACTACTGCTCATGATAAAGTTGGCAGATCGTCATCCCACGAAAGATGTGATTTTAAAGAGGCACGGCTCTATCAGAAACCATGCGGAAATTCCTGAAGGCAGTGATCATTACCAAGGTCCCTAGACAGGAGCTTAACGGCCAGCCTGGAGAATCCTAGCCTATGAGCACACTTTGACCTTCCTTAAATTCGAAATAAAAGATGGGATCCTTATGGCGTGTAGGGGCAGTGACATAGACCTTTTTTTCGGGCAACAGTTGCTCGCCGCCGGTCAAGAAAAAGACATAATCACGATGAAATCTTCTAGCTTTTTTACCACGGCTAGTGTTGTACAGGTAGTTTCGATAGGTTTCTCGTCATAGCATTGGCCGAAAACTATGACCTCCAGCAACAAGGGAAGGACTTTTTTCATTGTGCGTTTCAACCTGATTGATATGCAATCGGAAGGAGGCCAGATTCTTAATTAATCCGGGGTGTTGGAGACCTCGGTCAAACAGGTGATCTTGACGGTCCGCCCGGCCATGCAGATGCTGGCATATTCATCGGTGTATTCGAAGTTAATTAATACTTTTTTTCCATCGGCAAATTCAAAATTATAAAGCGGGTCGTCAGTTACTTCAGCGGGCTGCGGAGGCGTGCCGCAAAAGAAAATGCGCAATGGCTCAAGGCGAGTTCCGTCGCTCAATTCAAAAACAAATCCACAACCGTCCAGTCCGGAGAGGTCTTTAACCGTGGCTGGTGTTTCACACTGCACTTGATTTTGCGGTGAAGGAGCATCATTGTCACACTGTGTAAAAAGTGACACAATAAAGATGACGACTATAACTTTTTTCATAATCCCATTTCTTTAACTTAGACACACAAACTTTTAACTGCGTTGGAATATGACGAATATTAAAGTTGCGATGCTTCTGCTGCTGGTCGGTAGCGGACAAGCGTACGCACAATCCAAAAAAATCAATGCCAATAAAGATGCCGTGATCAAATCTATTGACACGCACCGCCAGGAGTTGACCAAACTAAGCGATGATGTGTGGGCGTATGCAGAGACTGCGCTCAAAGAATATAAATCATCGAAAGCTTTGGCCGATTATGCCGAAGCGCAGGGCTTTCATGTGACACGTGGAGTGGCAAAGATGCCCACGGCTTTCATCGCAGAGTATGGCTCAGGCAAGCCTGTGATCGGTATATTGGGGGAGTTCGACGCACTTCCTGGTATTTCACAAAAAGCAATTCCTACAAAAGAAGCGCTTGAGGTCGGTGCGGGTGGTCACGGATGTGGCCACAATCTTTTTGGCGCGGGCAGTCTCGGCGCTGCGGTGTCTATCAAAGAATTGATGCAACAAGGTAAGCTCAAGGGCACAATACGTTTTTATGGAACTCCGGCAGAAGAAGCTGTGGGAGGAAAAATTTATATGGCCCGCGATGGCCTGTTCAGCGATGTGGATGTTTGCCTCGACTGGCACCCCGATGTGGAAATTTCTGCGAACATGCAGAGCTCACAGGCAATGGTTGATTTTATCGTGGAATTTAAAGGCAAGGCCGCGCATGCCGCTGCAGACCCCTGGAACGGTCGCAGTGCAGTTGATGGACTTGAACTCTTTACTACTGGCGTCAACATGTTACGCGAGCACGTTAAACCCAGCGTACGTATGCACTATGTTATTCAACGCGGCGGCGATGTTCCTAACGTAGTGCCGGAATACGCCAGGATCTGGATGTGGGTTCGCGACAGCAAACGCGATGGAGTCGAACAAGTTTTCGCCCGCGTGAAAGAAATCGCTAAAGGCGCGGCACTCATGGCAGGCGTTGAATCGTCTGTAACCGTTCAAACCGGAGACTACGAGCTGCTGGTCAATAGCAAAGGAGCAGAGGCGCTGCAAAAAAACCTTGAAATACTCGGCCCTATCGTATACACGCCCGAAGAAATTGACTTCGCAAAAAAGATACAGGAAGCAAGCGGTGTAAAACAAACCGGCCTTGACGGAAAAATTTACCCCTTAAAGCAAACAAAAGAAAATCCTGATGGAGGCTCGACCGACGTCGGCGACGTAAGTTGGATCGTTCCGGAGATCACTGTGCTCGTGACAACGGCCCCGGCCCAGGCGCCATGGCATTCTTGGGCGGTGGTAGCCTGCGGCGGCATGTCGATCGGGCACAAAGGAATGCTATTTGCTTCAAAGTCGCTGGCCATGACCATGGTCGATCTGTTTGAGAACGAAGCACTGCGCAAAGAGATCCGCCAGGAGTTTGATAAAAGAAAAGACAACCATGTTTACAAGGCTTACGTCCAAGACGGACCTCCGCCCGTGCCGGCAGAGAACTGATCACTCTACGTACAGCACAAGCCCTTTTAGATATTCGCCCTCCGGGTGAAAGATAGACACCGGATGATCGGCTGGCTGCGACAGGTGATGCAATACTTTGATCTGTCGTCCGGCTTGAATCGCCGATGACACCACGGTGTCATAAAACAGCTGGCGGTCTACTACCTGCGAACACGAGAACGTGAAGATTACACCACCCGGACTGATGACTTTCATGGCTTCGGCATTGAGTCGTTGATAACCGCGCACAGCCTGATGGCGCGCGTCGCGGTGTTTGGCAAACGCTGGCGGATCGAGAATGATCACGTCATATTGATTTTGCCGGTTCTTAAAAAACTCAAAGGTGTCAACAGCAAAACATGCATGGATGAATGCGTTGAAGCCATTCAACTCCAGATTTTTCTGTGTAAGCTCGATCGCTTTTTGAGAAGCATCTACGGAGTGAACCAGTTCAGCTCCGGCATTCAGTGCGTAAACTGAAAACCCTCCCGTATAACAGAATGTGTTGAGCACTTTTTTGCCCTTTGAAAAATCGCCCAGCAACTTTCTGTTCTCACGCTGGTCGAGAAAGAATCCGGTCTTCTGACCCTCTTCCCAATCAACAAGAAATTTATTGTTATTCTCCAGCACAATGTGAGGCACGATGCCCATGCCGTGAAGGTATTCTGCGGCTTCGGCGTCGCGCATCTTGCCGGGCAATGTCGATTGGCTTTTATAATAGATGACCTTAAGCTCGCCGTTGAAGGCTTCTTTTAATCCTTCGGCAATGACGGCGCGGTCGATGTGCATGCCAACCGAATGTGCTTGCACTACGGCAGTCCCATCGTAATAGTCAACGATAAGCCCTGGGAGTCCGTCACCTTCGCCGTGGATGAGACGAAACGCATTGGTGGATGTTGAGGGCAGCCCAGCAGATTTTCTCACTTGCAGTGCACCACAGATCCTGTCTCTCCAGAAATCGGGCGAGGGAATTTCCTTGCTAAAAGATAGCATCCTCACTGCAATACTGCCATTCTGATAGTGACCATAACCTAATGTATTGCCTTTAAAGTCCTGAACCTCAACCCATAAGCCATCCTGGACGTTTCCTTCCATTTTCTGAATGGCGCCAGAAAAGATCCATGGATGAAAACGCTGGATTGAAATTTCTTTCCCCTTTTTAAGTGTGATTCTCCCCGTAATGCTCATGCGACAAAATATTCGCAAAAGTATTCAAAAAGTCTGACCCTCGTTGGGGGTGTTACCGGGGGGTGAAATAGAACCAAATCATGGTGGCAACAAATGAAGCAAGCCAGATGAGCAATGCTATGCGTAGTTTCTTCAATAGACGACGTGAGGAATTGTTTTCATCCTCACGAGAGTTGTCATTCCAGGTTGAGTAAATGTTTTCCATTACCTCCAATTACGGTACAATGAGCACCGATGTTTACGTGAGGATGCTTCAACGGGAAAAAAGTTTGCTCGAAAACAATAAATACCGTAATCGGGGTGATTACCTCAAGCGTTCGAAGGAGTATGAAATTACTTTTCCATCGGCTTCAATGGCAGCATCGATATAGTCGCGATTGTTTTCGCGCCTGAGAGTATAACGGATGATCTTCGGAAAATCGTGCAGCGGATTTTCAGCAACAAAACTCTGTGTGCCGTGTTGCGTGATCTTAAAAGGAACGGGACCCTGCGGACCGGCGATATCTGGGGTGTAGAAAAATGACTGTTGGTCGTAGGTGAGTCGTATTTCTTCTGTGATCGTAGTATCCTGCAGTTTGATGCGATAAGCCTTGGCTACTAATGTTTTGTCATCGTCTGCCACCGACCACACTTCATAAGCGTTTTTGTCTTTCAATTTCCAGGTGCCGATGAGCCAATGAAATTCTTTTTGTTGAGCCAGGGCGCTTTGGGACACAACGAAGCCTAAACAAAGAAGTATAATGATTTTTTTCATGAGGTTTTAATTTACACCAAAGATGAAAAAGTGTTTCACGTTGGTCTTGTAAAAAAACGACAGATGTAGGAATTGGTTCAAGCGCGAGTTTGCTCAGATTTGTAACATTTATTTTACAGTGGAGCAACTCTTGTGGGGTTACGATCTCCGTCCTAGGTAAAAGCGAACAGCGGAGGGACCCTGAAAAAAAGAAAAAATAATGCAACACTCCACACCTTTAGCGATTCATAAAAGAATTTGAGAAATGATGGTGCTGCAAGAAGTAAGAACCCGGATCCTCGCCCGAAAAAGCCTTAAACTCTTTGTTAAAGTGTGACTGGTCAAAAAAGCCGCATAAATAAGTTGCCTCGGCTTTCGACAATTCGGGTTGTTGTATCAGCTTGAACACCTGCGTAAACCGAACCACTCGCGAGTAAAGTTTTGCAGACAAACCCACTTGCTCGTTGAATGACCGCTCCAATGTACGCTCTGATATTTTATGCTTTTGCGCCAGCAGACGGATATTGATTTGGCCGCCACCGTCGTCGATCTCTTGTGCTATGTGACTGATACTATTCCGTCTTTTCGAGCGAGCAAGGTGTTGGAGCAAGAAATTTTCAACAATATGAATTCGCGCTTGATGATTCTGCCCTTGCTGCAGTTGTTCGATCAACGACTTGGTATTATTCTTCAGCAGGTTGTCGAGCGAAGCTGTTTCGTTGGTAAGATGCTGCATGTTCCATCCAAAAAGTTGCCACAACCCAACGGGTTTAAATTTAATACCGATCATACCGGTGTATCCGCTTGGGTGAAGATGAATCGGTTGGCGAAGCTGGCCTGCGGCGATGGACAGGCTTTGTATTTCGCGCCTGCCAGAGTCGTCGATTCTATTGTATCGATCTCCAAAATGAAAGATTAATTCAGTATGGCCGTCAGGAAGGATTTTCTGGGAGGAGGTATCATAACCCTCGACAATCCAGATGCATTCCACTAACGGCCGGAGTAACACATGGGGCGGAAATTGCTGCCAGTTCATATAGTTTGGGATAAACAAATGTATTTAAACGGTTTTAACCTTGCATAAAAATCACCAAGGCCGGGAGGAACCCAAATCCGAAATATTTCGTACTTAGACATACTTTAGAAGAAATTGCAGGCTAGGCTGCTGGAACTGACAAAATTTCTTAACCAGAACCATTCTGCCTGGTTTTTGCATGGCGAAATTTAAAATCAAACAATTTTTAAGTGCTATGAGAAGATTTGCATCTTTTTTTCTCGCGGCCGTTCTCGGAAGTGTGTGTACGGTCGCTTCTTATGAATGGGTCAACGATGATGGCAACGAAGGCGTAAAAATCGAATACGTATCAGACGTGCCTACCGCCAAAGTGTCGTATACAAACAAAGACGGTGAAGCGGTGCCCTTGGATTTTACAATAGCTGCCGAGAGGGTCATGCCAGCAGTAGTGCATATCCGTTCCAAACAGATTGGTCCTTCGCGCGAGCAACAAACTCCACAGGAGGGGTTCGATCCATTCCGTGACTTTTTCCCGCGTATGCCAGGTCCCAGCGAAAGCAGTGGTTCGGGTGTGATCATCAATGAAAATGGCTACATCATCACCAACAATCACGTGGTGCAGGATGCCGAAGTGGTAGAAGTTTCCCTGACAGATAATCGCACGTTCAAGGCGGAAGTTGTGGGAACTGATCCCGATACGGATATCGCAGTGATCAAGATCAATCAAAAAGGTTTGCCCCATCTTTCATTTGTGGATTCAGACCAGACCAAAATTGGTGAATGGGTTCTTGCAGTGGGCAATCCGTTCAATTTGAACTCAACCGTTACGGCGGGTATCATCAGTGCCAAGGGAAGAAGTATCAACATCCTGAGCAGAAATGTGAATGGGGGAAATACCGCGATCGAATCCTTTATTCAAACCGATGCGGCTATCAATCCGGGTAACAGCGGAGGCGCCTTGGTGAATCTCGACGGTGGATTGATAGGTATCAACACGGCTATCGCCAGTCCTACCGGCTCATATTCCGGTTATGGGTTCGCCGTGCCTTCAAATATTGTTAGTAAGATAGTGGAGGATATTCTCCAGTTCGGTGAAGTGCAGCGTGGATGGCTGGGCGTATCTGTCGCCAACGTCAGCGATCAGCTGGTTCGTGAACATGACCTTCAGGTTTTGGAAGGCGCTTATATCTCGGCTTTTGCCGAAAAGAGCTCGGCTCGTGAAGCCGGTTTGAAAGAAGGTGACGTGGTGACTAAGATCGACAATACACCCATTAAGTCAAATACGGCGCTAATTGAGTATATTGGAAGGCACAGGCCAGGTGATAAGGTTAATGTAACCGTAAATCGGGCAGGAAAAGAGGTGACTATACCCGTAGTACTGAAAAACCGAGACGGTAAGACCGGGACTGTAAAACGAGACGAAAAAGACGCTTTTACAACCTTAGGTATAGAATTGGAGGATATAGATCAAAAAGTCCTAAATAAATTAGATATTCCTAACGGAATACGGGTTAAAAGCCTCGCAAATGGCAAATTGACCCGTCTGACAGATCTAAGGGAAGGCTTTATTATTATCAAAGTAAACGATACCCCTGTGAAATCCGTTAAAGAGTTCACTGAATTGTTAAAAAAGAAGAAAACAGGTGAGTTGATCATCCTTTCGGGCACTTATGAAGATTTTCCGAGGGAATTCAACTATGCTTTCAGAATGTAAACAAAGTAGTTTAAAGTATGAGAAGACTGTTTAGGAAAGGCGAACGTGTTCGCAGCAAAATTGACGGAAAAGTGGTGGAAGTTTTGAAGTACATCAAAAAGAACGTGGTTGAAGTTATGTGGTTCGACCTCGAAAAAAAGGAGATCAGAAAAAACACCATTGAAGAAGATAAGCTTTCCAAAGCAGCTTAAGGATCTGCGGTCTCGTAGGCGAATACCTTCCAGGGGCCGCAGATCTTTTTTATTTTCTCCATGCACATCACCGGATGTGATTCTCCGTCCAAAAGATTCTAACTTTACAGTTAGTTAAAGGCTATTGTTATTAAAAAATTTGACATACCGGCATATTACAGGTCTTCAATTACGGGAAAAATAAAGGAGACCCGCAGAATAAAAGATCTGCGAAAGCAAGATTTCACTCCAACCCTTCTCGATTTCGGTCCCGTTCAGTTTTTCATTGCACGACATTTTGGATTTTGCTATGGTGTTGAAAATGCCATTGAGATCAGCTATAAAGCTATAGAAGAGAATCCTGGCAAACGTGTCTTCCTGTTAAGCCAGATGATACACAATCCCGAAGTGAACGCCGACTTGCAGAGCCGCGGAATAAAATTCATCATGGACACCGACGGCTCACAATTCATTTCGTGGGACGACGTTAGCGCTGATGATGTAGTGATCATACCCGCTTTTGGCACTACGGTGGAGATTGAGAATTTACTGCTCAATAAGGGCGTGGAGGTGCAACGGTACAACACCACCTGTCCTTTCGTCGAAAAAGTTTGGAATCGGGCAGAAAAGCTGGGAAAAGAAAATTACACCATTATCATACACGGAAAACCAAGGCACGAAGAAACGCGCGCCACGTTTTCTCATAGCGCACAAGGCACCCCTTCGGTCATCGTTCGAGATATGGACGACGCCTTAAAACTAGGCGAGTATGTGCGGGGCAAAAAAAGCAAAGAGGAATTTTACGAAGAGTTCGCCTGGAAACATTCAGAAGGGTTTGACCCCACGCGCGACCTGCAACGCGTTGGTGTGGTGAATCAAACCACCATGCTGGCCACCGAAACCCAAGGTATTGCCGATTATTTTAAACAATTGATGGTGGAAAGATTTGGGGCAGACACGCTAAAGGATCATTTTGCCGATACACGCGACACCCTGTGTTATGCCACGAATGATAATCAGGATTCGACTTACGAATTGCTTCAAACCGATGCCGACTTGGCTATCGTGGTAGGTGGATATAATAGCTCGAACACATCACATATCGTGGAGCTTTGTGAGCGAAAATTTCCAACCTATTTCATCAGCTCAGAGAACGAGATCAAATCAAGATCAGAAATTCATCACTTCAACTATCACCGCAAGGAAAAAGTGATCACGATGGATTTTCTTCCGGAAAAGAAAACCGTGAAAATAATATTGACAAGCGGAGCCTCTTGCCCGGACACACTGGTAGACCGGGTCATGCTCAAGGTCCTGACTTACTTTGAATCTGCTAAGCCTTTGGAGGCGTTACTGGAGCAGTTGGACTAAGCTTTTACTTTGCCTTTCTTATCTTCCACCACGCGCTTCCCATTTCGATGCTCACCTAAAATGATCACATCTTTGGTGTTGGCATATTGCTTGGCTGCTTGCATCATAGCCTGATGGCTATCGCGGATGAGGATAATGCCGCTATTAGCGCCCTTATTTCGAACTTCTAACCAAAATCCGTCTTTTTTCTTTTTTGGTAATACTGCAGGTCTTCCCATTCTTTCTTTCTTTCAAAGGTACAACTTTAATGTTAACCCTGGAAGGCAGCGTTTAGTTCAACCGACTGAGAAGCAGGATGATTTGATGTTTTTTTACGCCTAAAACCTTAAACGAATGGTACTTTTGTAGTCTACGGGCACTTTTACCGGAATTCCATGATAGGATAACCGCAGTTTTCCCAAATATTGTACTTCGAATTTTTTTCCGCCTACCATACCTAGAATAGTGTCTAAAAGACCGAATTCCTGCAGGTTTAACTTCACTTCGATAGGAACAGAAAACTCTCCTTGCGGAGGGATCCTGATCCTATAGTCCTTCTTTACGGTTCCGGCCTTTTTACCGTTGACGTAAATATCAATGTCGATATACTTCAATTTGCCATGCTGAGTATTCGGATTGTAAAATACGGCTTCTGCCTTGAGCAGAGGCTCTGAGGTAGCGTCGGCCATTACGTCTCTCACCTGCCTTAAAACGATTTGCTCTGACGGCTTTTCACACGACTGAAACAACAACAGTGCGACGATCAGCACCGAAACTACTTTGAGTGAACCTAAACACCCCAATACACCATTTTTTGATCTCATAAATAACGAACCTCGTAAGTATAGACATTTACGCCGTAAATTTGTTACATGACTCTAGTATTTGACGCCATTGCCGATGAACTGGCCGCTCAAGGTTATGCTGTAAGCGATCATTTTTTAAGTCCCCGCGAAGTTGATCAGATCTTAGAACTTCAGGAGTTTCAGAGCGGTATCGACCATTTCAAAAAAGCGGGGATAGGAAAAAACAGAGCCTTGCAGATAAACGAAGCGATTCGTGGAGACTATATACGGTGGCTGGATAAAGATCACGCGCCTGAACCCGTGAAAACATATCTCAATCGCCTGAGCGCTTTGGTACAATTTCTTAACCAAAGCTTGTTTCTGAGCTTAAAAGATTTTGAAGTTCACATGACGGTGTATCCGGCCGGCGCATTTTACAAAAGGCATCTCGACCAGTTTAAACATGACGACCACCGAAAGCTTTCGGTGATCTGTTACCTGAACCATGGCTGGCGCGAAGAACATGGCGGGCAGCTACGCATGTACCTTGGCGAAGGAGCGAAAAATATACTGCCCGTCGCTGGCCGGTTGGTCTGTTTCAGAAGCGATAAGATCGAGCATGAAGTGTTGCCAGCAACACGCGAGCGCCTCAGCCTTACCGGTTGGATGCTCGATCAGTTGGCTGACATGCGGCATTGATGAGAATTCTACGCTTATGTTGGCGCTTGGAAAGGAGTTTGTAAATCACCTCAGCTTAAACTTTAGCGGAAGTACGAAACGAAGATTAACCACTTTGCCGCGGTGCTTGCCTGGAGTCCAGTCGTTGAGTGTGGAGACGACGCGTGATGCCTCAGCGTCACAATCGAGACTAATACCCCTGATTACTCTTACGTCTGAAGCTCTGCCTTGCTTGTCAATAATAAAACTGACATATACTATTCCATCGATCCCTTGGCGACGGGCGCTTGCTGGGTATCTCATTGTATTTTTGATGGCGCGCATCATGCCTTCGTAGCCGCCTCTATATTCAGGCATAGTATCTACAACGGTATGGATTGAGTCACCGGAGGCTACTATCTGGTAAGAAGCTATGGAAACAGAGTTTTCAATTTCTTTTGTAATCGTCATAGTCCCAAGTTCTTCCTGAATAACACCTTTTCCGTTAGCAAGCAATGGTTCGCCCTGTTGAGACCAAACCTGGTGGTAGATCATTTTATTCTCTTCATAAGAAATGATTTTGTGTTTGAGGCCATTGGCATACCAATACTCGTGTATCCCCGATTCGCGACCTTCGTTGTAAGCCCCCATTTGTTTCACGATGCCATTTTCATAATAGCGCACAACTTGACCATCTTCTATCAACTTTGGAGTGTATTCACTACACAAGGCTTTCATCTGAAGCTTTCCGGAAATGAAATGATCCCGGACGAGATATTTACCAATAGAATCCTGAACAGTGCGGTAATACGCAGCCTTGTTTATATCAAACACCTCTTTCCATTTATCATCAAAATAGGCGACGAAGATAGGCCCGGTTTGCGCAGAGGCCTTATAGCACAAGAGTGAAATTAATAAAAAGATCATCAAGCGTTTCATGCAGTTTTCTTATTCAATTAACATGGCAAGATATTGATACTAGTGGGTTTGCACATTGCACTGGTTTGTTACACCCTGAAATGTTTTAGCCATGCCTTTATAAAACCTCATTCATAGATATTTAATATCTCACGTTGACCACTACGCCAGGGGCTGGCAAAATATATTCTGCTGGTTTGCAATTCGGAACGATACACTTGAAGAACCTCGGCAGATCAGTTTGAAGAACAGACTTGGGTTTGCGCTTGTAACTCCTGAAAAAATCTTCCCAATGAATGTACATCACTTTTTGTGCCTTCAAGTCTTCGAGAAAGGCACACGGGTACGTTGCCTCTGAAAAGTGATAGGATGCCGCGCCCAGGATGGCCAGGTCAACCGGTTTTTGGTCGAGAAAACTTTGAGGAGGAAGTCCATCGGGATAATGGCAGCTGGATGATTGAACGAACATTCGAAAGGCAATGCGGCCAGCTTTTTCAATGTCGATCAGGAAGGCCAGCGTTCGGCCTTCGAGCCACTCATTGGCGCGCGTTTTGGCTTCCGGCTTATCAAAATGAGGGAGTGGACACATAACGGCGCCGCTGAAGAATTTAATATTGGCCGAGTGGGGATTATGGGCAGCGAGAATGGGGTACACTTTCATCACTGAACCGTCGGGTGCATTAAAATCGATACTTCTACCCTGGCGATGGCGGGTGCTCATTGAGGGCTCCATATCATGGAGCTTGCCTTGTGTGATGCAATGGAAACAAGTGTTGTATCCGGAAGTATTGACATAGACATCCGCTTGTTTCCCAAGCCAGCGATCAAATACGAACGGTACATCCAGCAGATGATCATAGTGACCGTGTGCCGAAAAAACGGCCTTTGTTTCTTGTTGAAGTTTGCTATCATCCAAGTGTAAAGAATCAAGCACCCGGCTTTTGCCGAAACGGAGCGCGGAAGGCTTAACCCGGACCTTACCACCAAGCAGAACCGATTTGGCTAATTTGAAAATACCTTGATGGGAGAAGAATGGATCGATCATGATCGACTGCCCGGGCTGCCGAATGTACAATCCGCCGCAACCTAGGTATTGAATCTGAAGCGAGTCGGTCTTTGCTCCCACATCGATCGGAGTGGCCCGACGAGTGACCCGAATACCCTTACGTTCAAGGGCCGAAACACTTTTTCGGGAGCACGACGACAACAACAAAAAAATGATCAATAATGCCAACCACAGTTTTTTTATCTGCCGTTGGACCAGTCGGGGCGCATAGCACATTATTACGATTGATTATTGATCGATGCGTTTTAAAATAAAATGATAAACATTGCCCTGCCCCTGGCCCTTGATCTCGAAAGCATTGAGAAATTCCCATCCGTTTTTATGCATAAAATTGAGCGCTCCGATCATGCTTTCAAAGGTTTGTGCGTGGCCATCTGCCGCCGCGATAATCTGCGATTCGGTGAGCGGCTGCCCATAATCCACTTCGATCACAAGTTTGCCGTGATCAAAGAGACCCAGCAGTTGGACATATTCTACATCTTTCAATTCGTTGATGTTCACACCATCAACGACTACTTTTTTTTCTTCGTGCTGACCATAGAGGTTACCGGAGGTGACCACGATGACCGTCATGATCGCTAGGAATAGTGTTGTTTTCATAGGAGAGAGAATTTATAACTGGAAGTTAGTAAATCTCCGTACCCGTTGCCTTTAAAATATCTTTAAAATCGAAGGTTGAAGAACAAGTATTGCACAAACAGTCTTAGTCTGACAGTCGGCACGCCGTTAGTGGTTTCCAAGCCCGTTGCTCGAGCTTGAATGAGGAAAATGAGGAAAGATCGTGTATGCCGCTCCCCGTGCCGTTGCTGTGAGCAGTTAACCAGATGTAATGGTCGCCAGATGGGAGCGGGGCTAATACTTTAGCATGATGCTGCGGATTTTTTGTTTACTGCGATGAATTCACGAAGTTTTTTCCACGGCTCTGTTGATGTGTCTGCCTTTCAACCGTCTGCTGTCGTTCGGCCGAATCCGGAAAAACTCAGCCAATGTAAAGACATGAAATATTCCATGTTTATTCTTTCGGTGGTAGGGGGCTTAATGTATGGTTAAACATTCTTTATATATTATATATTGTGAACTCGATGAACTGAGTTAGCCGATAGAACCATAACTTTGCCTCATATCAGTTTTAACCATCTCTCACTTTTCGTGAAAAGACTTGCGGTCGCCCTTTTCATCTTGTTGCCCTCGTTATGGTGTCGCGCCCAGTCTTTCACCACAATCAATTATTCAATTCCGGAGGGATTGCCGAGCTCTGAGGTATATGAGATATTTCAGGACCGCCACGGCTTTCTTTGGTTTGCAACTGATAATGGTGTTGTAAAGTTCGATGGCAGCGAGATGCAGAAATTCAGCATCGCCGAAGGCCTGACGGACCCTGTGGTCTTTGGATTTCACGAAGATCTTAAGGGCAGATTGTGGTTCAGAACTTTTTCCGGACGATTGTGCTACCTGGAGGATGAAAAGATACATCCCTATCGCTACAACGACTCTTTGGCGAAGCATATCAGTGCTTCGGTTGTTCATTCTCTTTACGTGGATAGTCTGGAACAATTGTGGTTTTCGTGCTATCGCGATAGGGGCGTTTGGGGAAAGATCGATCGACACGGAAACGTTGAGAAGAGCTATTGCGATAATTTCCAGATCTTTTACAAGGACTTTGGCGATACATACTTATCTGGATACTCCAACCGCGATAGCCTATCGCACATTTCAATCAATGGCAAAGTTTTCCCCTATATACCATCTAATCCCAATTGCGCGCAATTGCAGGTCCTGGCGGTGACGTGGAAGGGTAAAAACTATATTTCTTTTTGCAAAGATCTGTTTGAGTACGATGATCGACAGATGAAACATGTGATGTCGTACGACTGGCCTATTGTGAGCCTTTCGAAAGACAACGACGATAATTTATGGATCGGCTTTTTGAACGATGGCGTGCGAAGGTTTACCAACAATGATTTTAAAGATGCCTGGTCGCCGGCCTTTCTCAGGAATTTTTCCGTTACCCGCGTATTGCACGACAACGAAAACGGCCTGTGGTTCGGCACGCTCGAGCAAGGTATTTTTTATATCCCAAACGTTTCCATCAAAAATTATTCAATCGATCCCTCGCAAAAAATTCTTATGGTATCAAAACTGAAGAAAGAAATGCTGGTGGGAACAAATAACGGCCTTATTATTTCTTTTAACGAGCAAGGTGAGCAAAAAAAGACGAGGTCATACCCGGCACCTTTGAATGGATTCTATGCCGATTCCTATGATCGTGTTTGGATAAGTGATAAGTCAGGCACATTTCGCACAGATGCGAAATTCAAAATCACAAAACGGTTTGCCAACATGGCTTTCTTCAATTTTACGCAAGGTACAGACGGTACCGTGTGGACCATCAGCAGCAGGTATGTAAGCAAAATAGATCGTCATGATTCGTTGAGTACATTCCGCACAGATTTTATTTATCGGACCTTGCTCGAAGAGAATTCACAAATACTGCTGGCCACTCGCAACGGTCTGCATATCTATGACAGGAACATGAAATTTGTGCGCGAGATCAAAGAACTGGCGAACCACAAAATTTCCAAGATCACGGGCCTGCGTGATTCGTTGTACTTGATCACCACGGTAGGCAGCGGGTTTATCTTATTTAACATGAATGGCCTGCGCTACCAGCAATTCAAATCGGTGGCCAACAACGTTTATGCTTCTTTGGTTACAGAAGAATCATTATGGCTCGGAACTGAAAAAGGGTTGGTAAAG
>JBMOKS010000690.1:0-5780 GCA_049324355.1 Bacteroidota bacterium
GGCTCTGAACGAGCCGCTTTTTCAAAAATGATCCTGCAACGTTTACTGTTTTGTCAAGGTCAAAGTTCCTTTGGCCGGATTGGCAGGTGTAGGTGCGTCATCTCTGACGTACGACCATGTCATGGTTATTGTGCCATTTCCGCTTACGGTGCCCTCGATATCAAACGTACGCAAGGGTCCGGAACCCGACCCCGCCGTTGTGCCCCCGGAATGACCCGAAAGGGAGGTGCCGCATAAGTCAACCAGTAGCGCCGGGTTTGCCCTGCCGGGATAGAAGGCAGGCCAAACACCGCCTGTCACTTCATCCATAACGTAGCGTCCGGGGATAGCAGTGGTTTCAATCTCAACAAGAATTTCACCACCAAGCTCGGTTTCAAGATCATCAAGGGTGTAGGCTGCGCCGCCATCGAGATTTCCGCTTGCGGCCGTCACTTTGTAAGTACCTTCAAGGCCCTCGGTTATACAGGCCACTAAATGAGTGGGCAAAGTTAAAGTAGTGGTCTTAGGACGAGACTCGCCTTTCTCATCAGTTTGACTATCGGTGACGGTAACAACCAAATTCAGCAAACGATCATCGGTATCGCCCAGGTTGGGATTGGGTGTAAAGGTGAACGTAAATTCGCCAACTTCTTTTCCCTGGAGCGCTGCAACGCTAGATGCATTGAGTGTCACGGTGCCGAAGTCTGGAACGGATGGCGTCACCGAAACTGCGCTGACTTTTCCCGGAGCATCAATTACCGATATTGTAAAGGTACTGGGTTCTCCATAGCCAACATAAGCCGTAAAGGTATTTTGAAACCTGTCTACAGGTATGGTGAGGACTTTCTGCGTGTTTCCGGTTTCACTGATCCTCAGGGTTGGAGCATCCAACCTTCTTGGCGGATTTGCATCGGTATAATCGTCGACACAGGCGCTGATGGTCACACCCAATACCAGTATAAGTAAGAATATTTTTCTCATAATCATTTTAGTTAATTTTTGAATTAAGCTATCCTCAATTATTCCGGCACGTACGTCACGAAGCCATAGATATCGTTAAAGGCATTATACCAATTCATGGTGATGATGCCTGTGGCGGGATCATAGGTTCCACCTCCATTGTCATTGGCTCCACCGAATCCAAAACTCGCCTTGGGTTGCATAACAATATTTCCGCAGATGTCAAAGAAGTCAGCCGGACCACCTTCAGTGTCGGTAATGTCCGGTCTGGCCCACCAGCCGGCATCGTGACTCGACACACGATAACGGAAGGGTTCGGGTCCAACAAAGGTAATAGTGACTCCGGTCAAGGTGTTTGAATCGGGCAAACCGAACGGAGGGTTACCGTTACTGTCTTCGGTATGGATGGTGGCCGTGTAAGTCGCGCCGGTAATATCATCAACGGGCGATGGGCAACCCACGAAAACGGTAAACTGTGTGGTGAAACTTGCTGCACCCCCACCCGTGATGCTGGGCGCCGAATTGTTACCGTTGATCACCCTTCCATCTTTCAGCCTGGCTTCGGCGGTAAAAATGATCTGATCGCCACCTTCAAAATAGGCTGTTCCGCCTGGCAAGCCAAGCTTGGAGGCCAACGCTGTCGCCGTGATCTCGACCTCGGTAGCCTTTCCATTCACAAAAGCGCTCTGCGGAAGGCTGATGGCTTCAACAGGGGCAATGTCGGCATCCGGATCATCGGCATCAATAAATGTTGCGATGTACACAAGTTCTTCAAGGTCTTTATTGACCGTATAGACATCAAATGCTATTGAAGCTGTGCTGAGGTCAGCAAAATTCACAAATGATCTATCAGGGTACAAAAAAACCCTGGCGCTGGCGCCTGTCTGAAAATCTGGAAACCTGACGGCATCTTCATCGGTGCAGGAAATTGTGATTCCGAGTGACAAGGCAGCTATGAGTGTATATTTTAAAAATAGTTTCATATTTCTTTATTATTAAAATTAATCTATGTCCCAAAACACTTTGTCTGTACCCGGATTGCGCTGAGCATCAGCATTCGGATTGATCTGCAGATCCGCAATGTTATATGGTAGTGACACAGGATACACACGATTCAAGATGGTGAAGGGATTGTTATCGGTAGCCGGATCGAACATCATCGGATACCCTGTTCTGCGATGATCAGTATAAGCATCGATGCTAAATCCAAAGCTGGCGATCCACTTCTCGGTGATGATCAACTCCAGTTTTCCTTCGGGTGTTGCTGCATCGTACCGCGCCAGAACGGCGTTCACATAGGTGTTTATCGCAGCTGCTGAAATATCGGTAGGTGCCAACTCATTTACCTCATCGAAAGATGCGCGCATCGACGCTTCAAAAAGCGCTCTCGGATCGCCGGGAGCTCCGGCAGCCAGGGCTAATTCGGCTCTTGTGTACAAGTGTGCGAAGTAGGGATACAGGCGCTGATAACCTGCGCCACCCAATCCAGGGTTTTGATTGGCTGCCACACCGGCGGTGATTCCGGAGCCATTGTCAAAGGCGCCACCTGCAGGATATAGGCCTACTACTGTTTGTGACTGTGCCTGATCGAAGCCTTCATTTGGATCGATGTTAAACGATGCAAACCAAATCGATAAGAAATTATCCCATTTCGCTGTTGTTGTTGGGTTCTGAGCGGCATCTCCGGCAAGTTGATTGTAAAAATAGTATGGAATGCGCGGATCCTGAATTCCTGTTAACAAAGGATTGAATTCCGGTAATGCCGGATCTCCTTTCATGATCAGATAAAAATAAGGATCGATATAATTCGCATTGTTCTGAACATAATCCTGAATAAATAAGGGATGACGATTCTCAGGGTTATTCGAAGTTCCATACAGCAGTTTGAACCCGTCTGCTACCCCATCCATCATATTATCCGCATTGATGATGTTTGTCACTTCGGTAGCGTTATACAATGGCGTAAGTCTTACCTGATTGTATAACTTCAGCTTCAGTGAATTTGCCAGCCTGATCCATTTGTCGGTATCGCCACCGAAAATCAGATCATCATCATCGGGAGACTCTGCAGCATCCTTGGCCAAATTTGTGGTCGCTTCGTTGAGCAGTGTAAGAAGCTCAGGGTAAACTGCGTCGCCATTATCGAAATGAGGAAAAGGATTGGTGGTGCCCTGACCGAATTCAAAGTATGCAGCCTTACCCCAAAGATCTACAATGATGCTGAATGTATAGGCTTTCAGGGTTTGAGCGATGCCAAGATAATGCCAGGACTGTCGGGAATTTGCTTTTCCGATCATCACGTCCAGATCTTTCAAAGCACCGGCATACAGATTCGGCCACGCATTGGAAATATTAAATTCATTGCCAGCGAAGAAATAAAAATTGCTGGGACCGCGCTGCACGGTATGATGAACAAATTGCGAGGTGATGTCAGACATACCGCCTGCGCCGTTGCCTAGTGCTTCAAAGATTACCGCTTGTGTTGTAGGCAACACTTGGTCTAACCGTGAATCGAGCGGGTTATTGGGGTCGGTGTTGATATCCAGGAAATCGCTGCATGCGCTCAAGCCGAATGCTAGCACAACCGCACCAAAAACTGCTTTTACTTTATATTTAAATATTCTGTTCATAGTGATCTTCTTAAAAGATTAAAATGTTAAGCGCAAATTCACTCCGAATCTTCTGACTGAAGGAACATTGTCAAATTCAAATCCCTGAGCATTCTGTGTTCCGAAAGTGCTTGTCTCCGGATCAAAATTGGAATGCTTGGGTGCGTTTGGTGCCTTGTACCAGAGGTTTCTTCCGGTAAAGGTGATAGAGGCAGAGCCAAAGGGCGTCTTGGAAAGCAAGCTCTGGGGCAGCTGGTAACCAAGACTCACTTCGCGAAGCCTGAACACGGTGGCGTCAAAAACGTTCCATTCATCGGCAGAGTTCACGGCAAAGGTCTCACCGAAGTACATGTCGTTCACTTCTATCTGAATATCATTCGGTATTTTGTTTCCCTCATTATCCAGTACAGGTTCACCTGTATTAACATCGCCGATATAGCCGGGGATGATATAGTTCATTTCGCGGTTTTCGGTATCACGTGTTACACCGCGGCCTAACTGCGACAGAATTGTAGTTGAATAGATATCGCCGCCTTGTCTCCAGTCAAACAATGCCGATAATGCAATTCCCTTAAAGGTGAATGTGTTGGTCATGCCGGCAACGAAGTCCGGATTGGGATTGCCTACGATGGCAGGTTCGAGAGCCCGGATCAACTGACCATTTGAAGGGTCGATCAGGAGATTGCCTTCGTCATCACGCGCATTGACAGAACCTCTCATGATTCCATACTCTTCGCCGGGTCTTAGTACGGGTGTGATTCCTCCGCCAAAAAGATTGCGTACTACAATCTCATCAACACCGGGCGCCAATTTTTCGACGACGTTCCTGTTATGGGTGAAATTTGTATTGATCTCCCACTTAAAACCATTTGACATGCTAACGGGCACGACGGTAAGCCCGATCTCAATACCCTTGTTGCTCACATCTCCAAAATTGGTCAGGTAGTTTGTAAAGCCGGATACGGCGGGTAAAGACTGAAAAGCAATACCGTTGGTAGTAGTGGATTTGTACACGGCCAGATCCAGAGAAACACGGTTGTCAAAGAATTGAAGCTGAGTTCCCAATTCGATCGCCTCGGTAAATTCGGGTGTTAAATTCGGGTCAGCTACAACGTCTGCAGTGCCGGGGATTCCACCCAATGTTGAACCTGCTATGCCTTTGAAAGGAAACTGCACGCTTTGTGTGACAAACTGCGGATTAAGGGAGTATGTTGTATTTAAAAGGTAAGGCGATGCATCATTACCAACTTTTGACCAGCTTGCGCGAATCTTGCCCGCCGAAAGAATATTTGAACTCACATTCATGGCGTCTGTAAAATTGAACGCCGCGGACACGGCCGGATAAAAGAAACTTCTGTTTTCTACCGGAAGAGTAGAAGACCAGTCATTTCTGCCATTTACAGTCAGGAAAAGGTAATCCTTGTATTGCAGCTGAACTTCGCCCAATAATCCGATGAGGCGTCTTCTGCTATAAATACCACCATTGTTCAGGACATCGGTCGTGTTATCGATATCGATGATGTTGAAATCAACAAGGCCTGTTCCGGTGTAAGATTGCTGATCAGAGGTGCGTTGATTAATGTTATGAGCTACAAAGGCCTTCAACACCAGATCATCGTTGATATTCTTATTGAAATTCAACATCAGGAAAGATTCAATCTCGGTGAACGATAAATAGTCATCAGTAACCTGGCCTACACCACCTACAGCCCTTCCACCGGGTCTGAACCACTCTTGATTCTTCTGATCGAAGTGTGTAATACCTATTCTATAACTCAGGTTTAACCAATCGTTGAAATCGTATGCAACATTAAGATTTCCCACAACGCGATTCTCATGGGTTTCGAAACCATCGTACTTGGCCGCCCAATATGGGTTAGTGGCTTGGGTACGAGCGATAAAGAAAATACTTTCTTTTGTTAACGGGTTTTCGAATGGTTCTCCCTGAAGGTTCCAGTTTCTGCCCAGATACATGGTTCGGGCGAAAGCGGTTCCATTACCAATAGCATTACTTGCACCACCCGGAGGTCCATTCTGCACTCTGTTGTTGAAGGACATTGTTCCACCAATCACTACTTTATTGGCCAGAATGGTGTTTGCTCCCACACTTATGTTTGTTCTTTCGAATCCCGAATTGGGCACAATGCCCTCCTGATCAGTTCTGGAAATGGTAGTTGTAAAGTTTGATTTTTCGTTTCCGCCAGTCAGGGTAATGGAGTTATCCCACAATGT
>JBMOKS010000691.1:0-5766 GCA_049324355.1 Bacteroidota bacterium
CTTACGCTGAACGCTTTCATTTACATATAAAACCTTCTCATCAGGACTGAGTGCGATGCCATTTGTAGTGCCCATATCATGGTCAAGCCCGACAACCGTACCGTCGGGATCAATGCGCCAGAGTTGACCTGTGTTGTCTTTCCAGTTAGGGTCTGAAGCAAAGATTTGATTTTTTCTATTGATACAAATGTCATTGGGCTGATTAAAATCGTCATGGTGAGCAAAGACTGATATCCCTTTGGTTTTCATATCTACACGGAGAATGTTATGCCCGGTGAAGTCAGCAAGATACATATTGCCCTGACTATCAAACTGGATACTATTGGCCGTGCTGCCTTCGGGCAACGTGACAAAGACCTCGCCTGCTCCGTTTGGTCTCACTAATCCCACAGTTCCGTCTTTCTCGAAGTTTACCACGTACAGGTTTCCTTTTTTATCGAAAGCAGGGCCCTCGATATTCGTAGAGAAAACATTTTCGCGGGTGTGATCCGTGCTGACGAACAGGGGAGACTGTGCACAGGCGGCGAGCGGAGCGATCAGCAGTAGCAATACAAGTTTATTCATGATCAGGGGCGTTTTTTCGTTTTATCAAGTTTAAGAAAAGAAATGATACATAAAACGTGTGCGAATTGACACAAATGAAAAAACCTCCCGTCCGGAGGTCTTTCCCTTTAGATTTATGAGCTATTCGTCTACAATAGTTCCCTTGAATTGGAATTAGAAGCGGATGGTTCTGGTGTTGCCAGCCTTGTCGCTTATTTCGAAAGTATAAGAGCCGGTTGCTGCTTCTAGTTTATAAACCTGAGCAAAATCTCCGGAGATCTGTTTGCTTTCGGTGTGCACGAGGTTGTTCTGCGCATCATAGATCCTCACGTTAATCAGTTCATCTCCTGAGTTAGCTACGGCCAGCAAGAACTTAGCTTCGTCGTTGGTCAGTTTGCTCACATGAATATGTCTGATGCTCTGCTTCTTGATGAAGTTTATCTTTTCAGATTTTTTACCGCTGGCATCGACCAGTTCGATAGTATATTCACCGGAAGCCAGTCCACGGAAATTTACGGGACAGATAAAACCCTCGACACCGTTGATCGTCTCGCTCAGGATGGTTTGTCCGGTAGCATTATAGATATTCAATTTTACTTTTCCAGCAGTTTCTCCTCTGTAGATCACTTTAAATGATTCAGATCCTTTTACGGGCACAACAGCCAATCCTGTTTTACGGGGCTCATCTTTTCCAGCAAATGATGCAATGGAAGTTATTGTTACCAAAGCAGCGATAAGGAGTGATTTGATTTTCATATTCTCTTTTTTCATTTTGTTTCGATACAAATTTACGGGCACGGCTGGCACGAGGCTGAAAGTTGTAAGGAAAGCTGTTTTATTTTCTAAAAAATCGTTTGCGAAAATCTTTCGGAAGAAAAGACTGGAAATAGCGGCAAAAAGATGCTGAAGCAAGTGTGCGGCAAATTTTTCTTCCACCAACGTTTGCAAAACGACCCACGTTAATAGATGAAAAACAAAAAAGCAGTCAACTTTTTAAGGTCAACTGCTTCCAATAAATTTTACAAATAAACTTCTGGTCAGGATTTTATTTCGAAAATCAATACGTCAGCGTTTTCGTGATTCCGTTTTTGTCGACTATCTCGAATAAAACTTTTCCAGTGACCTTGTTGAGGTCGTATACCTTAGCAAAATCACCTTTTATGGTCTCTTTGCTGTCGTAGATAGCCGCGCCAGCCTCATCGAAAATCCGGATGGTGAGCACATCATCCTGTTTGTTGGGAACTGACAACATAAATTTTTGTCCGCCTCCCGCGAGCTTAACAAGCTTCGCTACACGTTCTACTTTGCCCGCAAAGTAATTTACTTTCTCCACCTGTTTGCCCTCATCGGTAGCGAGTTCAATAGCGTATTCTCCCTCAGGCAACGATGAGAAGTTATAAGGACGCATAAAACCTTCGAGGTTTCGTAAGATCTCCGTAAAGACCACGACATTTTTATTGTCGTAAATAGTGACTTTAACAGTGCCTGGTTTGGCCCCCTTATAGAGCAGCTTGATCATTGAACCACTCTTAATTACCGCCATGTTTACGGCTGCTTTTGGTTCGTCCGGCCCGTTGGCAAACGCTGAGCTGCTAATTACCACTAGCGCCATCAGCAAGGAAAAGATTTTTTTCATAACAAAGTTTTAGTTTATACACACACTTTCATGAGACGCTCGACCTCGTGGGAAAGTTGCAGTGTATGCGTTAAAAAATGTTAAAGCATAGCAAGAGGATTTCTCAAATCGTTAACTGAAAAAAATGCGCACAAACGGAAATAAGCAAAAGAGGATGCAGCAAAAGATGAAAACTTTACGCTGACGTATTTTTTAAGAATTAGTTACAGTAAAAAAAAAATTAATTCAGATGGTACACATCTTTACTCTTCTCTTCCTGACGAAGCACGTGCAAATGAAATTTTAACTGACGGATCAGGAAGTTTTCCTTTCGCACCGTCGAGGCATTTAAGAACTGATAGCGACCGGTAAGATCGAAGTTCATCTCATGCGCTATCTGATATAACGTAAATAGGGTGAAGTGACTGCTGATGTTTCTCTTGTTTTGATATTCCAGGAACAGTTCATACAACTCGACTCCCGGCATGTCGGATACGTTGATGTTGTGAAACCGGACATCTCCGCCCGGATACAGTCTATCCCCATAAGTGCGGTATAACGTGTCCATACTGAAAATATCGATACACCTCACGATGATATCCGACTCGCCTTCAGGGTACCTCTTGATCACACTCTCCAGCTTCATCAGCGAGCCGAGCTTACTCTTATTGATCTCGTGGTTGAAATAAATACCAAAGCTGATGTCGCGCGTTTCGACGTCGGTCAGCAACTCCCGATATCGTGGTTCAAAAATGTGAAGGGGTATCAACTCTCCCGGAAGTGGGAGCAGCGTGAGCGGGAACATGGGTATTCGCGTACTCTCCATATATTGCTATTAACGCTAAAATAAATGAAATGTTAAGCTAATGTTAGGCTTACTTTACCCTGTTGCCTGAAACTTTCAAAATTTTGCTGAATCTACCATTCTCATGAAGCCGCTATCCTGAGCAAGCGTGGCCAATGCGCCGAGCGAATTACATCTGAGACGTTTCATTCACCGCCTTTTCTGCAAACCCCATCGTCAGCGCGCTGGTTTGGCACGATAGTGCGAATGATCTCTCATCAGAATGGCAGGGTGGAATTCTCGGGGCAGGAACTTTCAGTTTACACTAATCTTCGTTCTTATGCTTGAACCCAATCTTACGCACGAGCTCAGTGGGTGGATTGAGCAACTCTTTCAAATATTTAAAGATCAACTTGATATCACCGTCATGCTGAACTGCTTTCCTTTCCAACGTTTCCAACTTCAACAAAATATCCTTGTGAGTAAGTAGCATCTCTCGCATCCGTGTAAATATTCGTACGATCTGCACATTTACTTCAATAGCGCTTTCGCTGTTCAGCACGCTTGCCAACATCACTGCTCCATGTTCCGTAAAAGCAAACGGAAGATTGGGCGAGTACTTCAGTCTGTTCAGGTGCTTATAATTTTCAATCAAGCTTTGCCTTTTTTCTTCACTTAGTTGAAACATGAAGTCTTCCGGGAACCATTTTGTGTTTCGTTTTACTTGCTCATTCAATCGCTTGGTAGGCACTCCGTATAATTCGGCAAGATCTGTATCGATCATTACCCTCTTTCCTCTGATAATAAATATCTTGCTAATCACCGTCTCATCTGGGATTGTTATATCTGCTTTCTTCTTGGTCATAGTTGGATTTATTTAGGTGGTCGCAAAATGCGACCACCTCGTTTGGGCGGAAGTTATTTCCTGTCCATTTCTAAAATTGCCTATCGAAATCGTGAACTCTAAATTGGAAATTACATCCATAATTCTTATCGAACGGGCCATATCCGAAAGCAGGATAGTAATTTTCATATTTCAGAACGTCTGTAAAATTCAGTCATGAGTGTCGACCTTCCCGTTTGGGAAAATAGGATATGATTCTGAATTAATCCTTCAGATTACTAAAGTGGTAAAATAATTTGGGGCGATTGTGATTAGCGCAAACCAGGCTCGATTTTCTATCTCCTTGTTCCAATCCCTTGCGATTGAACCGGTATTAGGCAGAGAAGATGAAGAGCTTGCGGACTAGGTTTATGTATATGACCAGGGTCTTAGTACGAAACTAGGTAATGAGGTCTCAAGCCAAACCTGGTAGTCAAATGTTGCTCGCCTGGTAAAAAGCTGAGGTTGATCAAAAAAGAAAAGCCTGCCAGTTCGCCGCCCGATGCTTTAACCAATTCGGCAGCGGCACCAGCAGTACCGCCAGTGGCCAACAAATCGTCATGAATCAAAACCCGTAACCCGGGTGTAATCGCGTCGTTATGAATTTCTATCTCGGCAGTGCCGTATTCGAGGTCATATTTTTGCTTTCTTGTATGAAAGGGCAATTTTCCCGCCTTGCGCACAGGAATAAAACTACAACCTATCTTGTGCGCCAGGATAGAGCCAAAAATAAATCCTCGGGCTTCTACGGCTGCGATCGCGTCGATCTTCTGACCTCTCAGATCGGCAACCAAATGGCTTATAATGTCATCGACCAATGCTGGATTTGCCAGCACAGGCGTAATATCCTTAAAAACAATTCCCGGCTTAGGGTAATCAACAACATCGCGAATGGTCGCTTTTATTTTATCAGATAATAACATGCTGTAATTTTAGGGCTTCAAAAGCGTCAAATATAAGATAGAATAGACAAGTTAACCATTCGACATGAAGATCATCACCATTATGAAGGAGGACGAAGTTTACGAAGCCTCTACCGAAGCCGGAAAAAAAGCTGTCATCGACATGCGCGATGGCGCCTTGAGGCAACATCAGAATCCGGTGGAAATGTTGCTTTCGTCGCTCTCCGCCTGCGGTGCCGTAGACATCGTTCTGATGCTTAAGAAGAGGCGTAAGACTGTAATTGATTTCGTGATCGAAACGGAGGGAAAACGAAGAGAAGAAATGCCACGATCGTTTACCGCCATCCATTGCCACTATATCGTAACTTCTCCGGATGTAACAGAAGAAGAGCTGTACAAAAGCGCCAAGCTGTCGTTGGATAAATACTGCACCGTAGCCGCATCCTTAAAAGCCGAAATTACATTCTCCGTAAAAATTAATGTTCCAACAGAAAAGTGACGCTCGCTCTTCATCATTTCACCAAAAGTTATAACGGAATTGAAGTTCTGTCGATCCCGCATCTGCAGTTGGGACCCGGTGTGTATTGGATAAAGGGCGAAAACGGATCTGGCAAATCGACCTTATTCAAATCCATCGCCGGACTTCTTCCACACCAGGGAGACATTACCATCGGCGATAAAAATGTAAAGAAACATCCATTCGAATACCGGAAGCTCGTTTCCTACAGTGAAGCGGAACCCTTGTATCCCGGCTTCCTCACGGCCAAAGATCTCGTTCGCTTTATCGGCAAGACGAGGCATGCTTCACGGGAACAACAGCAACATCTCTCAGAAAGATTTGGGCTTCCATCGTTTTTTGAAAAGACCGCTGAAACCTATTCCAGTGGCATGATGAAAAAACTGTCGCTGGCACTGGCATTCCTCGGTACGCCTCACGTAATCATTCTCGACGAGCCCCTGATCACCCTGGATGAACACGCACGTGACGTATTATTCTCGGTGATCAACGATACGATGAAACAACGTGATATTATTTTCC
>JBMOKS010000692.1:0-5763 GCA_049324355.1 Bacteroidota bacterium
CGGCGAATCGATCTGATGCGATGATATTCCAAGATCGGCCAGTATACCATCAACCTGCGTCACGCCATTCAACTTCAAATACCTTTTGAGGTACATGAAATTGGCCTGACAGAATGTAAAAGAACGGCTTGTTATTTTTTCAGCTTCTCGTCTCGCGTCGTCATCCTGATCAAAGACTATGAGTCTGCCTTCTTTCAGGTGCTCCAATATTTTCAAGCTGTGTCCTCCGCCGCCGAACGTGGCGTCGACGTAGACACCATTCGGCTTGATGTTCAGCGCCTCCACGCACTCCTCGAGCATAACCGGTTTGTGGTAGTTGGTCATAGTGCTCCAGGTTTGGCTGCAAGCGGAGTCAAGCTGCGAGCTATGAGCCGCGAGCTGTGAGTCATGGCGCGCCCACTGTTAAAATAAAACGCTGTAACATCTTCTGCTCTTCATCAACATCCTTGAGAAGAGATTCAATCAAAGTCTTATCACCTAGCTGAAGCATATCAATGATAAGAACTTGGGTTTCCAGTTCGTAAGCCGAGCCAAGGGAAATCTCTAAGAACCTCACATAATCCCTTTTGCCCGACTTGGCACTACCTTCAGCAATGTTTGAAGGAATAGAAACTGAAGAATTTGTAATTTGACTTCGCAGTCCAAATTTTTCTTCAGACGGCAATTGCTTAGCCAGTTGGTAAGTTTTTAAAACTAGTTCCATTCCTTGTTGCCAAACCTTTAGCTTCTTAAAATTCTTCATCAGCTTCAGAAAAACTCGTAGCTCGAAACTCATAGCTCGTGGCTACACTTCGGCCTATTCATTCAAATACTTCTCAGCCAACTTTGACAACTCACTGGGGTCTTGAATCAAGTGCTTCTCATAGATGGAAGGATTCCAGACCTCAACTTTGTTCCCCATACCTACCAGGATTGCTTCCTTGTCGATCTGAGCATACGTGAGCATGTTCTTCGGAATCAGAAAACGGCCGTTGTTATCCAACTCAACCGTCACAACTCCCGACAGGAAGTTGCGCTGCAGCTTACGATACTCTTCGTTGAACTCGTTTAGTCCGGAAATTTTTGAGAAGACCTTTTTGAACTCCACCATCGGATACAAAATGAGGCATTGCTCAAATCCACGCCGGATAACAAGCTCATCACCGCCCTCGGGCAGCTGAGCTTTGATCCGGGCGGGAAGTACCAGCCTCCCTTTGGAATCAAGCTTACTCTCATATTCACTGGTGAAGAAAGTCATAGACGTAGTGGTTGTCTTTTCCTCCTAAGCAAACATAAGTAATTTCATACCACTTTCAACCACTTTATGCCACTTTTTTGCATTTTTTGATAAAAAAGCACCTAAAAACCCTATAAAATGGATTTTTGAGGCGTCAGACGACAGTCAAAGAATTTATTTTCAAGCCGCTTTTTGGTCTGATTTAGCGGTTTGATGGACCATCATCGAACGTCAATCACCGAAGTGGTAGGAAGTGGTTGATTAATTCGACCTTATCGAAATCCAGGGACTAGCGCATCCATTTAGGCAAACACCAAGTATGAAAAGAAGAAGAATCTATTTTGTCCCTGGCCTTATCAGCCTCATCGGTTTGGGCATTTCGCTATATTTTTTCGAAGACTATCATCAAAAACGCTCAGTTATCAGGGCAGTGGAGGTCAATTGGTGGGTCGCGAATCCTAATGATCCAGATCAGGGAGAGGCTCCTCCAACCAGGGAATACATGGAATTGATTTTGACCGGACACCCAGATGCAGACCAAGGCAGACTTGAAAACGCGAAACACTCGCTTAAACAAATGATTGAAAAGAAAAGCTATGGTTCAGGGATACATCTCCGTTTTAGTGACAAAGCCGAATATTGGACGCTGGTTAAAGCAATCGATATCACCTCACCAGCAGATACTTATTTCGTTTCCGGGAATGACATGTGGATTGTCCCTTTTACACACCACAAGGTTACAACCAAAACATTCCGTTCTTTTCGCGGGTCTTGCACTATGCACACCCCAATAAAGGAAGATCCGAAACAAGTGATTTTAGTAACTGCAAAAGCTTATTGGCCTATTTTTCTAAGCTACACAGCAGTCTTTATTTCAGCAATAGTCTTTATCCGGAGGCTTATAGTGACTTCAAGATCTCGGCATTATGCTCGCCCAGCTTCGGCGGAGGCGTGAGGTACACATTGTGTTGACTTGCCACAAAAGTTCGCACACTCTTAATTCCGTTGGATGATATCAATAGATCCTGAACTTCCGGCATCTCCATCACCTGTTGCATATCCTGAATAATGGCAGCCGGTATCTTTTTGCCGTGGATTTTTCTTAATAATGAAGTCGATTCCTGTGAGCCAATCTTTGATTCCAGCGCGATGTATAGATCTTCACGGTTTTCTACTCTGGCGACGTTGTATTTGAATCTTGGATCATCGCTCAAGCCATTGATTTCTAAAACATTACATAGGTCCTCGAATTGTCTGTCGTTACCCACCGCCAGCAAAAGTTCTTTTTTATCGGCCGTGATAAACACGTCACCGTACGGAGCAATATTCGGGTGCGCCGACCCGTGCTTTTGAGGTAACTTATTAGCAACCAGCCAGTTGGTAGCCTGATTAACCAGTGACGAGACCGCCGCCTGGATCAACGAAACCTCCACCAGCTTGCCATTTCCGGTGGTGACCTTTTCCAGCATAGCCAGCAGGAGACCTTCTTTTAAATGATGACCCGCCAGCACGTCAACCAACGCCACGGGCATTTTTAACGAAGGACCGCCCGGCTCACCATTCATAAACATAAAACCGGCCTCGGCTTGTATGATGGCGTCGTATCCAACGCGCGGATTTTGGGGGCCATAACCGCTGATCTGCCCGTAGATCAATCCAGGGTTATTACTGGAAAGTGTGTGATAGTCCACACCCAGTTTCTCAGCATCTCCGGGTTTATAACTCGCTATTACAATATGCGATTTAGCCGCCAGTTTATGGACAATGTTTCTCCCCTCAGTAGTCATAAGGTCCAGGGCCAGCGACTTCTTGCCCCAGTTTACCGAACAAAAATAGGCTGATCGGTCGTCGGTTTTTTCCCCGGCGATTTTCCAGGTCCGCGTTACGTCGCCGCCGGTCCTGACATTCTCGATTTTGATGACCTCGGCGCCTAATTCTGCGAAAAACTGCCCGACACTAGGCCCAGCCAGCACCGATGCCAGCTCCAATACTTTAATGTCTTTAAACTGACTCACGATTTTATGATTTTACCGCCAAAATCCTCAACGAAGTCCAAATTGTAAATCATTTCTCGCATTTTTGTGTTTTCAACTCATATTTAAAGTTCTCATGAAAAGATTCTTGGCCGCCGGTGCCATACTTCTCGCACTGGCCTCCTGTAATCCTGAAAAGGAAAAAGCGAATGCGTTGAAGACGGGTGTTTGGAGGGCAACCATAGAAATCCAAGGTCAGCAGCTTCCTTTTAATTTCGAACTTGTCAGTGATGTCGAAGGCGGCTATGACATTTACATCCACAACGCCGGGGAGCGACTGCAGCTGGATGAAATCGAGGTGGGTGACGATTCAGTAGATATCGCACTGCACATCTTTGATGCCAACATCAAGGCAAGAATTCAGGGTGATACGCTTCAAGGAGAGTTCATCAAAAATTATGAGAAGGATTATAATATTCCTTTCCTGGCCGTCTATGGCCAAACCTATCGCTTCGAAAGAGGCAAAGAACAAACCAACATTCCCGATTTCAGCGGAAAGTATGCTATAACTTTTATCCACGAAGCCGACACCACACCGGCGATCGGTATCTTTCAACAGGAAGGCGATAGCGTGACAGGAACCTTTCTTACACCAACGGGTGATTACAGATATTTGCAAGGCAATGTTGCCAACGGCCTGATGCAACTCAGCACGTTCGATGGCAATCACGCTTACATTTTCACAGCCACTAAACAAGCTGACGGAAAACTTTCCGGTGAATTTTATTCCGGAAAAACATGGAGCGAATTCTGGGTAGCGGAAAAAAATGACAACGCGGCGTTGCCGGATCCAGAGTCGCTGACCTATCTCAAAGAAGGATACGAACGCATCGACTTCAGCTTCCCGGATGTGAACGGCAATAAGGTGACGTTGAACGACGAAAAGTACAAAAGCAAAGTGGTGATCCTTCAACTCTTTGGAACGTGGTGCCCGAACTGTATGGACGAAACAAAATTCCTCGTACCCTGGTACAACGAAAATAAAGATCGTGGTGTAGAGATCATCGGACTGGCCTACGAACGGAAAGACGACTTCACCTACGCAAGTGGTCGCGTGAAAAAAATGATCGACAAACTGAATGTCAAATATGATTTTGTGATCGCAGGAACGAACGACAAGGAAAAGGCTTCTGAAACGCTGCCTCAACTCAACAGGATTGCGGCCTTCCCGACAACAATTTTCATTGGCAAAGACGGTAAAGTGAAGAAGATTCATACCGGTTTTGCCGGTCCGGGAACAGGATTGTACTACGATCAGTTTGTACAGCACTTTAATGAGACGATCAATGAACTTTTGAGGGAGGAATTGACTTCTAGAAAGTAGTTCGAAGTTTAAAAGTTCGACGTTCAAGGTTCAAAGTTTATGAAACGTGTAGTAGTCGGTTTATCGGGTGGCGTTGATTCCAGTGTTGCGGCATATCTTTTACAGCAAGAAGGATATGAAGTGATTGGTATGTTCATGAAAAACTGGCATGACGACACGGTGACCATCAGCAACGAATGTCCCTGGCTTGACGATAGCAATGATGCCATGATCGTGGCACAACACCTGGGCATTCCTTTCCAGGCGATCGATCTGAGCGCTGAATACAAAGCCCGTATAGTGGACTATATGTTCACTGAATACCAGCGTGGACGTACACCCAATCCTGATGTGTTATGTAATCGTGAGATCAAGTTTGACATTTTTCTGAGTGCCGCGTTGAAGCTCGGCGCTGACTACGTGGCAACAGGTCATTATGCACGCAAAGCTGAAATTCAACAAGGAGGAAAATCTGTTTACCGGTTACTCGGTGGTGTAGATCCGGGCAAAGATCAAAGTTATTTTCTTTGCCAACTTACGCAAGAGCAGTTGGCTAAATCTCTCTTTCCTATTGGCGAATTACAAAAATCAGAAGTAAGGGCAATTGCCAAGAAAATCGGATTGGTGACAGCCGACAAAAAGGATTCGCAAGGATTATGCTTTGTCGGCAAAGTGCATCTTCCGGATTTTTTACAGCAACGACTCCAGCCCAAAAAAGGAAAAGTGATAGAAGTTCCGGCAACGGCGGCTACGTTCGTCAACGGATTCGCCGACGACGATTTGGTGAACGCTTCAACGCCATATAAACTCGATGCCTCATTCGGTGCTGTAGTGGGTGAGCATAACGGGGCTCATTATTACACCATCGGTCAACGCAAAGGCCTCAATATCGGTGGCCATGCCAAACCTTTATTTGTGATTGGCACCGACACCGACCAGAACATCATCTACACCGGCATGGGCGACGACCATCCGGGGCTGTATAGAAAAGGTTTATTCATTCCAAACGCCGATGAGCACTGGATCAGAACCGATCTCAGACTGCCGGTTGGTGAAACCAGAAAATATCTCGCGCGAATCCGCTATCGCCAAAAACTAGAAGCGTGTACTCTTCACAAAAAAGAAGAAGGCCTTTACATCATCTTCGACAGGTCGCAACGAGGTATAACACCCGGACAATTTGCTGCGTGGTATGATGGCGATGAACTTAT
>JBMOKS010000693.1:0-5756 GCA_049324355.1 Bacteroidota bacterium
ACATCAGCCTGAACGACATTCGCATTCGTACCACTTTGCGCCCGGGAGATATCGGTTACGTCATTTACCTTCATGGCGATTTGTACAGCCGTGAATATCAATACGGCATCAGCTTCGAAGCCTATGTTGCGGGAGGCTTTTATGAGTTTTATCAACAATACGACGCACAGAAGGATGGTGTGTGGATTTGCGAAGATCAGGATCGCATCGTGGGATTTCTTTTGCTGATGCACAGGGGACCGGCAGCACAGCTTCGATATTTTCTCATTCACCCCGATTACCGCGGTGTAGGCCTTGGCAAACGTTTGATGGAAATGTACATGGACTTCCTTCGTCGGAAAAAATATAAGTCTTCGTACCTGTTGACCACACACGAGCTTCCGGCTGCCGCCGCGCTATACCGTAAACATGGATTTGTACTTTCGGAAGAAAAGGAATCAACAGCTTTTGGCAAACCTGTGCGAGAGCAGAAATACGAACTGTTGTTGTAAGTCGTGAGTAATTCATTACCCAGTTTTTTGTGGAGACGAGTCGCCATCAATATAGTTGCTAAGGTGTGCCTGAACGCCACCATCAGGCGGCATAACAAAGGAATAGATTTTTCGTCATTTAATGCATAAGACCAATGTTTCATTAAAACAAACAAGGAGGACTTATGAAGATTTATGAGAAAAGTTATGAAGTTGACAACCGCACCGGAATAAACCAGGAAGGCCCCGACGCCAACCGGCCGGTCGAAAGATTAACGGCTACGTCGATCATTGGTGATAAAGTAGAGAATCCACAAGGCGAACACCTTGGCAATATCGACAACCTGATGATCAACGTTCATACCGGAACAATTGAGTACGTGGTGCTGGAGTTTGGTTCATTCCTGGGTTTAGGGGGTAAGTTGTTTGCCATTCCGTTTGAGGAATTCAGAATTGCTCCGGGCAAACATGCATTTACGTTGGATCGCACGAAAGAATATCTGAAGGACTCGCCGGGGTTCGATAAGGATCACTGGCCCGACACCAACGATCATTCTTACTATGGGAACGTAGATAGCTACTGGGGCTACTCAGCAATGCCATAGCGAGCAGCAGATGGCCCCTTCATGATTTTGGTGCCTTGGACGCTCCAGCTATCATAATAATAGCTATGGCGTTCAGAGCACCATTTCTTTTTAGAACAGACGATAAATCACTTTGTATACCATATCAGCGCTGAGCGGCTTGCTGATAAAATCGCAGGCGCCTCTTTTGGCCGCTTCCAATTTAAAGGCGTCGTCTACGGTGGTGGTCATCATCACTACGCTCACCACTTGCAGGTTGCTGACGGCATAGTTGATGAAGTCCATTCCCAATCCATCGGGCAGGTTGTTGTCCAGTAAGATAATGTCAGGGCGATATTGGGTAATGCAGGTTCTCGCGTCTGTCAGGGTCGTTGCGTACTCCACGTCAAAGCTCTTGTGCTTGAGCATTCTGCTTAACAGGTAGCACGTATCGAATTCATCATCAACGATCAGGATCTTCTTCATGGCATCAGGATCTAAAGATCGCAGCACTCATTTTACGCATCGTTAGGGGGTTCAAACTTATTTTGCAAGTTAGAGTTTATTGAAATATCGGGCCATGGGTTGGCGGGAACCTTATGGAGTGGTATCAAAACGCGGGTCTCGACAAGCTATTACGTCAACGCTCGTCCATCAACTAATGTTCAATAGACTGGCGACGAATAAAGCTTTCCGTCGGTTATTATAATCGATTGATAATCATAATATTATTACTTCCAGAAAAAGAAATTTATGAAGCATTGCAAAGGCCGGACCACCACTTTAAAAAATCCTTATGCACGATAGGAATAACTTTTTACGTTAAGCGATGACATGGAAAAAATACGCCCGAACAGCATAGAGAGAATATGGGCCGCGATCAGGACGATCGTCAGTAGAGCCGGTTTTTTTCGGCTGGCGATACGCTTAGTCGCCATGCTGGTGGCGGCCATAACCATCTTATCTTTTGTATTGGTGATGTTGGTGTGGGCAGGTGTATTCGGCGCGCTGCCGGGCAAGGAGGAATTGAAAAGTATCCAGCATGCCGTGGCCTCCGAAGTATATAGCGCCGACAGTGTTTTGCTGGGCCGGTATTATCTTCAGGATCGCTCTACGGCAAAGCCCGAAGAAATTCCACAACATTTAAAAGACGCTCTCATTGCAACGGAAGACGCCAGGTTCTATAAACATAAGGGCATCGACATTCGCAGCATGGTCAGGGTGCTCACCAAAAGTATTTTGCTTCAAAGAGAATCCGGAGGTGGGGGCAGCACGCTTACGCAACAGCTTGCCAAAAATTTATATGGCAGAAAGTCTTATGCGCTGCTTTCGCTGCCCATCAACAAGATCAGGGAGTTTTTTATCGCATGGCGGCTTGAGCATGTGTACACCAAAAATGAGATCCTGCTGCTTTATCTCAACACCATTCCTTTCAGTGAAAATACTTTTGGTATCAAAACCGCGGCCGGCCGTTTCTTCTCGTCATCGGTCAGTTCGCTCACGCCGGATCAGTCGGCGGTTCTCGTGGGCATGCTGAAAGCCACACATAGTTACAATCCACGATTGTTTCCTCATCGGGCAAAGAACAGGCGAAATGTGGTGTTTGCCCAAATGGAGAAGTACAATTTTATATCTTCTGCAGAAAATGATTCACTTCAAAATTTGCCGCTCGTGCTTCACTACAATAAGCTGACCCACAACACCGGGTTGGCTCCTTATTTCCGTGAACATATTAAGCGTGAACTATTGACCTGGTGCAGCACACATCGGAAACAAAATGGCGAGCCTTATAATCTCTATACCGATGGATTAAGAATCTACACGACGATCGACGCGCGTTTGCAACAATATGCCGAAGAGGCAATGGAGGCCCACATGAAGGAATTGCAAAAACGTTTTGCCGGCCAGCTCAATCGCGCCAAGCTCGATGCATTAACAACTGAAAAGTTGCGCGAACTTGATGCCTACAAAGCGCTCGGGGTGCAGGGACTATCTGAAGCCGAGATCATTACAGAGCTAAAGAAACCAGTAGCCACCAGGATTTTTACATGGGAAGGGGAAAAGGAGGCTGCCATGAGCCGTTATGATTCTGTTAAGCATCATCTTCAGTTTCTGCAGGCGGGAGTTCTGGCTTCTGACCCGGCGTCGGGTGCAATCAAAGTATGGGTTGGGGGGATCAACCATGAGTATTTTCAATTCGATCACGTGCGCGAAAGCACTAAACGGCAGGTGGGCTCCACGATTAAGCCTTTGTTGTATGCTGCGGCGTTGGAGTCTGGCATTGGGCCGTGCTCATATATCTCGGCGCGAAAGACCGAATACAGCAACATGAAAGACTGGAGCCCCGAAAACACCGACGACGAAACCTACGAGAAGAAGTATTCCATGGAGGGTGGGCTGGCCGGTTCGGTGAATACTGTGTCTGTGAAGTTACTGGAGAAAACCGGAATATCGAATGCAATCCAGGTAGCGCGAAAAATGGGTATATCGAGCAACCTGCCCGCGGTACCATCGTTGGCTTTGGGGACACCTTCGATTTCGATGATGGAGATGGTTGGAGCGTACGGTGTATTTGCTCGGTCTGGAAAATATGCAGAACCAACCATGATCACGTCCATCACAAGTCATGATGGTGAAGTGCTTGAACTTTTGAAGAAAGCATCCGAACCGCAGCAGGCTGTGTCGGAAGAGACAGCCAGCATAATGATCCATATGTTGAAGCGAGTGGTGCAGCAGGGAACCGGTGCCAGGCTTAAGACACGTTACGGCATCACTAACGATGTGGCTGGTAAAACAGGCACCACGCAATCGAATGTAGACGGATGGTTTATCGCCGTTACACCGAAGCTTGTAGTGGGAGCGTGGGTGGGCGCCGATGATCCGCGCATGCACTTCAGCAGTACAGCCTTGGGCCAGGGTGCTTCAACCGCGCTGCCCATTGTTGCAAAGCTCTTTCAACAAGCGAATCGTGACCGGAACCTGAACGACATCACGCAGGCGAAGTTTGCTCCCCTGCCGGATGACCTGGAAAAAAAACTGGATTGTGATCTGTCGAAGTCGAACCGGAATTTTTTCGACAGATTATTTAACCTGAAAAGGGGGACAAAAGTGACAAAGTTCAAAAAAAAGAGGGGTCGCGATTGGCGTTAGCAACTTCCTGCTGAGAACTACGCTACCTTTTTAGTTGAAAAAGCTGCCTGCATTTCGGCGATCAAGGCCAGGTCTTCGGCTGTAAATTCTGTGCTGCCCTGGGCAAGGTTCTGTGATTCGATAAATTCTTCGAGGCTATTATAAAAGTGCAGCCTGTATTTCCAGACGAGTTTGCTGCCGATTGCTTCTTTAAGTTCGCGAGAAGATGTTTTTTCATCGATCCAATACAGGTCGTGTACATCAAATCCGGTAGAGCCTCCGGTGTATCCGGGCATACAATTGATGCCTGAAGCCTCGATCTTGTTCCTCACTTCTTCTCTGAAGTCGCGGCGGCCGGTGATATATATAGTTGACCAATTCATGACGTGTGCGGTATAAAATATAACTTAAGTGTGTGTATGAAGATCAATATTCTACGTTATCCAGGCATCGCGTAATATTATTTTCCTTGGCGAGGTTTCATCCCCGGTGAAGCGATGCCACTTAAAAAATTCTTCACGCTTATCTTTACGCAACGCTCAGGGATAAGTTTCAACGATCCGAATTCTTTTTCAAAAATATACATCGTCTGCGATACTTTTCACCGGCGTTGCTCAGCGTGTTCTGTGGAAGAACTGACGCTACACAGAATCTAAGTACAACGACATTGCGCTGTGAGAAATATTATTTTCTTCTTTTGAGTTCAGCCAACAAATCTGTTTTTTATGCAGAGCAGTGAAATTATTTTTCAATGACAAAAGTTGTCACTCATTTATGTCCAGCGTTTTCGGATCATAGCCGGTGTATTCTTGCTGCAATAAATTGTATCTTCAAGTTGTGTTATACCTTTGTTATCTTAAGCGTTTTGCAGGATAGTTTGGGCGTCAACCTTGCCGGTGGGCGAAGTAACAAGATTTTGAGAAAAACACCCACAGGGTGTAGCGTGAAGCAGAGACTTAAAGCTCAAACCTCCAACGTAGCCATTTAATACTTAACTTAAAGCCAGATAAAGAAGCAGCCATGAAGAAAGACCGTTCTACACTATCCGTGTCCGACAGTATCGGCACTGTCACCATAGAAATATTCGAACCAGAAACCATGAAAGCGATGTTGGTGCTGGGTCACGGTGCCGGTGCGGGCATGGACCATCGTTTTATGGTGGATCTTTCGCTGGCCCTGGCTGAACAGCAAATTGGCACCATGCGCTATAATTTTCCTTATATCGAACAAAAGAAAAAAATGCCCAGCCCGCCAGCCATTGCGGAGAAGACTGTAGCCATGGCGATCAAAAAAGCGCATGAGTTGTTTCCTTCAACACCGTTGCTGGCGGGTGGAAAGTCTTTCGGTGGCAGAATGACATCACAGTACACGTCCAAAGATTGCCCTGCATTTTTAAAAGGAATCGTGCTCTTTGGTTTTCCGTTGCATGCGCCGGGGAAACCATCACAGGAAAGGGGCAGTCATCTCAGCCACATCAGTATTCCGATGTTGTTCCTGCAGGGCACCAAGGATGACCTCGCAAAGATCGACCTGATGGAAAATGTGACGGCAACACTGCAATCGGCACATCTTATTAAACTTGAGGGAGCCAATC
>JBMOKS010000694.1:0-5735 GCA_049324355.1 Bacteroidota bacterium
AACATGCGATAAAGCCAGTGCCGATTTTCTTCGCTCGGCGGAAGCCTATATGAGAGTGGCCATTGCCCTGATCGACGGCTTCATCAGTTGCTGGGATGAGAAATACAGATCCCGGCTTATTCGTCCGGAATCATATATCAATCAGTATATCGACGAGAACTGGATACCCTTGCTGCAAACACCACCCTTTCCGGAATATACCAGCGGACATAGCGTGATCTCGAGCGCCTCAGCAGTGACTCTCACGAAATTGTTTGGCGATAATTTTAGTTTTACAGATTCCACGGAAGTTGAATTTGGAATGACCGCCCGCAGCTTCAAATCCTTTATTCACGCATCGGAAGAAGCCGCCATCAGCCGCATGTATGGCGGTATTCACTATCGGCCTGCCATTGAACACGGCATCACCGAAGGCCGTGCCGTGGGTGAATTCGTTTGGCAAAAGATCAAAACGCGGAAAGAAGAGGTAGCCCATGCACAGTAGGAATTTTCCGGCTACTATTCTACTGATCTTCTTTTTTTCTTGTTCACAGAAAGAAAACAATTCTGCCGTGAATTTTTATTCATCAGCATTATTCCATGACGTTCAGCTCAGCGCTGTTTATCCAGATTCAAAAACATTCGTCGATTGCACACCGAAACGTGCGCTGGCAGAGATCATCGCCGACTATGAAGATATCAAACATAAACCCGACTTCGATCTCAAGGAATTCGTTCGCCGTAATTTTGATCTTCCGGTGAGGCCCCAATCCACCTTTGCCTCCGATACCACGCTGCGCATGGAAGAACATCTGGCCCAACTCTGGCCAACGCTTACACGGAAAGCCGACTATAAAAAGTCCGGGTCGTCACTGATCCCGTTACCTTACGACTATGTGGTGCCAGGCGGAAGATTTTCGGAAGTATACTACTGGGACAGCTATTTTACGATTCTTGGGTTGAAGAGCCAGGGGCACTACGAGCTTATCAGAAGTATGATCAACAATTTTGCTTACCTGATAGACACCATAGGCTTTATTCCCAATGGCAATCGGAATTATTATCTGACGCGATCTCAGCCGCCATTCTTTTCGCTCATCGTGCGCGAACTGGAAGAATATGATTCATTGGCAGCCAGTCAGTACCTGGACGGCCTACTGAAAGAATACGCCTTTTGGATGAACGGTGCAGACTCGGTTCAAAACCCCGGTGACGCCGTTCAACATGTAGTGATGATGGGCAATGGCTCCGTCATGAACCGCTACTACGACAAAGGCACAACGCCGAGACCCGAAGCTTACAAAGAGGACTTTGCGTTGGCGCAGCAATCGGGCGTAAACCAGGAAAAACTATATCGCAATCTTCGGTCGGCTGCCGAGTCGGGCTGGGATTTTAGCAGTCGCTGGTTCAGAGACGGCAAAAGTATTTCGACCATCCACACCACCGATCTCATTCCTGTTGACCTGAATTGCCTTTTACTGCACCTGGAAAAAATGATCGCGAAAGGTTACAGTCTCAAAGGTGATCAAGTGTCTGCCACAACATTCACAAAAAAGATCGATGCCCGAAGGCGAGCCTTGTTGACTTATTGCTGGGATGCTGAAAAGAATTTCTTTTTCGACTACGACTTTAAAGAGGCTAAAAGATCGGAAGTGAAGTCACTCGCTGGAGTTTATCCTTTGTTCCTGCAAATAACACCGAAAGATGTTGCTGAAAAAGTTTCTTTCGTTTTGGAAAGAGATTTCCTGAAACAAGGTGGTCTCGTCACGACGTTAGTAGATACCGATCAGCAATGGGATGCTCCCAACGGCTGGGCGCCGCTGCAATGGATGGCCTACAAAGGCCTTAAGAATTATCAGATCGATAAACTGGCCGCCGAAATCCGCAAGCGATGGCTTCGCCAGAACGTCAGGGTGTATGAGAAGACCGGCAAGATGATGGAGAAATACAACGTGATGGACACAACCCTGATCGCCGGAGGAGGAGAGTACCCTAACCAGGATGGTTTTGGATGGACAAACGGGGTAGCGCTGGTTTTTTTGGAAGAAGGTGTCTATCGATTGAAGAAAAAGTAAACCATAAGGCAAACTAGCAATGGATAACATAGCTTTCAGATTTGAACCATAGCCTTTTGAACTTGGAGCCAAGGTCCTTAAACGTTTAACCCAAACTAAAAATTTTATGTCTCCTTATCTCGCAGAATTTCTCGGCACCATGTTGCTCATCGTTCTGGGCGACGGTGTGGTGGCGGGTGTAATATTAAAAGACACTAAATCTGAAAATGCGGGCTGGCTTACCATCGTGCTGGGTTGGGGCCTGGCGGTGACGCTGGCCATCTATGCAGTAGGACGGATCAGCGGTGCGCATTTGAATCCCGCGGTTACATTGGCACTCTGGATCAATGGAGATTTTCCGGCAGAACGGGTGGGAGGGTACATGATGGCGCAATTCGCCGGTGCATTTTTTGGTGCCGTGATCGTGTGGCTGCATTACCTGCCTCATTGGGATCGAACCACCTCTGCATCGACCAAACTTAGCGTGTTCAGTTGTGCACCTGCCGTTCGGTCGGTGGGAGCTAACCTGCTCAGTGAAGTGATTGCCACGATGGTGTTGGTGTTGGCTATTCTATTTATTGGTGCGAATAAATTTGTAGATGGATTAAATCCGCTTGTCATCGGAGGCCTCATCGTTTCCATCGGCCTGAGCCTCGGAAGTACAACGGGGTTTGCGATTAATCCAGCACGCGATTTAGGGCCCAGAATAGCTCACTTTATTTTACCCATACCCGGCAAAGGATCGTCCGATTGGTCGTATAGCTGGATTCCTGTAATAGGGCCACTGCTGGGCGGATTGTTGGGCTCATGGCTGTTTAAAGTACTGTTTGTTTAAAAATCTTTATGGCGAAATTTATTCTGGCGCTCGACCAGGGAACCACGAGTTCCAGGTCTGTACTGTTTAATGACAAAGGCGAAATCCAAGGAATTGCCCAACAGGAATTCAGGCAAATATTCCCTCAGTCGGGTTGGGTAGAGCATGATCCGAAAGAAATACTTTCCACACAGCTTGGCACAGTGCATAAAGTTCTGAAAGATCAGAAGATCAGCATGTCGCAAGTGGCAGCGATCGGTATCACCAATCAGCGTGAGACCACAGTAGTGTGGGATCGAAATAGCGGGGAGCCGGTCTACCATGCCATTGTGTGGCAAGACAAACGAACGGCTCCTATCTGTGAGGCTCTGAAGAAGAAAGGGCTCGAAGACTACGTAAAACAAAACACCGGCCTGGTGATAGATTCCTATTTTTCTGCTACGAAGATCAAGTGGATTCTGGACAACGTACCCGGCGTACGGCAACGGGCGGAGAAAGGCGAGCTAGCTTTTGGAACTATCGATACGTGGCTGATCTGGAATATGACCGGAGGCAAAGAGCACGTCACTGATTATACCAACGCCTCACGCACCATGCTGTTTAATATCCGCGACCTGAAGTGGGATAAAAAATTACTGGAAGAGTTGACCATTCCCGAGTCGATGCTGCCGTTTGTAAAATCGTCTGCCGATAACTTCGGAGAATTTAGACTGGAGAATACAATGATTCCCATCACAGGTGTGGCTGGGGATCAGCAGGCTGCTTTGTTTGGGCAGGCATGCTTCGAACCTGGAATGGCCAAAAATACTTATGGTACGGGCTGCTTCATGCTGATGAACACCGGCACCAATATTCAACTCTCCAAGAATGGATTAATTACCACGATTGCCTGGGGGCTGGATGGTAAAGTAGAATACGCGCTTGAAGGCAGTGTTTTTATAGCAGGCGCGGCGGTGCAATGGTTGCGTGACAGTCTTCACCTGATCGACCAATCCAAAGATTCAGAATATTTTGCCGCCAAAGCCCTTGGCTCGAACGAAGTTTACGTAGTTCCTGCATTTGCCGGACTGGGCGCTCCTTATTGGGATATGTATGCCCGCGGTGCCATTTTCGGCCTCACGCGCGATACGGGTAAAGATCATATCATCAAGGCAACACTGGAGTCGCTGGCGTATCAGACCAAAGATATTTTAAATGCCATGCAGGAAGACGCCGCACTCAAACTGGCCAGCTTAAAAGTTGATGGTGGCGCGTGCGCCAACAATATACTCATGCAATTCCAGGCCGACATTCTGGGCACGGAAGTAGAGCGCCCGCAAGTTATTGAATCTACCGCGATGGGGGCGGCCTACCTCGCCGCAATACAGATCGGCCTTTGGAAAAAACAAGACATCGTTAACAATCGTAAAATCCAAAAACGCTTCAATCCCGACATGGATGCCACAACACGCGATAAACTTTATGCGGGCTGGAGGAAAGCAGTAGAGCGCAGCATGAATTGGGTCGACGCTTAACCAAGCCAGCGACAATCTGAGATATCTGCGGGAGATTTTTCCGCAGATAAAATGCATATATATATCTACCAGCGGACAATGAGAGAAATTGAAGTCAAATCAGTCCTCAATAAAAAGAAAAAACGCGATAGCTGGTTTCTCGATGAGTACACACTGAATCCATACGAGGGCTGCAGCTTCAATTGTCAGTATTGTTATATCCGGGGAAGCAAGTATGGTGAGAATATGGCCGACAGTCTGTCGGTGAAGATCAATGCAGCAGAAGTGCTCGATCGCCAACTGGCTTTCAGGGTAAAAAAATCTCAGTACGGTATCATCGCGTTGGCGTCGGCCACTGATCCGTACATCCGTGCTGAAGAAAAGTACCGAATGACGGAGAATCTTTTGAAGCTGATCTTAAAGCACCGTTTTCCTGTGTTGATGATCACCAAGTCGGAGTTGATCGTTCGCGATCTAGACATTCTCAAAGAGATTGATCGGCAAGGCATTCATGCACCCGACCTTGGGTCAAAACTCGATCGCGGAGTGATCATCTCGTTTTCATTTTCTACACTTGATCCTGCCATTGCATCCACGTTGGAGCCTGGCGCTCCTTTGCCACAAGCGAGATTGAGAACGATGCAGAAATGTAAAGAAGCCGGCTTCCTGGTGGGCGTCAACTATATTCCGTCGTTGCCGTTCATTTCCGACACCGACGAAAAGATTGAACATATGGCGCGAGCTGCCAAAGATCACGGTGCCGATTATATTCTCATCGGCGGGTTAACGCTCTTTGGCAATCAACCCGCCGACAGTAAAACACTATACTACAAATTCCTTGAGCGCACGCATCCCCATTTGATCCCCGAGTACAAGAAGCTCTACCGAATATTCTTCATGCCACCAAAAAGTTACAAGGAAGATCTTGATCGGAGAGCGACGGTGATTTGCAACCATGTTGGCATCAGGAGAACGATACTGGATGCCTGATTCCGGATACTCGCAAAAGCCAAACCTGATTGTCATCATCACTCAGTGAGGGCGAAATAAAAATCCCTTGAAAGACAATTTGGTATTGTTAAGCGATTTTAATGATCTGTTTCAAACAATTGATTTTCTTTGGATTAAAGGTTTAAAATTCTAAGGTATTCTATCCACGGCCCAACTTCTTCTTTGTACTGTTTTGCCATTACGCGTGATATTTGCGCGAGGTGATTCAAATCATGTACGACCCATGTGGCGAGCAGTTGCGCCAAAGTCACTTCACCAAAAGCAGGATGAATTCCCTTTTTTGCGAGCGTTTCATCGGTCAGTTGGTGTGAGCGCAGGTAAGCGATATTGTTTTCCCTAAGTTCTTTAAATTCCTGAAGCAGTTGAGTCAAAGATTTTCCTTCG
>JBMOKS010000695.1:0-5724 GCA_049324355.1 Bacteroidota bacterium
TCTCCCCGGATTCCGCAACTCATCCCACTAAAAACCTGAACTTCTTTCGTCATCATGATCGACAAACGAATCATTAACAAAAAACTTGAAGACATCTGCGAGATTGTGAGCTCCCTGTACGGCAGGCAGTACAACCTGGGAGTGTTGAATGGTGTATCAGGGCTGTCCCTTTTTCAGTTTTACTATGCCCGGTACGTTGACCAGGAAGCACCCGCGGCACTTGGAACGCAGACCATCGTTAACTGCGTTGACAGGATCAACCGGGGGTATGGCTACCCCACATTCTGCAACGGCTTGGCCGGCATCGGCTGGGCTTTCGATCACCTGCACCAGGAGGGTTTCATCGAACTCGACATGGATGCCATGTTCTCACCCCTGGACGACTACATATACAAAAGGATGTGCGAGGACGTGTCGGATAACAACTATGATTTTCTCCACGGCGCCATTGGATATGGTTTATACTTTCTGAAACGGTACCGGAACTCCACCTCGGAGGTGCTGAAAAGAAAATATCACCGGTATATTTTTGAGTTGGTAAATTTCCTGGAGCGTACTGCCGAGGCTGATGGCGACTCATTCAAATGGAAAACAGCACAAGCCATTGATCCAAAAGAGCATGGATATAATCTGAGCTTGTCGCATGGGATCGCCGGCATCATCAACTTCCTTTCAAGATTATACTATTTCGAAGATTTTCGCCCCAAGGTGAAGCCATTGATCGAAGGCGGAGCCCGCTACATCCTGCGATTTCAAAATCAGGATGAAGGTGCTTTTGCACTCTTTCCATCACGTGTAACACTCGATTCAGAGATCAATTACCGAAGCCGGCTGGCATGGTGTTATGGCGATCTGGGCATCGGCGTTTCCTTGTGGCATGTATCGAACGCCCTACACGATATATGGCTTAAAGACACCGCCATCAAAGTACTCAGGCACGCATCCAAAAGGAGAAATGCAGAGCAAAGTATGGTCAGGGACGCCGGTATCTGTCATGGTGCTTATGGAATTGCACAAGTATTCAACAAAATCCATCGCAAAACTAACGATCCTGACCTTCATGAGGCAGCGCAATATTGGATGGAAGAAGGACTAAAAATGGCGTTCCATGACGACGGGTTCGCGGGTTACCGAAAGTTCAGAATGCTCGACAACAAAGAATCCTGGGACAATGACCTATGTCTGTTGGAAGGTATCTCCGGCATCGGGCTGGTGATGATCGACCACCTTTCAGAGGCCGAGTCGACATGGGATGAATGTTTGCTGATCAGCTAAATAGGATACAGGTTGAAAAGAAATTATGAATAACAGAATTCCTTATAAACATTTTTCCCGCTACGTGCTCCGCACACCGTTGTTATCAACCGAATTTTATAAGAAGCTCACCGCCGCAGAAGTTATTTCCGATAACGACTTTCAAGACTTGTGCAAAAACCAAACTATCAGGGAAGCTATATTCCTGGCGTCCCCATCTCTTCATGGGGACATTGAGCGCTGGCTGAACCATGAGATAACCAATGTCAAAGATGCTGAGAAGATCAAAGATTCACTCTTGAAATATGTTACACGGCTTTGCTCGCGATGCACGCCGTTTGCCCTTTTTGCAGGCTGTGCCGTCGGCACTGTGTCCGACGAAACAAGCATCCGGTTGAAAAGCGCCGGGAAACACAAGCGAAGTACCCGGCTCGACATGAACCTGCTGGTTGCCATTGCAAATGATATTGCGCGGCTGAAGCATGTTGAAGCGCAACTAAAATTTTTTCCCAACTCGAGTATTTATGATGCTGGCCGTAAACTTCGATATGTTGACTACCGGTATGTAGGCGGAAAACGCCACCATCAGATCCTCGAAGTAGATAATAGCACAACACTTCAGTTATTGCTTCTAGCAGCGAAGAAAGGAGCGCTGCTGCAAGACCTCATCCATTCTATCGACGTGGAAGCTACACAGGATGAAAAGCAAAGCTTTATCGACGAACTGGTTTCCTGTCGCCTGCTGGTGAGTGAACTGGAGCCTTCTGTTTCCGGACCGGAGTTTCTGGACCAGGTGGAAGCCATCCTGAGTAAGATAAATGGAATTGACGACCTCAAAAATACCCTAACCCAAATCCGGAATTGTTTGTCGAAGATCGATGAAAACATTGGTAACGACCTGACCCCGTATCATGAGCTCGAAGAACTCTTGAAAACCCTCGGAACACCTTTCGACATCAAGTTTATGGTGCAGACTGATATGACCCTTTCGGTGAGCGAGAACGCTATCGACGCGAAAATGCTGCAGGGGGCGCTCAGAGGGCTGGCGCTGATAAACAAAATATCCGTCGCGCCTCCGACCACCGCGTTAAAGCAGTTTACAGAATCTATGTACGAACGTTTTGAGCAACGGGAAGTGCCGCTCGCCAAAGCTCTGGACGTGGAGATAGGGGTTGGATATGTCAATAATAAAAGTCACGACATCAATCCTCTTGTCGACACCATCGTGCTTCCGCCCCATAATGCCAAAATATCCCAATATGATATCCGGTGGAATTCCATCAATACTTTTTTCCAGAAGAAGCTCATCGACGCTTATGCAAAACGATCGTACACTGTCACGCTGAAGGAAGATGACTTTAAAAATCTGGATGCCGATTGGAGCGACCTGCCCGATACCGTGTCAGTGATGATGGAAGTCATTGTGATCGATGGCAGACAAAAACTCAAGTTCACAGGCTTCGGTGGTTCCAGTGCTGCTAACCTGCTGGGAAGATTTTCATTGGTCGACAACGAGATCTTGTCACACCTGAACGATATCGTTGAAAAAGAATCTGAGATCAACCAGGGAAAGGTTCTCGCCGAGGTGGTTCACCTGCCGGAGTCTAGGGCGGGAAACATCCTGATGCGGCCGTCGGTGCGTAAATATGAGATCCCTTACCTGGCGAAATCCTTGGTCAATACGGAAAACCAAATTCCGTTAGACGACTTATATGTCAAAGCTGTTGGGCCCACCAGCATCGTGCTGAGATCGGCGCGGTTAAATAAAGAAATAATTCCCCGGCTGACAAACGCTCACAATTTCAATCACAACTCCCTGCCGGTGTATCACTTTTTATGCGATATGCAAACGCAGCGAAAGCGCTTTAGCATTAACATGAACTGGGGACCTTTCGCCAATGAATTTTCTTTTTTGCCGCGCATTGAGTATGAAGACCTGATACTGCATGATGCAACCTGGAACCTTAAAAAGGCCGACGTAGAGCCGATGCTGGCGGTAATCAACGATCACGAGCAATTAAAAGAGGAAACCGAAAAGTTTCGCGGATCGAAGCAGATACCAGCGTTTGCCCTACTCGTTGATGGCGACCAGGAACTGTTGATAAACTTCGCAAATATGACTTCCGTGCGAATGTTCCTGCGCAACATCAGGAAGCGCGACACCTTTCGCCTCACAGAATACCTGTTTGCCGACGATGCCACTGTTCGCGACGAAAATAACCAATGTTATTCCAACCAGATCATCGTGTCTTTTTACAACGAAAGCAAACTAAAGAAACAATATGAGTAAAGAGATCCAGCGAACTTTTATCGCCGGCGACGATTGGCTTTATTTTAAGATTTACGGCGGGCCCCATACTTGTGATGCAATTCTCGCGGAGACCATACTGCCCGTGAGCGAGGCATTGCTGGCAGAAAATATCATCACCAAATGGTTCTTCATCCGCTACGCTGATCCACAACCCCACCTCCGCGTAAGGTTTTTACTGAGTGACCCGTCATTGACCGCCAGAGTGATAGCGCAGCTAAACCCACACTTGCGTGAATGGCTGCGCGATGACCTCATCTGGAAAGTTCAGACCGACACCTATCAGCGCGAGATCGAGCGCTACGGACCTGATAGCATCGAGCTGGCCGAGGAGATCTTTTACCACGACAGCGTGATGATAGCAACTCTCGTAGGATTACTTGGTGCTCAGGAAGGCGAACATCTCCGATGGCTGTTTGGCATCCGGGCAATAGATAGTTTCCTCGACGCTTTCGATCTGGATATTGCGCAGAAAACCGGGATCATGAAGATCCTTAGTGAAGGATTCAAACAGGAATTTGGAAATTCGAAGTCGTTGAAAATCCAGTTGGATACCCGGTATCGCTACGAAAGGAAACGAATAGAGGAGATCATGCAGCCTGCAGATGCAAAACACGCAACGCCTGCTGTGGCACAACTGCATACACTGCTTGTCAGGAAGAACGAAGCCATAAGGCCCATAGCGATTCAGCTAAGGGCACTCTTTAAAACAGGAAAACTGCAGACCGATCTAAACAATCTTCTTCACAGCCTGATCCACATGCTGATGAACCGGTTATTTCGATCCAACAACAGGTTGAATGAAATGGTCTGTTACGACTTCCTTCACCGGTATTACAAATCATCAACAGCGCGTCAAACAAAAGAGAAAGCGATTGTCGTTTCCGCCGCCCTGCAGGAGTAATACCCAATTTCAGCGAACTACAAGGGATGTAGTTATATGTTAAACAAAAAAAACGCTTATGAAAAAAGCAAATCTCAGCTCCTTGGCCTTGAACAGAAAGGCCATCACCAACCTGAACGCGACAAACGTAACAGGTGGTTTCGAAACTCAGTACACCTGTAGCAATGACAGCACTGCTACCGCTGCACATTGTACACCCAGCTGGACTGGTATGTGTGGCGGCTCTACGAATTGTTCTACCTGGGATGGTTGTGTAACGCCAACCAATGAACAAAACTGCGGTCTGGAAACAATTGATCTTTCATGGTGCGCCGACAACGGAGGGTACCTTCCGGATCCCTGTTTGTCGACAGGAGTGTGCGCCTGATTCACAACTCAGAGGCTGTCGATCTCACGACAGCCTCCCTGACTTTTCGATTTAGTTTGTATACGACGTAGATCCTTAAAGATGACTTTCCACCACTTCCCGTTTTACAAGCAGCTGGACCAAAAAGACTGCGGACCCACATGCATTAAGATCATTGCGAAACACTACGGAAAGGTCGTGCCTATAGAATTGCTGCGCACGCGGGCAAACATCACCCGGGAGGGGGTTTCGATAGCAGATATTTCAGAGGCCGCCGAAAGTATCGGGTTTCATCCCCTGGCTGTAAAAGTAGATTTTGAAACACTGGAACGGGAAGTTCCTTTACCCTGCATTGCCCACTGGAGGAACCGGCACTTTGTGGTGGTGTATAGGATTAAAGATAATAAGATATACGTATCCGATCCCGCACACGGGTTGCTTACCTATACCCTGCAGGATTTCTTGCAAGGTTGGGCCGGCCAATTTTCTGAAGGCTACCTGCTGACTATGGAACCTACTCCGGCGTTCTATGAAGCTCAATCCGATCAAAGGCCGGAATTCGGTTTTCGATTTTTGGTAGGATATTTCAGACCCCACAAACGATACATTTTTCAGCTGTTCCTGGGGCTGGCGCTAGGAAGCTTGCTGCAACTGATCTTTCCATTTCTCACACAGTCGGTGGTTGATTATGGTATCAACTACGAGAATATAAATTTCATTTATCTGGTCTTGTTGGCGCAGATCGTACTCTTTTTATCGCAATCTACAGTTGAGCTGATCCGCGGTTGGATTTTGCTGCACATGACCGGCCGCATAAACATCAGCCTGATCTCCGACTTTTTACTGAAGATGATGCGTTTGCCGATCGCCTTTTTCGACTCCAAAAATACCGGAGACATCATGCAGCGCATT
>JBMOKS010000696.1:0-5696 GCA_049324355.1 Bacteroidota bacterium
ACCCAAGCTTGTATTTTTTATTGACGAAGCCCATCTCCTGTTCAAAGATGCTTCAAAAGCTTTTATGGAACAGATCGAGCAAGTGATCAGACTTATTCGTTCAAAGGGCGTTGGTGTTTTCTTTTGCACACAGCTTACATCAGATGTGCCGGTAACCGTTCTCTCGCAGCTCGGCAACCGGGTTCATCATGTGATCCGTGCTTTTACCCCTAACGATGTTAAGGCTCTTCGCGAAACCATCAGAACATTTCCGAAGTCGGAGTTCTATGATATGGAACAGCAGTTCACACAAATGGGGATCGGCCAGGCCTTCATCACCGTATTGAACGAGAAGGGTATTCCAACAGAAACCGTTGTGACACATTTAGCTCCGCCCGCTTCGGTAATGGGACCGTTGCCGACGGACGAATACCAGGCACATTTGCAGCAATCGGATCTGTATAAAAAATATAAAGATGCCGTAGACCCGGAGAGCGCATTTGAGATCCTGGAAAAGAGAATGAAGCAAGAGGAAGCACAAGAAACGCAGCCCCCGTTCGCAGGCAGGGGCTCAAGAACATCGACAGCCAGAAAAGACAAGTCTACGTTTGAAGAAGTGATGGAGTCGCCGGTTGCTAAACAGGTTGGCCGTGAGATCGTACGGGGTGTATTCGGAATGCTTTTTGGCTCATCGCGACGATCATCACGGAGGGGATTGTTTTGAAAAAAGTTCAATGTTCCAGGTTTTTGGTTCATGGTTCAATTTTTCTGGCTTGGAGCTTTGTGTTCTTCAGTCTACAAATAAAGCAGAGTCTAAGAGATAATGGTTTTAAACCACGCATGTCTATGTTTGAATTTCTGAAAAGACTTTTTGGTAAGAAAAGCGCCGATCGCCGTGAACAGAGCGGTATAGCATCAGGTGTCGAGCCAAACCCCGTCGTTACCGGCGCACTATTGTCGGACGTCGATTCACCGAATTCTAAACACGATCATAGTCCGTATGAAAATGATGCCTATGACGGCGGAGATTGGGGCGATTCGGGTGATGGAGGCGGAGATTCGGGTGACTAAGACAGTTTTTGAAAAAAATATTTTTAGCTTAGCTTAAAATTAAACCAATTTTAAATGATCTATTCTATCGACGGCAATAGCATGTTGTTTGAAATTGACCGCACCAAAATTATAGACATTTCGGTAGGCGACACAATTGACGTAAAGGGCTTTCCAGGGGCTGTTTATAACTGGACTAATCATGACAGCGAGTTTATTGAAAACAATCCCGACAACGACATTTTCCTGGAAATACAGCGCGTGGCGGAAAATAAATTCAAGGCTGTGCGGATCATTGTGTAAAACCTGGACGATGGTCTCAGCGTCTTAAACGTCATGTAAATGTCTGAAACGTCGTCAGCGAAGTTAGAAGTCCAATTGAAGTTTATAATACGTACGTTCGGATCGTTCGCAGTAAGGGATGAACTTCTGATAAAATTCTTTCCAGTCGTCCCGTTGCACCAGCTTACATTTTGACGGTTCAGCATCTGCAAACGTTTCAAAAGTTTGTTCCACGATAAGATTGTAGGCTACGCCGGAGACGTCGGTGAGCAGCCGCACATGAATGGTGTTATCCCGCGAATGAACATGCTGCAAATATTCTCTCCACAATTCAACTGCGCCTTTACTCATGCCGAATTTGATCTGAAAAACATTTCGTTCAATATACATATTCATGATTTTAAATGATCATCACTTAAAGTCTGCAGGAAAAAAACGGATTTCTAAAAATCCGTATCCAGGCCCAGCCGGTCTTTCAATTCTTTCAAAATCGGGTTCTTTTCAGCGAGGTAATCGAATTTCTCGCGATTGGTGTAAATGAGCTTTTTCTCTTCTGACGATTGGAGCTGGCCGGTGACCTGTATGGAATTGTTTTTCAATTTCTCGCGTAGAAAAGTAGCTAACTCGCTTTTAAACGCGTTCAACATTGTTTCGTGAACCGGGCTCAGCAAGGGTACCACGATCAGTTTGTCGCGCAGTTCGTAGGCCTGATTCAATAACTGAAATTCAGCCTGAAATTTTTTACGTTGTGCTGCATATTCGTCCCACGCGCTTCGAAGCTGCTCGGGTGTGAACGGTTCATCCTGGCTCTTTTCGTCTTGCGCCGATTGTTTTTCTTCGGTTTTCGTCTCTGGTTTAAGCAGATTCGAGATCTTGATCGTTTTGGAAGCCACTTTCGGCTTCGAGGGTTCTGCCGGGTTTGGTGCAGCGGGAATTGGAGCAATACTTTCCTTTTTGATTTCGGAAACAGTTTTTATTTCGGAAACAGATTCCTGAACGTTGGGAGGCTCCTCAGACGGAAGTTCCGGGGTTACACTATTTTTTTTTTTAATCCCGCCGCTTCTGCAGAAAGATTTTGATGATTCAGTTGACCGGGCTGAAGAACGTTGCCTACGTAGGCCATCTTCATGAGCGCCAGCTCAACAGAAAGCCGTTGATTTTTGCTACCCTTATAATTGATATCGCATTGCGTGGCGATGTTTAGCCAGGTCAGCAGCAATGAGGGCGGGGAAGTTTGCGCCTGCTCAATATATTTTTTCTTAACGCTTTCGGGTACCTCCATCAGCTGCACTGTGCGGGCGTCTTGTGATACCAGCAGGTTGCGCAGATGTTCGCTTAACCCGACAATAAAATTATGCCCATCAAAACCTTTTTTGATCACTTCATCAAACAGCAGGAGGGGCTGTGTGTGGTTTTGCGTGAGTAGGGCATCCACGACTTTGAAATAGTAATCGTAGTCGAGAATGTGGAGGTTAGAGAGAGTAGCTTTGAAGGTAACGCCTTTGCCCGACGAGTAGGTCACCATTAGATCGAAGATCGACAGGGCGTCACGCAAAGCTCCGTCTGCCTTTTGTGAGATGAGGTGTAATGCCTCGTCCTCGGCCGGGATACCTTCATGTTTTGCGATCTTTTTCAGATGATTAGCGATGTCACTGATCTGGATACGGTTAAAATCGAAGATCTGGCAACGTGAAAGAATGGTGGGGATGACCTTATGTTTTTCTGTGGTGGCTAGAATAAAAATGGCGTACGAAGGGGGCTCCTCCAGCGTTTTCAAAAAGGCGTTGAAAGCGGCATTGGAGAGCATGTGAACCTCATCGATGATATAGACCTTGAATTTGCCGAACTGAGGAGGATATCGCACCTGGTCGATCAGGTTACGAATATCTTCTACCGAGTTGTTGGAGGCGGCATCCAGTTCAAAAATATTGAGGGAATTGCTTTCGGCTTTTTCTTCGAATCCGTTGATTAGCCTGGCCACAATACGGGCACACGTAGTTTTTCCGACGCCGCGGGGACCGCAGAAGAGCAGGGCCTGGGCGAGTTTGTTGTTGTCGATGGCATTTTTGAGTGTCGTTGTAATATGCTCCTGACCAACCACTTCATCAAACCCCGTGGGGCGATATTTCCGAGCTGAAACGACAAAATTTTCCATGCGAGCCGCAAGATAAAATTGAATTGACAATTAACAATAACATTTTCGGTTTGTATCCAAATGAGACAAATTGTCGGTGCGAAACTTTTTTGGTTATATATTTGTCGTTCTTTTTTGCAGGCAAAATCAGTCCGAAAAGCGATTCGGGATTGGTTGTTCCAAAAAACAAGGGGCCGACCGGTTTTGACAGGATGCGTAATGACGTATGCCAGCATGCAGGCTCATGGGATGAGAGCCTTGAAAGATAGTCCTACAACATACTTGGCGAGTCTAACTACGCCATGGCTGCTTAATCTTACATAGCGTAAGATCCGAGCTAAAGGGTAGAGCTTAGAGCTCCCCGGCCATCATCGCTCAGCGCCTTCGTTTTGCAGGTGCTGGATTAGCGGTGTCGTTTGCAAAACCGCTCCGCGTGATGTTGCTAAGCGCGGCTAAGACAAAGCAACTACGGTGAAGTTTAGGCTGTTGATGGCCTTGCTGCTCCCGACAATAAACATCAACTAAGCATGTAGAACGTACGCAATTATCTTCTCTGGACCTGGGTTCGATTCCCAGCGGCTCCACTATTCTCTCGTTTAAAGGCCTTGAAATCATCTTGATTTCAAGGCTGTTGTCATGATGTCTAAACTCGTCGCCGCTACGGCAGCAGACATAAACAGGATGAGTTAGAGCAGCCAGACCACTGGACATTGTGCGGTGTTGGCTTTCAAACCATTCCAGAGGGATTTGAATCGAGAAATCATTGGTTCAGGAGCCCCCTTCACCAAAAAACTTAGACTGATCAAAAATGGAGCCGCCAGCCTTTCTGCTGTTGCGGGTTCTTTGACGTGCGTTCGACACTCGATCTCTAGGCTTGGAAACCTCAGGAGGAATTTGGATTTCCAAGTGTTAACTCAAGGAGCTTTGTGAAACGAAGCGTAATTGTATATATATATAAAATGTCAACTTGCTTCTGGAAAATGATCCAGGCAGCGGTATCGTGTTTCGAATATTGAGCATGCAAGATTATGTATCCTTGAAACGGCACATCGAATTGCACCAGATAAAACGTTAATATTTATTATCTTAACAATACTGAAGAGGCAGTTAAGACTGATCGATCAGCTACCAAATGAAGCTTGTTACGGCACTTTTTTGCTTTGCGATAATTACATGTGTTGAGATGCCTGACGGTGTGGGCCAATCTTTATCTCAATCGCATTATGATTCCCTTGCGTCACAACTTTCTGCGCTAAAAGGCAGTGATCGGATCGATGCCTTTATTGAGTTGGCAATGATGATTTCCAATGACTCTGTGAAACTCATTCCAAAGGATTCTGCAGAGATCTATTTACTGATGGCAAGGAGCGAAGCAATGAGGTCGGTGGATTCTTTGACAAAAGCGCGGGTCTATTTGCATCTTGGGATCATTACATATAGGAAGCTTACATTCCGAAAGGAGGCACTTGCATACCTGGATACGGCATTGACATATCTTCCGGAAAGAGGCGATCGAAGTGTATATGCAGATATTATTTATTATAAAGCGCTGGTTTATCAGGATTCGCAGAACCACGAGCACGCGATGGAACTCTATTTGGAAATACTTCCAATATACCTTCGCACGAACAACTATATGCAACAAGGCCTGACCTATAACAAAATAGCACTTCTTCATACTTATAAAGCGGACAACAAAAACGGTGTGGTTTATTTTTTGAAAGCGGTCGAAAGGTTTGATGCAGGCCACATCATTCATATTTATGCCGCCCATAATTTGGCCAGTTGTGGACGTGCTTATTATCGAATGGGTGATGACGCAAACGCTCTTCAAAAATTTTTTGAAGCTGTCGCAATGTTCGAGTCTTTGAAGGACGATCCCGGACAAAGTTATATGCTACAAAGCATCGGGCAGGTGTATTTTCGGCAAAAAAAATATGAAGATGCGCTGAATTATCACTTTAAGGCTTTGGCGCTAAGTAAAACGTCAAACCACAAACAGGCCTGGGGTGAAGCTTTGTGCAATATAGCAGAGACGTATTGGAAGCAGGGCAACAACCAAAAGAGCATTGAATATATAAATCAGGCTTTAAATCTAGATCTAAAGCACAATTCTTTTGGGCTACCAAGGGACTACCGACTTCTTGGTGATATTTACTTCGGACTAAAGCAATATGACCGATCGTTATGGTATTATCAGCAGTCCCTGCATTTTAGCGATAGTGTAAGATTGAACAGATTGTCAGCAATC
>JBMOKS010000697.1:0-5641 GCA_049324355.1 Bacteroidota bacterium
GGATCAACTCTATCGAAGTCACAAAAGGTGTGGGGCCAGTCACTAATGGTTATGAAAGCATAGCGGGTCAGATCAATGTCGAGTTGAAAAAACCGCAGGAAAGCGAAAAGCTTTACCTTAACGGATATGTGAACCAATCGGGCAGGAGTGAAGCTAACGTTAACTATACCGTGATACCTATGAAAAAATGGGCGACCACTTTTCTGTTGCACGGGAGTAGTCGTCCTTTTGAAATGGATAGTAATCATGACAGCTTCCTTGACTTTCCCGTAGGTTCACAACTCAATGCCATCAACCGATGGGTTTACAACAGTGGCGACGGCTGGCTCGGACAATTCGGCGTGAAGGTATTAAAAGATAACAAGCAGGGCGGGCAGGAGGGCTTTGATCGCGAACAGGATCAGTTCACTACCAACCGCTACGGATTTGAGATCAACACCGATCGGCTGGAACTATTGGGAAAACTGGGGTATCAGTTTGCCAGCAAGCCGTACAAAAGCATCGCACTTCAACTTTCTGCACACAGGCATGATCATGACAGCTATTACGGTTTTGTGGTGCACGACGCCAGCGAAAAGTCGGGTTATGCCAACCTGATCTACCAATCCATGATCGGCTCGACGGCTCATAAGTTCAAAACAGGTGTGAGCTTTATGTATTCAGATTATGACGAACGTCTCCTGAACGGACGAAATCTGATCAAGACTGTTGATAAGAATGGCGAGTTTCTTTCCAGTGTCGCAAACTACGACCGGATCGAGCAGGTGCCAGGTGCATTTTTCGAGTACACCTACGCCCACCTTGACAAGGTTTCGATTATCGCGGGTGTACGGGCAGACCAACACAATTTGTTCGGCACCATTTTCACGCCGCGTGTCTATGCAAAACTCAGCCTTACCGAAACTTCTACGCTTCGGCTTTCGGCAGGGAAGGGTACTCGGGTGGCAAATGTGCTGATCGAGAACGCCGGTGTGCTGGCTTCGGCGCGCCAATTTATTTTTTCAAACCTGCAAACGGCCAAAGCTTATGGTTTTAAACCTGATGTGGCCTGGAATTACGGATTGAACTTCTTGCAAGACTTCACCCTGGATTATCGTGCGGGCACAATAACGTTTGATTATTTTTATACGAATTTCAAAAACCAGGCCGTATTGGATTTCGACCGGTCGGCGCGTGAAGCGAACTTTTTCGGCTTACAGGGCAAATCGTATTCGCATAGCCTGCAGTTCCAAATCGACTATCAGCTGATGCGCAGATTCGATCTTAGAATGGCTTACCGATGGCTCGACGTACAAACGGATTATCTGAACGCTCGCCTGACTAGACCATTGATATCCAAGCACCGCGCGTTTATCAACCTGGCCTACGAGACCAAGAACAAATGGAAGTTTGACTACACGGTTCAGTGGTTGGGTAAACAACGTATTCCGGACACATCGCTCAATCCCGGCGAATATCAACTCGCCACTTATTCGCCGGCTTATATGCTTATGAATGCGCAGATCGCCAAGGATTTCAAAGATCAATGGAGCGTATATCTTGGCGTTGAGAATATCAACAATTATCAGTTGGACAGTCCCATTGTTGCGGCCTATCAGCCGTTTAGTGTTTATTTCGACGCGTCGATGGTGTGGGGGCCGATCTTCGGAAGGATGGTGTATCTTGGATTTAGATACCGATTGAAATAATTTCAATTTCAGATTTCAAAATTTTATTCTCTGGGTAGAATTTGAAATCTGAAATTTTAGTAACCGATCAATACGAATGGCGCCCAGTAATAGGGCGCGGCATATTTTCCAGTCTTTATAAGATCTAGTTTTGCGCGGCGCAGGTTGGTGCTATAGCCGTTGTTGTTTTCGAGCATGAGGCGATAGAAATTTTTCATCAGATCGGCAGTCGATTCGTCGGCCACGCTCCAGAATGAAACGATGATATTTTTGGCTCCGGCGTAGACCAGGGCGCGCGAAAGACCGATAACGCCCTCTCCTTTAGAAATTTTTCCCAGTCCGGTCTGGCAGGCCGAAAGGGTTACTAAACTTGCATCGAGTTCGAGGTTGTATATCTCGCCGGCGAAAAGATTGCCGTCTTCCGCATCTGATGAGGTTTGCAGGAAGATGCGTGAAAGTTCGGGCGAGTTTTCATCAACTACACCGTGAGTAGCAAAATGAAGCAAACGATAATCTTTTAAGCTTCCGGTTTTTACCAGTTTCTCGTCTGCCTCCCTTCTGGTGTATAACACGCTGTTGTATTTTTTTTCCTGAAAGAGCTTGGCGATCTCCTTTACCTCAGATTCGGAGCCGGGTAGTTCGTTGAGGTGGTCTTTTTCAGGGAATGAAACCGGAGCGCAAAGAAATATAGAGGGGTTATTTGTTTGCTGCCTATCCTTCGACTTTTGCAACATCAACCCGGCGGAGAATTCATACCTGAAACTATAGCGGTTAAGCAAATAGGGCAGCGATTGATAACTTGTAGCGTCTTCGTCTTTTTTTGTAAGCAAGGTTTCAAACGGGATGATGCTGAGTCTTCCAGTTGAAAGGATGACAAGGTCACTCACCGTGCCGGGAATTTTCGGAATCAGAATATCCGATAGTTTCATCGCTGCTAGTTTATACGTCTTTAGTTCGTTGAAGAATAAACTATTTCTCAGGCCGGTGATGTAACGATCAAATTCTTTTGGTAGCGTGTGCTCGACAATGCGATAAGACTTTTGAGTGATGACGAAGGTGTAGAGCTTAGCATTCTTGTCGTCGATAAAATAACTGAGCACCGCGGTCTTGGCGTCGAGCAGGTTTTGAATTTGAGCTACGGAAGGTATAGACGAATTGAATTTGAGATTAAAATACTGTGGGAATTCTTTTTCAAGCCGTTTTACAAAAGTTTCATACTGGCGATTCAGGCTGAAGGAAGTTTCGCGCAGGTATTTTTCTTCTTCGGCCGTGGGTTTTTGTGCCAGTTTCTGTGCAGTTAACGCAATGGCGGATTTCAAATTTTTTTCTTCTTCCAACAGATCGGCTGGAATGCCGGCAAACGATTTTGCTTCGGCGTCCGATATCGCTTCCAGCAGCACGGCCGATTTACTTTTCTCGGCGAAATAAAAAGCGAGATCGAGGTAGGGTCTCTTTTTTAAGGCCACTTGCGCTGCGCCATGAGCCATGCGCACGCCATCGGCATAGACCTCATTGGCGATCACGCCCAAAGATATTTTGTCGCTTTCGTTGGCGCTTTGCTGGCGTAGCTTGTCGATCAGGGAATCACATGTCTGTAACGTGGCCAGGCCGCGGGTGAGGTCGGTGAACTTTAAGGTTTTGCCGAAGTGCCGTGCTTCCAATGCCTGAGCTTTGGCCAGCAACGTGTAAAGCAGCACGTTTCCATGGTAGAAATTTTTCAAGGAGGGATTGACGGCTTCATCAGCACTGTTAAAATCACTCACATTGGCCTGCAAAGACTGTTGGTAATAGCCGATAGCCTCGTCGTAGTTCGATGCACTGAGATCAAGATTTCCCAGCGCATGCAACACGCGCGCTACTTCGGGATGTTTAGGGCCAAAGCTGCTTTGAAACATGGCGAGCGCCTTTTGATAAAAGGCCTTTGCCGATGTTGCATCGCGCATCTCGCGGTAAGTTTCCGCGAGGTTATATAACACAAATGCCTTGGTCGGATGGGCTTGGGTATAAACTTTTTCCCAGATCTTCAACGCCGTGTCGAAATTGTTTACTGCGTCGCCATAAAGTTCGAGTTCACGATAGATAATACCGATGTTGGTGTTGGCAAAGGCAATTTTAGGATGCGACTTGCCATGAAGTTTTTCATAGATCGCGAGTGCCTTTTCATAATAGTCCAACGCTTTGTCGTTGTCGATAATCGAATAAACAAAACCCAGGTCATTGTAAGAGGCTGCTATGAGTTCATGGTTTTCGCTGAGCTTCGATTGGCGGATGGCCAGCGTCATTTGCATTTGCTCTTCTGCCTGTGTGTTTTTTCCCGTTGATTTATAAACCTGTCCGAGATACGACAATGTCTGCGCTGCTTCGAGGGTTCCTGACTTTCCAGCTTCTTCCAAAAGTGTAAGTGCCTTTTGCAGTGCTTCGAGGGCCAGATCATATCGCCCCTGATTCATGTATAAAAATCCGTAGTTGGTTTCAATAATGCTTCGCGCAAAGGGCGTCCGATCACTTTTGCTCTGAAGTGCTTTGATGAGCGCTTCGGCCTCGTTATATTTTCCCATATGGATCAGCGCTTCGGCTTTTTTATCGGCCAGTATGATCTGATCCTCAGGATTTTTCTGCTGTTCTATGTTTTTATCGACCAGCGCAATTGCTCCTGCGTAGTCGGAGTTGAGCAACAAAGAGTCCACCTGCTCTACGACTGATTGTGGAAAAGCATATAAAGCGGAGAGCAACAGGAGAACGGACACTAAATATTTTTTCATGAACTCAGAATCGGTGATAGTAACTGAATGTGGTGACCAAAACGCGGGTGAGACCATCAGGATTTAGGTCACGTTGCACGATCTTGTGACCGATCAGGAGTTTTATGCCGGATTGTACATTAAAGCTATAACCCGTTGTGAAGATCGCCGATAATGCCAGTCCCTGTGCTTCGCTCGGTTTTGCCGTAATGTCTCCTGATTTGAGGAATTCGTCGCGCGTGACTCTGTAGATGGGCAGAAGGCCCAGTGTAAAATTTAGCCGCGAGAATCTGAAATTCCGTTCAACACGCAACATCACATCGATGCCGCGCTTCAGATCTTTAGCCTGGTTGTATCGATCGACATAGGATTCTTCGCTTGTGCCGTCCCATGCTGACCATACAAACTGATTGTTATTTTTATTCAGCGGTATCTGGATGCCGGTGGCGAATAGCCATTTGCGTGTGATCAATGAAATGCCCGTGATAAAATCGTAAGTGCCCAAACTGGTTTGATAGTACATCGGTAGCGGTAGTCCATCAACCGTTTTGTCGGACTGATTGGTTGGGATCTTTGCGCCGAGCGACAGGTTGACATCGTATTTTTCCACCGCGAGTATGTTGCGTGTAAAACACAGCGAGATATCGCCCATACCCGACGTTTTGGCTAACCTTCCCGACACGGCCTGGTATGGTAGCTTTACCTGAAAAGATGTTTTGTTATTGATGCCAAAGTTGAGATCCGCTGTGGCCACATAGACAACTGGCGTGAGGGTGGTAGTGCCTCGATAAAAGCTCACTTCCATGGAGCGCAGCTTGAATTCTATTTTTTTATTAAATGGCTGGTCGGGTTTCATAGCACCCATAGTACAAAAACCGGCGTCGCTGCAGCCTTGCGCCATACTGCCTTCGGCAGAGATCAGCGTCAATACAAAAACGTAAACTATTCTGAGACATCGGGTCATACCTGCGGAGTTGTTCAGGCGAAGATAATTAAAAATAGCGCAAGGGCTTACACGGTTTTTTGTAAACGAAGGCTATTTGAGGAACGAAGAACGAAGAACGAAGAACGAGGAACGAGGAACGAGGAACGAAGAACGAGGGACGAGGAACGAGGAACGAAGAACGAGGGACGAGGAACGAAGAACGAGGGACGAAGAACGAAGAACGAGGGATGAAGAGAGAGGGGGGTGAATGGCAACAGCCGGGAATAAGGTTTCAAGGATTTTGTACG
>JBMOKS010000698.1:0-5636 GCA_049324355.1 Bacteroidota bacterium
TCGCGCTGTTTATTGTGCTACTTTCTGTTGGGTATCAATCTGCAAAGGCTGCTATAGCCAGTCCGGTGGATTCGTTGCGCAATGAGTAGTAGCTTGAAAAGATGCTTAAGGTTTCATGTTACTATGAGTCTAATGCCTGAGGGAAGAACGACCGCGTGAACTTTTTAAATTCGGCACCTTACAATTCCAACTAAAGGGGAAAAAGGTGGGTCTAACGCCTAGATAATCCTCGTTAGACATGAGAAAATACATTGCTATAATATTCACTCTTACAATGATCTCTTGCCAAGATCAAGAGATAGATGAAACAGGCACATTCGTGGTAACGATAAATGGAGTAAGTTTTGACTGCAAATTGGTCATCATCGACTTTTTTGAGAATGACGGAGAAAGAATTAAAAAAACAACAGGATCAGATGGACTTAGCTATGAAGCCCATAACTTGGACAAATCTATATTCAATAAAATTGGACAAGAACTGATTGTCACTGTTAGAAAAACTCATGACGATGAGTTATTCGCTTGCACTACTATGGGACTATCATATCCGCGGGTTACAGTGATTAACGCAGAACTGAAAAACGATGCAAAATCAAGCCAGTAGTCAGAAATATTTGCCAGGAGAATCCCTCATCAAAACCGCGAACCACTATTAAACCTGGCAATAAAAAAAATAGTAAACTCCAGTTAATGAACTCCCAAGAGATAATTGTTCACGATTTACGTCTTCCACCCAGGTTAGGGATAACGGTTTGAATTGCGTAGTGGTCTTTACTTCATTTCGCTTAGGAGCTTACGAGCCTGAACAGCGAGAGCTGCCGATTGTAACGAACCCAACAACGATTTAGCTTCTTCAGGTTTATTTTCTTTCAGATATGACAATGCCAGATACCATTTCCCCTGGTCGGCGAAAAGAGACTGTGGCGCTTGAGCAAGCACATTAAAATCCCGTTGTGCCGCCGGAATTTGGTTGGTCGCTAGAAAACATATCCCTCTCAATAGCACCACCAGTTGATTCTCAGGGTAACGCTGCACGGCATTGCTTAAATAAGGAATAGCTTCCTGGTACTGTCCGGCGTCATACAATTCCATGGCGTTCTTTAGTTCGGCATCTGCATAGGGAGAAGTCTCAGACCTGAAATGTACGGGTGCGTCATACGGTTTGAAATAAGAACCAAAAAGTTGTTGCGGATCGGCTGGCGTGGTTACAAGCAGTCTGATGCCGACAAATGATATTGATATAAGGAGTGTGGCAGCCATGCCGTACACTAACAATCTCCTTTGCTTTGCCCGTGATTGCGATTGGAAATAGATTTGTTCGGCGTTACTCAGCTGTTGGTGAAACCCGTTTAACTCGGTATCACCCAATGTTTGGTGCACGTTGCTGTGGAGGTTCAACTCCGATGCAAAATCCTCATCCTGATTGATCAGAGTCGTTATCTGTTGCAACTCATCTTCATTCAACTCCTTTCGAAGGTAGCGACCAATCAATTCATATTGTTCATTCTTATCCACGGTTCACAATCGTTTTATAGGCTTCATCTTTCTTAATACGTTCAATAAGTTGTTCTTTACATTTGAACTTGCGCTTTTTGGCGTAAGCTTCACTGGCAAAACCAAAAGATTCGGCAATGTTCTTCATGGATATTCCCTGCATGTACATCTGAAGCAATTTGCGGCACTGCTCACCCAATTCTGCAAAAACCCGTAAATACAACCGATCGCGGGATGCCTGTGCTAGCGTTTCTTCAGCGTGTTCCACTGCTGTGTCAACATGCACATCTTCGAGTTCCTGATGTGGAACGTTTCTCCTTCTCAGGTTCATAAACCAAAGATTCCTGGCCACAGCATACAAATAAGTGTCGAAACGTGAAGTCAGTATAAAGTCGGGTTGTCTGAACTTTTTATAAATTACAATGATAGCTTCCTGAAATATGTCGCGGGCGTCTTCCTGGTTTCCGGAGTTCTTTAGTACCATTCGTTTTACCAACGGAAAAAAATCAGTGTAGATGTTGTTGAGCACATCTTTCTTTCCGCTTCTGATGCCATATACATAGTGCATATCTCCCGCTGGCTCCAGTTGAATGTCGCGAGCAGGGGTTGTGGCGTTGTCTTTCTCAAGTCCGGCAAAAAAAGTCATGGGGTAAATTTTGCAGAAAGTGGTTATATTTACAAATTAGGCTAAAGTTATGATCACTAGTCGGCAAGTTATTGCATGTTTATAATTTTTATGTCCTCCATCAATAATTAAAACCTAAACCCTCCAACCCCATGGCCCGCACAATTGTCTCAAAACCTCAAGCAAAAGTATTACCCACCAACGGAAAAGATATTATTGAAGACGGTGAAGGCGTAACCATCAAAGATGTGGTGGTGGCCGATCCCAGCATTGAGTTCTCCATTTATATCGATCCGGAAGTACACAAGCCTGTTAACGGCATCTATTTCGTAGACTTCACTGTACAGATGAGCATCTCCGATCTGGACCCCAAAAATCCGGGTGTGCTCACGCCCGTCGGCGCTATCAAAGTGAATACCGTCAGTCAAACAAACCCGTACTTCTACTTCTCGTTTGGCGATCCCGACTACAAGGCTGGCACTAAATTTACACTTTGCCTGGTACTCTCTGCTTACCATCCGTCAACTGGCGTACCCATAGAATTCAAACCTAATCCAGTTTTCATGGAAGTTTACGGCGGCGGCGAAGCCAGGTAGAAATAAAAATGCGAATGGTGCTGCGCCTGTTTCTGGCCCTGGTGATCAGCTCTCCCGGCTTTCCAACCATAGCCCAATCCTCGGCGTCGACAACCGACACGCTCGGTATTTATTCGCTTAAGCAACAAATTGAACGTGCGCGAAGTGAAGGGCAATATGCCATTGTTTTAAAGGCCCAAACTCAGCTTCGCGACTTATATCAGCAACGCAGTCAATGGAAAAACGCATGGGAAGCCGAAGTAGCCGTGGCCACCGCGAACTATAGATTATCGGATATCGAAGCCTCACAATCTTCCCTCAAACGTGCCCTCTTATTCGCTGACCAACATCGCCTGAGAGATCCGCTGATATTTTCCGACCTCCATAATCTTTATGGTGTACTTTTTTACGAGCAGGGCGATTATCAACAAGCGATCAAACACCTCAAAACATCCATAGCCTACCTGAACCGGATAACTCCCGTTGACGAACAAGATATGGCCGACCGATACAACAATCTCGCCGCCATCATCAGCCGGATGGGTGACTACGATGAAGCCATCTTTTATTATAATCAAAGCCTGCAATTGCGTTTGAAGAAAAACGATCCGCTGGCTGTCGGTGAAAGCTACAACAACCTCAGTGTAAGCTATTACCGAAAAAAATTGTTTCCGGAAGCCCTGCAGTTCCAATTGAAATACCTCGCCTTGCTGGGCCAAGTTCGCGATAAGGATCTTACCATTGAATATATTCTGTGTTATAACTCACTGGGGATTTATTATCTGGAATTAAAATCTTATGAGCAAGCGCAGCAAGTGCTCGACCGAGCCCTCAAGCTGAGCATGGCCTCGTCTCAATTTCTGGAAAAGTCGTACCACAATCTCGGTTATCTGCACAGAACTGCAGGGAACGATAGTCTTGCTTTTCATTTTCTGCAGCAAGCACTTGCGCTGAACCAAAAAAAATACAAAAAGGGTCATCCCGACATCGGCAAAGAATACCGGCATCTGGGCGTAATATATATGCGAAGAAATGATGAGCTCACCGCCATGCGTTGCTTTCAAAAGGCTTTGAGCCATTTGGTGTACGGCTACCAGGATAGTAGTTTCTTCAGCAATCCTGTTCTGGAGAATATCAAATCGAAGCCCGATCTGCTGCGCACGCTGGCTGATAAAGCACAAGCTTTAAGAATCTTATCTCAAAAGAACAATAACGCCAGGTTTCTTGATGCGTCCTTGAAAACATATCAGACAGCTATCGACCTCATTGAGAAGATGCGTGATGATTATGAGTCGGAGGCTGCGAGGCAATTTGTTCACGAGGAAGCCATGCCGATATATGCAGGCGCGTTAGAAACTATTCATACACTTCACCAACAGCGTGAAGCGGCAGGAAGTCTCGCCTTTGAGGTCATGGAACAAAGTAAAGCGTTGCTACTCATGGAGTCTTTGCAACAACGCAGAAATGCCGACGCTTACGGGGTGCCTGACTCTTTATTACGGAACATAAAACAACTACACAACACCATAGCCTTTTACAAGAAACAACTTCAGGAAGATAAAGCCAAAAACGACTCTGCCGCGTTAGCCCGGGACTGGAATTATTGCCAGAACTTCCAGGCACAAGAGCATCAAATGAATTTATTATTCCAACAACGTTATCCCCGCTACTGGAATCTGCGAAACAAATTCGAGATCTCCCCGCTGGAAAAAGTAAAAGAACTTACGCGAAATGAAGGAACTGATGTTGTAGAGTATTTTATCACTGATAGCGAATTATATCTGTTTATCGTTCAAAACGGAAATATTAAATTCATTAAGAAGGAACGCACCGAAGAAATTAACGCTTGGCTTGCAAAATATCAACGCAGTCTTACCGACTACGAGTATCTGCTCAACTCGCCCATAAAAAATTATCACGACTACACCGAAAGCGCACACGGACTTTTTAATTTTTTACTTTCCGATGTAGCAGGTCCGAACGAAACCTCTATCCGAAAAATATTAATTGTACCGCACGACGTGCTGGCGTCTGTTCCGTTTGAAGCGTTGTTGTCTAAGACTGCATCAAAGTCTTTTCAAGGTTACGCCGGCTTGGATTATCTCATAAAAACAGCCTCTGTAAGTTATACCTACTCGTTAACCATGCACCTTGCGCTGATGGAGCAGCGCAACATTTCCGGTGCCGGCAGCATCGCGTTTGCCAATAATTTTTCACGAGCGGCACATCGTCTTGAGCAGTTGCCTATACTTCGTCATGCGGAAAGAGAACTTGTTACGGTAAATCAAACCTTTAAAGGTGAAAAATATGTCAATGAAAAAGCTACCAAATCCATTTTTGTGAATGAGGTATCTCGATATAATATTGTTCACATTGCCTCGCACGCCGTGATGGACGACCGCGAGCCTGCCAACTCACACATTTACTTTTCAGGAAACGGCGCAAACAACGATCAGCTTGTCTATGCTTACGAAATCGCCAACCTGTCTATGAGCGCCGACATGGTTGTGCTCAGTGCCTGTGAAACCGGATCAGGAAAATCAGGCGGAGGCGAAGGGCGCATGAGCATTGGCCGAAGCTTTATGTATGCAGGTGCTAAAAGTGTGATCATGAACCTTTGGCGCGCCGAAGACCAGGCCAACGCCGAAATCATGGTGTTGTTTTATAAAAATCTTGCCCAAGGCAACGACAAAGTGAGCAGTTTACAGAACGCGAAGTATCAATATTTGCAGGGCATGGATGAATTTCGCGCGCACCCGTTTTTCTGGGCGGGCTATGTTTTGTATGGCCATGAAGCCACAATTACTCAAGGTGTACCTTCCCTTCAATATATTTTACTCATTCTCATTAGTATATTATTATTCTCTGCAGCACAGTTTCTATTTCATCGAAAGCCTATACCGGTACAGTCCGTATAATATTCCCTTTTTGACGATAAAATA
>JBMOKS010000699.1:0-5623 GCA_049324355.1 Bacteroidota bacterium
CGAAGATAGTTTCGATGAGAAATGGATCGGGGTTTTCGTCACAGCCTTGAATAAAAAAACAGCCCCGATAAAAGTCGGGGCTGTTAGGGATCGAAGTATTTTCATTTTATACAAATGCCGGGATTCCCGTGATCTGATTGCCGAGGATCAGCAAGTGAATATCATGAGTTCCTTCATAAGTCACAACAGACTCGAGGTTCATCATATGGCGCATGATCGGATATTCGCCGGTGATGCCCATACCGCCATGAATCTGGCGGGCTTCTCTGGCGATCTCGAGCGCCATCTGCACACTATTACGCTTGGCCATAGAGATTTGCGGCGTGGTGGCTTTTCCCTCGTTCATCAACACACCGAGGCGCCAGTTAAGTAGCTGAGCTTTGGTGATCTCGGTAAGCATTTCCGATAATTTCTTTTGAACAAGCTGGAACGACGCGATTGGCTTGCCGAACTGGATCCTTTCCATCGCATATCGCTTGGCGGAATCATAACAATCCATCGCGGCGCCAATGGCACCCCAGGCGATACCGTAACGCGCGGAGTCAAGGCACATCAAGGGAGCGCCGAGTCCGTTCTTGCCAGGTAATAAATTTTCTTTAGGAACCTTTACATTATCGAAGACCAATTCACCGGTGGTGCTGGCGCGCAGTGACCACTTGCCATGTGTTTCGGGCGCGGAGAAACCCTTCATTCCTTTTTCCACGATCAACCCGTGTATTCTTCCGGCTTCGTTCTTAGCCCAAACCACCGCAACGTCTGCTCGCGGCGAGTTGGAGATCCACATTTTAGCGCCATTCAAGAGATAGTGGTCGCCCATGTCTTTAAAATTGGTCACCATGCCGCTTGGGTTCGAGCCATGATCAGGTTCGGTGAGGCCGAAGCAGCCCAGCCACTCGCCCGAAGCCAGTTTGGGCAGATATTTATTGCGTTGTTGTTCGTTTCCGAATTTATAGATGGGATACATCACCAGCGAGCCTTGAACGGATGCTGTTGAACGCATGCCAGAGTCGCCCCGCTCAATTTCCTGCATGATCAGACCATAGGAGATATAGTCCATGCCACCACCGCCATATTGGGTGGGAATAGTTGGTCCGAAGGCTCCAATATCACCGAATTTTTTAACCATCTCATAAGGAAAATAAGCACGCTGAGCCCAATCCTCTATATATGGAGAGATCTCACGTTTTACGAAGTCACGTATGGAGTTTCTGACCAGCTTATGCTCTTCGGTCAGCAGGTCGTCCAGCAAATAGAAATCAGGATGCTCGAACCTGTCTTGTTTTAGGGACTTCTTGGCCTTGGTTTCAGCGGTTGCGGTATGGATAGACATAGGTATTTGGATTATTCGATTAACTTCGGGGCAAATTTACAATTATTAATAATTTATTGTTTTCAATCGATGGCGGATAATTCTGTTGACTCAAATTTGATCGATCAGCTCAAAAAACTCCAGGCCAAGTACGACTTCATGGGCCAGGATTTGTCCTCTTATTTAGATGGATTGTTGTATTCTGATTACCTCACCTACTGGGACTACATTCACCTGGATACGCTGCTAAGCTTGCAGAATCCCAAAACCAGTTTTCCCGACGAAAAGGTATTTATCACGTATCACCAGATCACGGAGCTCTATTTCCGGCTCATTCTTCACGAGATCGAACAAATTGCAGCGCGCGAGAATATCGATGAAAAATTCTTTGGCGAAAGGATAGACCGGATCATCCGGTACTTTAAGAACCTGGAAAACTCGTTTGAGATCATGGTCGAGGGAATGGAGAAAGAGCAGTTTCTTAAGTTCAGAATGGCGTTGCTGCCCGCCAGCGGCTTTCAATCGGCACAGTATCGCCTGATTCAGATCGCTTCCACCGACATGGTCAACCTGGTCAGTGTTAATGATCGGGACAGGTTGAAAACAGCCGATTTAAAGGCAATGATCGAAAAAGTTTTCTGGGGCAGCGGTGCAACGGATCTTGCCACTGGAAAAAAGACGTTGACCCTTCAACAGTTTGAGAACCGCTATATGGGCGACTTTCTGGAAACGGCCATCAAATACAAGGATAAAAATCTTCGGAGCATCTTCCACCGCCATTTTGAGAACTCTTCTCAGCGGGCGCAGCTGGCAGAAAAACTGCGTGAATACGATACCTATGCAAATGTTCTGTGGCCCTTGGCACACTTGAAATCGGCCGGTCGATATCTGCAAAAAGATCCCGAAGATATCAAAGCTACTGGCGGCACAAACTGGCAAAAATATTTGCCGCCGCGTTTCCAGCAGATCATGTTCTTCCCGGAATTATGGAACGAAGCAGAAAAGAAAGAATGGGGAATTGCGGCAATCAAGCGGGCAATTAAGACGCATTGATTAAAACCGTCCGATAAAACGGAAAAATGGTAATTTTACAAGGTAAACCTGCCTGATCGTGTGGAAGACTGTCTTTTTAGCGGTTTTGTGCGTAGTGGTATCCTTTGAAACTTTTTCACAAGGTGCTACGCGTACTACGCATCATGACAAGGAAAAAAAACATATCAAAGAAGTCTACCAGGTAAAGGATACAATCCGAAATATTCTTCATGGCCGTTATATTTCTTACTACCTCAATGGAAACATTGAATCTAAAGGCCAGTTCACCAACAACGAGACCACCGGCGTCTGGGAATTTTTTTACGAAACCGGAAATCTGAAGATGCGAGGAATACTCCGTCAAAATGCCAACTATGGTTTGTGGGAATATTTTTATGAAAGCGGCCAGAAGAGTATGGAAGGCAACATCAACGGCAAAAACCGGGAAGGCGAATGGAAAACTTTCTACGAGAATGGCCAAGTAAAAGACGTTGGTGATTATAAGAACAACAAACGCACAGGTCTGTGGAGATCTTACTTTGAAGATGGCGTTCTGAAAGGTGAGGTCGATTACGTCGACGACTTCGGAACATACACCGAATACTACCATTCCGGAAAAGTTTTCGCCGAGGGTCCGCGAAATGGAACCAAGTCGGTTGGGCACTGGAGATTTTTTGACGAGGAAGGATCGATTCAGGCTGAAGGAAGTTTCCTGAACGGTAAAAAAGATGGTGAATGGTTGAATTATTATCCCTCAGGAAAACTGTCGTCGAAAGGAAAGTACAAGGACGACGAACAGACTGGTTTATGGGAGTATTATTTTGAAGATGGGAAATTGAGCTCGTCCGGCACCTATGAAGCGAGTAAAAAAAGTGGCTTCTGGAAAACCATGAATTCCGACGGAAGTTTAAAAACCGAGGTCACCTATTCAAATGAAGACGGCGAGTACCGCGAATATCATCAGAATGGAAAATTGAAAGTGAAGGGAAAAACGCTCAATGGTAAAAAGCAGGGTAAGTGGGAATACTTTTATAATGACGGCAGGAAGGAAGGAGAATGCGAATTCAACAACAACAAAGGCACTTACTACGGATATTTTCCCAATGGGAATCTACAGACAAAAGGGACGCTGGAGGGTGATCTAAAAACCGGCACTTGGGAGATCTATCAGAATGATGGAAAATTGTCGGGCTACTACCGGCCGTTCTATGACGACAAAAAACTGGGACAAGAGATCGTCGACCTGGCAGGTAAGAGCAACATCAAGAAAAATACAAGTCACGGCAAACGACTTACTCACTTTGACGCGCGATTCAACGAGTTTAGGGGCGTGATCGTGGGGGGTAATCCTATCATGGTATTCGCCGGACGGGTTCCGCTCGGAATAGAATTTTATCTTCAGGAGCGGTTGGGACATGAATTTGAATTTATCGGAATTCGCGACCCGTTCTTCAAGTCCGATCTCAGCATTCCGGCTGGAAAAAAATTTGAGCGGGGATATGCTATTTGCATCAAACAGAAACTTTACAACCAGGTAAAAGCGGGAATGTGGTATTTCGGTCACGAGATTCGATTTACCAACTTTGGCCATTTTATCAATCAGCCGATCACGCCGAGTTCGACCGACCTTTTTACTTTTAGCGCCGTTGAGCAGCGCATCGAGTGGGGCTTATTGTTGGGTTATCGTATTATGAAAAGGAACAATGCTCCCGGTTTTACCATCGATGCCTTCATCTCAGGTGACGTCGGTTACCGGAACTTTGACGTTGAGCCAAATTTTAAATCCTTTTTTGAGGACATCAACCAGTCTAAACTTTCGACAAGTTTTCACTTCGGATTGAATTTTGGAAACGTATTTTCATTCAAATAAATTATCAAATTAAAGATTGTGCGTAAAGGCGCCGATCGTAAATGTCATAAAGGATAAATACCTTTCAGACTATGGAACTAGCAGAAATTACCCTTTGGCCAGAGGAGGCTTTTGATGAGAAATTGTTCCCGGATATTCTTTATGAAAAACTGGGACTAAAAAACGATGGCAGCATTTATGTGAACCCTGTCAAACGCTCTATCGATGCGCGTTCCAGAAAAGTTTGCGTTCGTTTTCAATGTGAGATCATCCCCGGCGCAAAATACCGCTCTCCAACATTCACTAAAGACTACCCAAACGTACTTCAGAAAAAACAGGTTGTCGTGGTGGGAGCCGGACCCGCCGGATTATTTGCGGCGTTACGATTGATCGAATTGGGTCTCAAACCGATCGTATTAGAGCGGGGCAAGGACGTGCAGACGAGGCGCCGCGATCTGGCGGCCATCAACAAAGATCACATTGTTAATCCTGAGTCAAACTATTGTTTCGGCGAAGGCGGTGCAGGCACCTATTCAGATGGTAAACTCTATACTCGCTCGAAGAAACGCGGCGATGTGCGGAGGATACTGGAGATATTGGTGGCCCATGGTGCCACAGAAGAAATATTATTCGACGCTCATCCTCACATTGGCACTAATAAACTTCCGAAACTGGTAACAGCACTGCGTGAAAGTATCGTTGCGGCAGGCGGAGAAGTGTTGTTCAATACAAAAGTAACCGACTTGGTGCTGTCTGGCAACTCGGTAAAGAGTGTGGTCACCGCAGACGGCCATACCATTCACGGCGAAGGTGTCATCCTGGCCACCGGCCACTCGGCTCGCGATATTTTTAAACTTTTACATGAGAAGAAAATACGGATTGAACCCAAGCCGTTTGCGTTGGGTTTGCGGGTAGAGCATTCACAGAATTTGATTGATAAAATTCAATACCATTGTGAGATCGACAGAGGTCCGTACCTTCCCGCTTCATCATATGCTCTTGTTCATCAGGCAAAGCTAAAAGGTAAGGACAGGGGAGTGTTTTCTTTCTGTATGTGCCCTGGAGGTTTCATCGTTCCGGCTGCAACAGCACCGGGTGAGGTTGTTGTCAATGGTATGAGTCCTTCACGTCGAGATTCGCGCTTTGCCAATTCAGGAATCGTTGTGGCCGTGGAAGAATCCGACTTCGGTCACTATAAAAAATTTGGCGCACTGTCTGGAATGTATTTTCAGGCGGACATAGAACGTCAGGCGTGCGTTGCTGCAGGAAAAACGCAGCGCGCTCCGGCGCAGCGTCTGGTCGATTTTGTAGAAGGCAAAGTTTCAGCGTCGCTGCTGGAGACGTCCTATCAACCGGGGTTGACATCTGTCGATATGACTTCCGTGTTACCGGATTTTATTACACAAGCGCTAAGGCAGGGTTTTAAAGACTTC
>JBMOKS010000700.1:0-5617 GCA_049324355.1 Bacteroidota bacterium
GGCAATTGTTGGAATATTCAGTGTTATCACGCCGACTACTCTTACTCTCCAGTCGTCAATAATCCGCCGGCGCCCACATCTGCAAATCATCAACTGCTGAACAATGATCATAATTTGTCGCATGGGGGCAAGGTGCATCTTACGGCACGTAATCTGGCGGGTTCGAAGCTACCTAATGACGCAAGTCTTGCGCCGCGCGCTTTTCCTGGATTTGTATTGTTTCCGCAAAATCTCAATGGATGGGATGCCAATTCGGTGCAGAACGCCATTCGATTGTTAAGGTTGGTGATTAAAAAATACAACATCGACGAAAACAGAGTTTATATCCACGGACTTTCCAATGGAGGACACGGAGTTTATGAGGCCATCAAAAGAGCTCCGTGGCTGTTTGCTGCAGCTTTGCCGATGTCGGCTATAGACGACGGCTTTATCATTAACCAGAAAATGGCGCCTAAAGTGGCCGTTATTCCGCTGTGGGTCTTTCAAGGTCAGCTCGACACTAATCCTTGGCCCGGCGAAACAGAAAACCTGATCAAGGTCTTGCGCAGCGCCGGAGCCGAAGTTCGATATACCAAATATCAGATGCTAGGCCATAACACCTGGGGTGCAGCCTACAGCGAACCGGATTTTTTTACTTGGATACTTTCGAAGAACAAAAGTAATCTTCACGTTTTTGCGGGAAGCCCTACGATCTGCAAGACAGAGGGCAGTTTAGGTTTAAAGTTGGAGATGCCTGAAGGATACAAGGCCTATCAATGGCAAAAGGACGGTCAGACTATTTCCGGCGCAACTTCCTCATCATACACTGCAACCACACGGGGAAGTTACCAGGGAAGATTCTCTCGCGTGTCAGCTACACCCTCGGATGCACAATGGAACCGATGGTCGGATCCCGTCACAGTAACAGAGCAAACCGCTCCGCAAGCGAAAGTCAAACAGATCGGTACCATTTTGCTTCGCGACCTGAACAATTTCAACGACGCGATTCTAGAGTCAGACGGAGAATTTGGTCACTATTACTGGTACAAAGACGGCGTGCTAATCAATCAACCCGGAGACCAGGATGACACGGTAAAACAATTTGTTATCAAGGCTGCAACCGGTAATGGCGCATATACACTCATTGTTTCTAATTATGATAACTGCACGAGTTTGCCTTCAGCGGCAAAGAATGTTTTTTTTAGCGACCAGGCCCCTCTTAACATTACGTCGCCTGCCAATTTTAGAGGGCAAGCTTCGTCACCGTCGACCATTTTGCTGAATTGGTCTGATGCATCCGCGAATGAGAACGGCTTCGAGATCTGGCGGCGAAAAAAATTAAACGAGAGTTCCTATTCGTTGTGGCAGATGGCTGTATTGACCAATAGCAATGTTTCGTCATACCTGGACACCGGTCTTGAACCATCGTCAACCTATCAATATAAAATCCGGGCTGTTAGCAACTCCGGAAGGTCTAATTACACACCACCCGGCGCTGCCGAGTATTTAACGATCAATACGCTTGTGGATACTCAGCCACCCTCGGTGCCACAGGATTTGATGGTTACCAACAAAGCCGTTAGAAAAATTTCGTTGCGGTGGAAAGCTTCTACCGACAACACTGGTGTTCATCACTATGTTGTTTATTTTAATAAAGATTCGCTGGCCACGGTGTCGGCAGACACTACCTTTATATTGATCGCTAACTTGAAGCTGAATACAAACTACAACATTCACATCAGGGCTGTTGATCTTAATGGCAACTACAGTTCGCCTAGCAGGGAGATTATTGTGGATACATATGTGTCAGGGCTTTATTATGAGCACACAACGGGAGCGTGGCCCGAACTGGATTCCATCAACTGGATCAATCCGGAATTTACGGGAAAGGTTTCTAATTTTACCCTGAAACCCAAGACACAAGCTGATTTCTTCAACTTCAGGTTCGATGGGTATTTATACATCGCCACGGCAGGATCTTATCAATTCAGAACAACTTCTAATGACGGCAGCCGGCTTAAACTAAACGGCGCAGTGTTGGTAGACAATGATGGTATACACAACATGTATACGGTGACCAGCGCCAGCACAGCGCTGCCTAAAGGTGAACAACGTATAACTGTAGATTTTTTTGAATACGTAGCACAGGATAGTCTTGTGGTTGAATACAAAGGCCCGGATTCTAACAATACATGGATAAAGATACCCGACACCGCCCTGAAGAGTCACGAATCGGTCATCACAGTCGTCGCACCCGACATCGTTCCGGAAAAAAGTTTCCACCTGAGCATCTATCCCAATCCGTCTTCGGGTGAAGACATCCATATCCGGATTCACTCAACACATCGCTCAACGGTAAATATCGTGATGCTCGACATGATGGGGCGATCGATGTTCAATGCAACGTATGATTTCAACCAGGCGGAGCGGGATATTCGTATCTCGCCACGTGAATCGCTGGCCAATGGAATATATATTATCGTAGCGAGCCAGGAAGGAAAAGTGGTCCAGCAAAAAATTCTCATCAGCAATTGACATCCGAGGAACGCCCCAATTTGTCCCCACATGTGTGAGTAACTTCGGTACTGCCGCTTTATTCCAATAGTTTTTCTTCTCTGGTGGCAAACACATTCGAGTTTTTGATCGGAGTCTGTTGCCCTTACGATAATTTGCCAGGCTTATAAAGCGGGAATAAAATTTTTGCTTTGTCGTTGAGGAACTAACACCAAAACTAAACTTGTTATGCGAATTATTTTTACCCTGACGATAGCCCTTAACTTTCTGTGGGCTTTATGTAATGCTCAAGTGAAACCTTCTTATCTGTATAATACCAGCATGCCTTATGGCACGCTGGACATCAGAACGACCATATCGTCTACGAACTATTACTATCTGCAAGAAAACAAAACTTTCAGCTATAGGGAGAGTTCACCCGGCGTTCGGACCAATACTTATCTGGATATGACTTCGTCGTGGGATTCCAGTCCTTACAAACAAGGTAATTTGCGACGGAAAAATGGATCCACCGATAAGTTTGTCATGAACTACCGGTTTCTACTGCCGCTAAACTATAGTTCCACATACGCTGAAGGATATCCGATGATCGTCTTGTTGCACGGAGCCAACGAAAGGGGGAATTGTTTATATGAAAATTGTTATCACGCTACGCCGGCCTATGATCCGAACGCGAATGTTCCACCGGCGCCGAAGACATCTACGCATAAACTTTTGAACAATGATCACAACTTGAATCAGGGTGGAAAAACGCATCTTGATGCGCGGAATAAAGCCGCAGGAAAATTACCCAACGATCCAACGCTAGTGGCGCGCGCCTTCCCGGGATTTGTATTGGTGCCGCAGATGTTCAATATCTGGGATTCACTCAATGTGCAGGACGCCATACGCCTGATCCAATTGCTGGCTAAGAAGTATAATATCGACGAGAACAGGATATACATTCACGGACTCTCCATTGGGGGATTCGCCACGTATCAAGCTATCAAGCGAGCCTCATGGCTTTTTGCGGCCGCTTTGCCAATGTCCGCTGTTCACGATGCCAATATTTTTAAACAAAACCAGCAGGGTAAAGTAGCGCATGTTCCCATTTGGATATTCCAGGGTGGTCAAGATCCGAATCCCACACCGGCTTTTACAAATACCATCGTCTCCAAACTTCGAAGTGCAGGGGCTGTTGTGCGATACACGCTGTATTCAACTTTAGGTCATACGATCTGGAATAAGGCTTACGCTGAACCCGATTTTTTTTCGTGGATGTTATCAAAGACAAAGTCAAACATTCACCTCTACAAGGGTATTGCCGTCATTAATACGGCCCAAAATCAATACCCGAGGCTCATGCTTGCCGAAGGATTTTTCGCGTATCAGTGGGAACGCAACGGGCAATTGATCTCAGGGGCATCGTCAAATACCTACACCGCAACATCACCAGGCACCTATCGCGCAAGATTCAGTCGCGTTGCGGCGCCAACGTCATCGCAGTGGAATAAATGGTCGGCGCCTGTAACGATCACTTCCAGCAGTTCGGCTCGAACAGATATTTCAAAGGCGACCGATAGCATGATCATCGAAAAACCAGTAGCCGTAAGACAATTCTTGCTGGATGTTTTTCCGAACCCAACGACAACCGAGAACTTAAATATTAGCATTCAGTCACCAGATGAGGCTCCCGTCAAAGTACAATTTATCGATCCGCAGGGACGGGTATTTTACGATACAGAATTTGAAGCCAATCAAATATCCGAAGGCGTTAGGATTGCGTTCCCCCAGAATTTTACACCCGGCATGTACGTGATCATTGCGCAACAAGGTAAACGTTTAGTGAGGCAGAAACTGGTGATTTTGAAATAGCATGGACGATTACCATTGGTTGCTGCCAAAATGTTTGCGATTTATTGTCAGGAGCAATTGACACTGCACTTGCATGATATTGCAGATAATTGGATGGGCATTAATATATCTTCAACTTAATTACGCACGGCAATATCTAGCGCATTTTGGGTTAGACTAGGGCAACAATCGTTGTAAACGGAAGAAATCTACCGGATCCGAAGGTATTTTAACGCTACGTCATTACAGTTTGCAGTCTTTTCGAAGAGAACGTTGAAACTTTTATCAGGGCGGGTCAAAGGACCAAAATTCCGGGGTAAACCAAATAATATTTTGTAAAAGCCCTGCTTTTTAGATGTAAGGTTTAGGGTAAGAATAGTAGAAAACTACTATTAAAGTAACACTTTAAGTGGCTTATTACACGAGTCAGCACAAGCTGACCGGCTGTAAAGGTTACCAGCCCTCAGGTTTTGGATAGGAATGGGACGCCAAAACGGACGTACATTACCATTTGCTTATTGAATTGGGATCGTGCAGAGCGATGTTTAAACGTCTAATTTTTGAGGGCCCACACTTAAGGATTAGCCCTGGAACAAGAAGGTGCCACGGCGTGGTTGTGGGTTTGGATATCGGGGGGCACAGGATACGCACCGCATGGCTCATGACGATGTCAATAGGAAGCTGTCGGTGGGGGCCTTAAACAGTTTTGGCACCCGTAAACTGTACCTTGATCAGGCAAGCAGGTCAAACGATATAAGTAGTCTTAAGCCATGCCTACGTGAGCATGACCTAAGTACCTATATATTTGATTATCAGATCGTACAAATCAAAGTTTATCCTCAGAAACGAAGCCGCCTACAGGCTCGTCACTGACTTTTTGAGATGTAGTCACTGTTTGTTTCTTAGCGTGCTTTGAACCAGAGATAAAAGTGAAAGAAAGGGTTACTATAGTTGAAACTGCGATGAGTATTATAGCCTTGGTTTTCATTTTTATTGGGTTTAAAGAGTAATTCGATTTTTTTTAATTCTTATCCGACCTTTTCAATGGCACTACCTCCACCATTGTCCAATTCAGTCTTTGGCTCAATTTGTTCCTCAGTACAAGATGAAATGGTAATGCATGTAACGAGTGAAAAGAGGATAGCGTAAATAACTTTTTTCATGACTATTAAGGGTTATAGGTTTTAATTAAGGGTATAGGTTTATTTGTTTGTTTTTTCGTTCGTTTTTTACTTTCTTTTGCGTCTCAAATATGGTGGCTTTGATTTTACTTTTGTGAGTAATAATTTTT
>JBMOKS010000701.1:0-3741 GCA_049324355.1 Bacteroidota bacterium
AGAAATTGCCAAACACGATAATACTACAGACCAAGGAAAGCAATTAAACAGAAGAGTAGATTTTAAAGCGTTTTAATAAAGTTTAAGTTTGAAAATTTAGTTTCCCAAGGCCCTCACCTGAGGGCTTTTTTATTTCCGGTTTTTATCCTCTCTTTATAGTTTATTTTGCCTTATGGACTTCAGCCCGGAAATCTTCCTGAACAATATCGCACAAACTTCCGATTCCCCGTTCCTGATCTCCATAGCGCGCGCTGAAGGTATCTACCTGTATTCTCCTGAAGGCAAACGGTATACAGACCTTATTTCGGGCATCGCCGTGAGCGCTATTGGTCACCGTCATCCACGGGTTGTGCAGGCGATCAAAGATCAACTCGACAAGCACCTGCACGTGATGGTTTTTGGAGAATACATTCAATCGGCGCCCAACCAGCTGGCTAAAAGATTGGTGGAGGTGCTTCCGCCCAGTCTCAATTGCTGTTACTTCGTAAACTCCGGAACAGAGGCCAACGAAGGTGCACTGAAGCTGGCGAAACGATTTACAAACAGAACCGAGATCATATCCTGCCGTAAATCTTACCACGGCAGTACACATGGTTCGCTAAGCGTATCCGGCAATGAAATGAAGAAGCAGGCCTTTCGCCCCCTGCTGCCAGATGTCAGGTTCATTGATTTTGGCAACACAGGCGATCTTAAAAAAATTACGGATCGCACGGCGTGTGTGATCATGGAGACCATCCAGGGCGATGCCGGAGTAAGGATTCCGTCCAAAGCCTATATGAAGGCTGTACGCAGGCGCTGCGATGAAACCGGCACATTACTCATTCTCGATGAGATCCAGTGTGGCATGGGCAGAACCGGAACCTTGTTTGCGTTTGAGCAATTTGATATTGTGCCTGATATACTCACGTTGGCTAAAGCTTTCGGCGGCGGCCTGCCTATTGGAACATTTATAGCCGACAAAAAGATCATGCAGACGCTGACCCACGACCCTATGCTGGGCCACATCACTACCTTTGGTGGAAATCCGGTTTGTTGTGCCTCGGCGCTGGCCACGCTAAATGTTCTGCTGGATGAAAAACTTATCGACGAAGTTGAAAAAAAAGGGCAACGCTTCGAACAACTGCTTCGGCACCCCAAGATCAAAGAGATTCGGCGCATCGGACTCATGTTTGCGATAGATTTTGATTCTGCCGAACGTGTTAACGCGATTGTCAATTATGCCAAGGAGATGGGCGTTATTTGTTATTGGTTCCTGTCACATCCGTATAGTTTCCGGATCGCCCCACCGCTAACCATTAGCGACGCAGAAATCAAAGAATCGTGCGACGTTATTTTGAAGGCTATCGATAATACTTAAATTCGTTTCATGTCAGAAAAAACCTTGAAGCCATTCGACTGGCTGGATTACACTTATAAACTTCTTGTGATCACAGCACTGTCGATCACCGGTATCATTCTATGCCGCGATCTCGTTATACCGCTGGCTTTCGCTGCTCTTTTTTCGGTAGTGATGTTGCCACTGGTAAAGAAACTGGAGAAAAAGATAGGGACCGCGTTCGCTATCCTGCTTGTATTGCTGCTGAGCATCATTGTGTTTGGCCTATTAGGATGGCTGGTGGTGAAACAGGTGATCAACCTCGTCAATGACCTCCCCAACCTGGAATCGAAATCAGACCAATTCATCAAGCAGATCAGTCGTACGCTGAGAAACGACTTTAACATCAGCACATCCGACCAGAATAAGATGCTGCAGGACTTTATGCGAAGCGTGAGTGTATACCTGGGAGATATTTTAGTCACCACTTCCAACACGCTAGCGATACTGATACAGATACCGATCTACATATTTCTCTTGCTGATCTATCGCGGTAAGTTTAAAATGTTCTTCCTGAACATTATTCCAAACGCTAACCATGATGGCAGCCACGAGATCCTGTGGAAAAAGGATGTGGAAAAAGTCGTTCAAGGATACATTTCAGGATTGGTGCTGGTTACCCTGATCATTGCAATACTCAATACTATCGGATTGGTCGCGCTGGGCATTGACCACGCCATCTTCTTTGGAATACTCTCGGGTGTCCTCACTATTATTCCGTATATCGGAATTTTTATTGGCGCGCTGTTTCCGTTCCTCATGGCTCTGATCTCCAAGGACAGTTACTGGTATGCAATAGGCGTTGTGATCGTATTTTCTGTCGTGCAGTTTTTAGAAGGTAATTTCATCACACCGAGGATTACCGGTTCTAAAGTCAGTATCAATGCGCTGGCAGCCATTGTAGCATTACTGATCGGTGGAAAGATACTGGGCATAGCGGGTATGATCCTGGCTGTGCCGGCCATCGGTGTAACCAAGATCCTGCTTTCTTATTCAGATCATCTTAAGCCATTTGTAGTACTGCTGGAGGACAAACCTACAACAGAACCAGTTGAACCTGAAGATGTGCCAATCGCAGATGATAAAAAGAGCAAAGGGGACTGATGGATGCTCTCGGGATGTTTAATTTTTAAAGTCTTTTTTTGTAACCAATTTCGGAATACCATCATCAGGTATGCAAAATCGCGCTATAGTTTTTCAATCACCAGGTTGTGATTAGTATAGATACAAATATCGGCAGCGATGTTGAGGCTTTCTTTTACGATCTCTTCCGCTGTTAAATGTGGCGCATGTTTCTTTAATGCAAGCGCTGCAGATTGAGCATACATGGCGCCAGAGCCGATAGCAGCAACCTGGTTGTCGGGCTCGAGAACATCGCCTGTGCCTGAGATGAGCAACAACTCTTCTTTATTAACGGTGATCAGCATGGCTTCCAATCTTCGCAGGAAACGATCCATTCTCCAGTCTTTGGCCAGTTCTATAGCAGCGCGTTTCATGTTGCCGCCATAGCTGTTTAGCTTTTCCTCGAACCGTTCGATCAGCGTAAAGGCGTCGGCCGTGGAGCCGGCGAAGCCTGCCAATATTTTGCCGTCTTGCAATTTCCTGATCTTCCGCACGTTGCTTTTTGCCACGTAGTTACCCATGGTGGCCTGTCCATCTCCGCCGATGGCTACCTGGCCGTTGTGATGAACCGCGATGATGGTTGTAGCATGTATTTTTTCCGGTGTCATGAAAGCAATGTTTTGAAGTAAAAAAAAGCCGGATCGAGTCCGGCCATTTTGTATTAGATTAAAATTCTAACCGGGTCTTCCAGTAGACCTTTCAACGTCTTTAAAAAGGCAGAACCTACCGCACCGTCTACAGCGCGGTGATCACATGACAAAGTTACTTTCATAACGTTGCCAGGCACCAACTGGCCATTTTTCACGATAGCTGTTTCTTTAATTCCACCGACGGCCAAAATACACGCATCCGGCGGATTGATGATCGCGGTGAATTCCTCAATGCCAAACATACCGAGATTGGAGATCGTAAACGTACTTCCTTCCCAGTCAGAAGGCTGTAATTTTTTATCGTGAGCTTTTTGAGCGAGATCCTTTACCTCAACGGCAATGTGTGACAATGATTTGTTATCGGCAAAACGAATGACTGGCACTAGCAGGCCATCCTTCACTGCCACAGCTACACCGATATGAATGTGATGGTTCTTCCTCATCTTATCGCCGAGCCACGACACGTTCACGTCGGGGTGCTGACGGAGCGCCGCCGCTGTAGCTTTGATCACCATGTCGTTGAAAGAAATCTTCACAGGGCTGATCTCATTGATGCTCTTGCGGGCCTCTATCGCCTTATCCATGTTGATCTCC
>JBMOKS010000701.1:3751-5605 GCA_049324355.1 Bacteroidota bacterium
AACTTACTTTCTGCCAAACGTTTGGCGATGGTCCTGCGCATCTGCGAGATGGCTATATCTTCAAAGCTCTCTTGTCCAACAACTTTCGGCAATACTACCGGCGCTGCAGCCTGGCCCGACTTAGCGGCAGGAGCAGCAGCGGGTTTGTAATTTTCAACATCGTGTTTGGTTATGCGACCGTGATCGCCAGAGCCTTGTATCTTACTAATATCGATACCCTTATCCTTCGCCAGTTTTTTCGCCAACGGAGAGGCTTTAATTCTACCGTTAGAAGAATGTTCGTCAACTTGAGCGGGTTGAGCAGTGGGTGTCGCAGAAGCTGCTTTCACTTCCTGCTTAGTTTCTCCGCCAGAAGCTGCTGCGCCTCCGCTATTTTTAGCTTGGTGTGCCTTCAGCAAGGTTTGCCAGTCAGCACCTTTTTCGCCGATGATAGCCAGTACGCCATTTACCGGCACAGATTTTCCGGCGTCGGCACCCGTGTACAACAATGTTCCGTTGTTGTATGATTCATATTCCATCGTAGCCTTATCGGTTTCCACTTCAGCGAGGAGTTCACCCGATTTTACGGTGTCGCCGATCTTTTTATGCCATGCAGCAATAACACCTTCAGTCATGGTATCGCTCATCTTGGGCATGAGCACGATCTCAGCTTTGATGCCAGAAGTGTCGATAGCAGTAGCTGTTGCCGTTGCAGGCTGAGCACCACTGGTGGCCCTGGGCGCCTCGGCCTTGCCTCCACTCGCCGCAGCCTTGCCGGCTCCCTCGAGCAATGTTTTATAGTCTTCTCCTTTATTCCCCACGATAGCCAGAACATCGTCTACTTTAACGGCTTGTCCTTCCTGCGCTCCAAGATATAGCACCGTTCCGGTATTAAAAGATTCGTAGTCCATCGTCGCCTTATCCGTCTCAATTTCGGCCATTAACTCTCCCGACTTCACAGAATCACCAACCTTTTTGTGCCATTTAGCGATGACCCCTTCGGTCATGGTGTCGCTCATCTTGGGCATTCGAACTATTTCTGCCATTGTTACTTATAGAGTTTTAGATTAACAATTTGCTTAAAAAGCCTTCTGCAAACCTTTTCGGTGAATGCCAGGCCTTTTTTAAGCATCCAAAAATAGGGTATAAAACGCTATTTTCAAGCAATTAGAAACCGATATTCCCAATTAAGAATTCTACCACCAGACCGCTCCGGTTAAAGTCGTTCTCAAACCGGTATGACGTGCGAACACCAACCTCGAACTTGGGCAAAAAACGGAGCACGTTGAAGTCAACCGTGGTCTCTGCCCCCACCGAATGGTAAGTGGCATCGGTCGTGGAGTAGTAGACATTATTGGAATTGCTTCTGTAAAAATACTGATGACCACTGCCTTTTCCGAAGTCGTAAAAGAAGTTGGCTTTGATGCGTTGGATATTCACCAACGGCCCGATGGCTATGTCGGGATACCACAACGGCATAGCGTAGTTGACCGAGAAGCTAAGAAACTTTTCATCGGCCGGATAACTGTGGCCTCGCGGCTTCGGTATTTGGTTCCGGAAAGTATACAGATCGGTCTCAACACCCTGCATACTTTCCTGATAGGCCACTCTCTGATAAAAGAAATGATGTTTAAAAAGACCGGGAAAGTATAATGTCGATCGTACAGCCCAAAGCTTCCCGCGGAAATTAGTGATATACGGTGTATTGAATAACTCAAAATCGAAAGTTTGTCCCCAGCGGTGCAAAAAATCGCGATGACTTCGCTTCAGCAGATGATGGTATGAGATCTCAAAGTGATTGTACCAGAGCTTGCCATCATTCAACTGATCTTTGTAAATATAGATCAGGGTATCGAAAGCCGGTGTAGCCCGTTC
>JBMOKS010000702.1:0-5598 GCA_049324355.1 Bacteroidota bacterium
GTCTTATGCTGAAGTAGTCCAATTCTCTTAAGAAGTAAGTAACAAATCCATCCAGTCGCGCCTTTTTCTTGCCAAATTCGGTGTGATAAAAATTGTTTCTGCAAGAGACAACCACAATAGCTTCTCGATATGAAGGACTTGCGCAAAAACTAAGTAACTGCCGGGCAAAAAGATGACTTTGCCGATCAGGAACCTCGTCAAGGCCATCAAAAACTAAGAGAAGTTGTGCCGGTGGCACATCTTTCCATTGCGGGTATTCAGTATTGAGTAGTACTTCTATTGTTTCATTCGAATAGAGTTTCAAAGATACCAAAACCGGGAAGCACGGGCTCACAGGGTCGGAGTATGATGCGACCAAGTGTTTCAATTCCGTACTTTTCCCAAGCCCCGCCACACTAAGAAGGGTAATTCTTCTTTCCTCTTTTACTAACTCAACAAGGGTCGGTCGCGATTTCTTTTTAATATCCAAGGGTTGCAGCTCACGAACAATATGCTCTTCAGACAGGTTGTAGTGCTTTTTCTGAGGTCTTTCACCTTCCAGTATCTCTTCTTTTTTTGGGATGGCGGCAACAAGCTCCTCAAGCATTTTTGATATGCTTTCTTGAACCCTTTCCATTCTTGTGGAATTTTGAACTAAAGCCTCACTCTGAAGTCTCACGATTTCCAGCTTCAGTTCGACAATAAACTCCGGGTTATCGACCAACTCCTCGAGGACGATTGTGCGCAGTTCTTCGGAAAAATTTTCAGGCAGCTGCCGTTTTGGGAAGTACTCCTCAACGTTCTTGAGGCTAGTGTCCGATAGAAGTCGAAGTTCTTTCATGTGCTCAAACACACTTGGCTGAAGGAGGGTCTTTTCAAAGTCAACCTCTTGCGAGTTGTACTTCGCATTGAGTCTTGCTCCAGCCAACTGAACTGCGCGTCTAAACCCATCTGGCTTTGCTACTTTAGTAAGCCGAGCCATGATTGCATCAAATCCGCGCTCTGCTAGCAACGTCAGCAGTGTTTCAATCAACTTACTATATATCGGCTCCATTGAGTACAAATAGAAATTCAGGGGCCTAAGCCCCTGATACTAAGAATTGAGACATTGAAATGCGTGGCCAACGCCACCGACAAACAAAAGAAAGGCACCGAAGCCTCGAACCGCTCGGCTTTTGCTCAAAAGCATCAGCCCACCGAGGACAAGCATCCAGTTAAGCAGCGTCTTTACTTGCTTGCTCTCCTTCTTGCCTTTACTAACCATTCGTCCAAAATGTTCGCAATTGAAGAAAATGAGATCGTAGGCCTTTCCCAACATGCTGTTCACGTGGGGAATCACCATTCGCCTTTGATTTTCGGTTCCTCCGAATTTTTCGAATCTAACAATTGGACTTCCTGCTAACGCTTCGGCCAATGTTGTGTACCTTACACCATGGCCGAACTGGTTTTCGGCTACCATCTGCCTGCCATCGATCCATCCAATCCAAACAATGTAGTGTGTACTGAGTGGGCCTTTTTTTCTGACGATCAAATCGCCAGTTCTCAAAGTATTAATGTTCATAAATCAATTTTACTGTTTGTAAAAATACCCTCACCCCGACCGGGATGAGGGTCTCAAGCGTGTCGTTACTTTTCTTCACGAACTCCCTTGAATTTTCCACCCGAAGTCTTTACGTCCATGAATCGGCCGGTTTCAGTATCGCGTTTCACGTACTGCTCGGTCTTAGGATTCAGAACCTGACTCCGATCTTTGACAGCACCCACACGAGCGCTGTCTCCGGTTGGCTTGTTTGTAGCCATATGTTACTCTGATTTAAATTATCAAACCCCTCACTTCTTTTTCGACCAACTAGAGGACCTCGATGGCCAGGACAGCTCGTGGAAACAGCTATTGCGATTGAAAGAAAATCGCTTAGTTTTGAACCAAGAACTAAAGGAAGCGCAAGTGGGTGGTAAGCCCCTTGTGTGATAAGCCGCCAAGCATTATTAAAAACTTCCTTCTAATCACCAGTTGCTATTCCATAGCAACTGGTTTTTTTTTGACCTTATGTGGGTTGTTTAGTGATACAAATACATTTACACCATTCATGTAATGACAAATATATTGAAAAGTTGACAAATGCAAGATTTTTTTCCAAAATGTCTACTTATTCAGCTTTCCTTCATTATATTTGACACAGCAATGAAATACCGTTTTTAGCGGGTTTGGGCCTTAATTCGCTCGCCATAGCGTTAATGGTAAAGGAAACGCTAGAAACAAATGCCATGAAAAACTTCTCTGAGCGTCTCAAATCCGCACGGGTCATGAAAGGCTATTCCCTTCAGGATCTGGCAGACTCTATGAATGGCGAAATCAGCAAGCAGGCTCTGAATAAGTATGAACAGGGCTTGATGAAACCGGAGACCGAACTACTTCTCAAGCTTTGTAAAGCGCTGGACGTACGTCCCGATTATTTTGTCAGGGAGACCAGTATCAATCTTGAGAATGTAGAGTTCAGGAAACTCAAGAAACTTACCGTGAAGGAATCTGCTCGAATTCGCGAAAAAGTAGTCGACATACTGGAGCGATACTTCGAACTTGAAGACCTTCTCGGCATCGACAAGAAATTCGTCAATCCAATTGCTGGAATAGAGATAAATAGCTATGCAGATGTGCAGCATGCCGCTGAAACCATTCGTAGCAAGTGGAAGCTGGGTGAAGATCCTTTGAATAATGTAATCGAACTACTGGAAGACAACAACATCAAGGTTATTGAAATAGAATCCGGTGACGAATTTGTGGGTCTCGCCTCCTGGGAGGGAATAAAAACTCCCGTGGTCGTGGTTAATTCCACACTTCCAACTGATCGAAAAAGATTTACCGTATTGCATGAGCTCGGCCACATTTTGATGAAGCTTGATCATCTTCCCGAAAAGGAAAGAGAGAATCATTGTCATTCCTTTGCTGGCGCCATGCTTATTCCCAAAGATGCCTTACTTCGTGAATTAGGCCACTCTCGAAAACAGATTTATTTGAATGAGCTGGTTTTGTTAAAGGAGCAATTTGGAGCATCCATCCAAGCTATTGTGTTCCGCGCAATGCACCTGGGAATTGTAACGGAAAGCTACCTTAAGAACTTCATGGTTTTCTTTAGCATGAAGGGGTATAAAAAGAACGAGCCTGGGCGTTATATGGGTCAGGAGCGGTCAAATCGCTTTAAACAGCTTATTTTTCGGGCCGTCGCTGAAGAAATTATCTCTACCAGCAAAGCCGCAGCGTTAGATAACAAAAAATTAGCCGAATTTAGGGATGAATTGGCCGAATTCTAAAAATGACCATTGCCATTACCGATGCCAATATATTCATCGACTTGATCTATGTTGAGTTGCTGGATAATCTTTTTGGTATCGAATTGGATGTTCATACAACTCTAAACGTGATTGATGAATTAAGAGAAAGTGAGCAGTTGCTGGTAAATCAATTTGTCGAAAGCAAACATCTGACAGTTCACACACTTGAGGACCTCCAACTTCCGCCAGCCATCCAAAACAGCAAGGCCTTGAGTCCTTCCGACAAGTCAGTTTTCAGCTTGGCTTTAAAACTTGACGCCATTATCCTTTCAGGCGACGGAATAATCAGGAAGACGACGTGGTTGAAAAAAATAGAAACTCATGGGACGCTTTGGCTCTTGGATCAATTTGTCGAAAAACAGCTTTTACAAAGGCAGAATGCTGCCGTTTGCCTTACCCGGCTTATTACCTACGACAAGAAAAGGCTTCCAATTGTTGAATGCGAAAAACGCATTAGCGTTTGGGCAAAAAGCTAAACCCGCAGTTATCCGAAATTCGAAAGTTTGCTCGCTTCGCGAGGAAGACAAGAACTAAGTGTCTGCCAAATTATGAGAGTTGCGGTGATCGGGTCTCGAAGGTTTGAAAACAAAGGTAAGTTGTTCGCGACACTTAGCAGTCTAGAAAGTCATGGCGTCCCGAGTGGAAAAATCTCACTAATCGTTTCGGGAGGTGCCCTCGGCGCAGACAAACTCGCCGAGGCGTTCGCATTGGAACACGGAATTCCCTTATTGATTTTTCGACCAGAGTATGACCGATTCGGGCGAAATGCTCCACTTAAGCGCAATTTCAAAATCGTTGATTCAGCTGACCTCGTTGTTGCGTTCTGGGATGGCGTAAGCCGCGGGACAAAGCATGGGATAGATTACGCCATTCGCCAGAAAAAGAGGGTTATTGTTGTTTCTGAACCCTGAACTATCGAACACACCACTTTTGATCGTCGAGCCTCAGCCAATAAATCTGCCAATAACCTTTAAAAGCTCGTCCGTGTGGAACGGTTTAGGTAGATAGGCATCCGCACCGAGTTTCACTGCGTAATCAATGTCCGTTCGCTCGACGAATGCAGACATCAAAACAAATGGAATCGTCAGAAAAACGCTATCTTTTTTCGCCTCCGTCAGGAGTTCATAGCCGTCCATGACTGGCATCCGTACATCACATAAGATAAGATCGGGAATACTTTCCTTCAAAGCCGCCAATCCTTCTCGCCCATTGACGCAAGCCATCACTATGTAACCTTCCAACTCGAGGAGCTCGGTGGTATTTTCGCGAATATCCGGACTGTCCTCAATCAACAGCACCTTTTTTCGATTCATGCCTATGCAGTTCTGTTCTCCTCGATTTTATCGCCCCAAACGCGCACATATATCTGGACGATCACGGAGGCAAGGTAGTCAGGAATATTCAAGTTATAGAACAGAACCAACAAACAAAACCTAGCTAAATGCGTGAATTGGAAAACATGTACGCACCAGAATTTGGTGCGTTGGCATAACACCCACATCGATGTATCGCTGAGCCAGAAAGCCACGTCCAGAGATCGCATGTTTCCATTAGGGGCTGCTTACACAGCGATAATCAGCTTTAAAATCGGGAAAATATCGGGAAGAAAATCGGGAGGCGAGTTTTCGCCTCGCCTGACGGTCAAGGAGGAAACACTTTAGAAGCGAAAATTTAACGGTTCAGGTTAAAATTTTACTGATACGAACTGGTCAGTTTGGCGTCATCCGGAAAAAATCACTGATCCGAATGTTTCGAAATTGCCGCAGAAATGAGGTGTCAATTAATATGTCATTGGAACGCCGACATATTTTCGGGAACCTATGCCTCTCCCGTCAAGTTGCTTTAAAGTCCGGCAGGATTTCATCATCCTCATTTTCCTAATTCTGTCGTGGCAACTTTGCCCAGCACAAAGCCGCGACATCCGCTTCAACCGACTCACTACCGACCAGGGTTTGCTCAGCAGCAGCGCATTGCTGGCCGTGCAAGACTACCAGGGCTTTATGTGGTTCGGATCCGAAGAAGGTCTGCAACGCTACGACGGTTACTCTTTCAAAACGTATCTCGCCAACGAACACGACACCACGAGCCTGAGCAGCTCCTACATACAGGAAATACTGGAAGACAGTCACCACAACCTGTGGATCGGCACACTCGACGGTGGTCTGTGCTGGTATGATCCCGCACTCGATCGGTTCATTCGGTTTCAACACGATGCGGCCAACCAAAAATCGCTCATCAGCAACTTCGTGCAAGTGCTGTACGAAGACGCACACGAAACACTCTATATAG
>JBMOKS010000703.1:0-5580 GCA_049324355.1 Bacteroidota bacterium
AAAGCTCATAGAACTTCATAAGAAGGCTGTGGAAACAAGCCTCGATACCTCACGGCTAACCTCAATTTATGCCGAAGGTGACGTTGTTTCAAAAGGATTAGCATTTCCCTGCAAACTGCAATTCAAAAAACCTTTGAACATGCGTCTTGAAATAGCATTCATGGGGCAGAAGTTTTTGAACATCATCAACGATTCGCTCACGTGGGAATATAATCCTTTTGCCGATGTCAAGAATATTGTCAAAAGCAGAGAAGATTTCACTTCACAGGAATCCAAAGAAACAGGTCCATTTGACTATGTAAATTGGGACCTCATTCACTATAAATCCAAAAAGAACAAAGTTAGCATCGAGGGAAAAGAAAAGCTCGATTCACTGCAAGTGTTTGTGGTGAAGGTAACCAAACCAGACGGCGAAAAAATTACATTTTATTTAAATTCACAAACCTACCTGGTAAACAAGATTGAAAAGGAATCAGGCGTGTGGTACTTTCTGGATTATTCGACGTTCGACAACATGCAGTTTCCCAGGTTAATTGTACAGCAAACCGAAAATGAATTTAAAATGAAGCTTCCGATTGTCAGGTTCAACACGGAGCTGTCGAATAAACTATTCATAATTCCGGATTCAGCTTATGCCGACTCTGACAGAGGTAATAAGATTGCCACGCTATTGGATGAAGGCGACAGACTTGCGGCCAATAATAAGTTTGATGACGCGATTACAAAGTACTCGAAATATCTTCTTTCACATCCGAATTCAGAAAGAGCTTTTCATGCCCGAGGTAGTGCAAAGCTTGAAACGCGAGACTACTATGGCGCTATCGGCGATTTCAACAGAGTATTGGAGCTAAACCCGAAACACGCAGAAGCATACAATAATCGAGGGTTAGCAAAATACTACTTAAACGATCATCAAAACGCCATTGCGGACTACGACAAAGCATTGGAATTAAAACCAGCGTTGATAAGTTCTGTTAGGAACCGCGGCCTGGCCCACTTTTCCCAAGGAAAATATGACGAGTCAATTACCGATTTTACTATAGCGCTCAAACATTCGCCTACTGACAGCTCCCTTTATTTCAACCGGGGCGTGGCATCAGCACAACGCGAAAAATTTATCGATGCGCTGCAGGATTATAGGCAAAGTATTAAGCTCGGATACCTTGAATCAAATATTTTTAATTATAAAGGAGTTTCCGAGTTCAGGCTTGAACAGTACGATAGTGCCTTGATCAGCTTTACCAAAGCTGTTGAAAAGGCGGAAGAGAATTCCCAGTACATCGAAAATCTTGGGCGAACATTTTACGAACTTGGCCGATACAAAGATGCTGAGCAAGTCTTCGAACGGTGCCTGAAAAACTCGCCCGATAACCCTGAAATCAGTAATCTCCTCGGGCTTTGTAACTATTTCCAGGAAAATTACAAAGGTGCTATTAGGTTGTACTCACGCGCTATCGAGCTCAACCCAAAAGAATCAGTTTATTTCGAAAATCGTGCGGCAGCAAAAGAGCTACTTGAAGACTACACTGGGGCAATCAGTGACTATGACGAATCGATAAAAATTTACCCCAACGACGCTTCTATTTTTTATAAAAGGGGAATTCTAAAAATCAGGACCTCTAAAAAGATCGAAGGCTGCTCAGACCTGGGGACAGCAAACGAGATGAAGTACGAAGCAGCGAAAGATGCAATCATACAAAATTGTAATTAGATAATGGTTAGAGCCCAAATTCCCATTGCAGCTTTGGGCCCCACCTTTTCGGACTAGTACTTTAAAGATTCAACCAGTAAGTGACTTTAAATACAACTCCCCTATTCTTCACTTTCATATCGGTGGTTGTATAGTTGTCGGTGTATACAATGAAGAAATCAGACATGGGTTTAAACCTCCATTGGAATCGGCTGTTAATGTTGAAGTTCTCCTGTTGAGTGTTGTATTGCAGGAAAGTTGTCCACCACATGTTGTGGCGAAGGCTTATCTCTGCCCTTGGGCCAATGAGTTGAAAACTGGTCTCGCCATATCCTACCGGAAGCTTGATATCATTCTGCAGATAGCTAATGCCGAATACACCCCAGGGCTGACGGCGAAAGTTCAAGGTGGCTCCGTACTCCATGCGCGTTCCGTTATAAAATTCCCCGTACCCCACGCTCACTTCACTGCTCAGAGCCTTCCTTGAATCTGTTGTATATCGCATTGAATATTGCGTATAATCATATCTGCCCACCGGTATCGGATTGTCGCTATCGATAATATCGGCAGCAAAAGGCAAGTTCACCGATGTGTTGAACGCTTCGATAAATAACCTCCTTGTATCCTTAAAGAGAATGGCCAGGTTAACCGACGTGTTGCGCTCGAGAAATTCCCCTGAGCTCCGGTAGTTGATCACACTCCAAGTATTCGGTTCTATCAGGTTAATGGTTTTTGATTTCTTAGGATAGATCAATAATCCTGCCCATGGATTGATGGTATAGTGACCTATCCTCACGGTGGTGTCGCTGGTGGCATCGTAGTTATACAGGCGGGGAATGAACCCCAGATCATTCTGGTAATTCTGTTCAACTTCTTCCAACATCAAGCCCGTGTAAAATCTTTTATCAATGTAGTTCAACTGAGCGCTCAGGTATTTATTCTCGTGTAACTTTTCAGGCGTCTGGGCTGCATGCGCGCGAAGGTATCCGCTCAGGTTCCCTTTTTTGGACACGTATTGAAATTCTGCTCCATACGTTCGATTGAAATCTTGCTCTACATCGCCTTCAATAGATTTTGTGGTTTGCCGGTTGGCGCCGTAGAGCTTCACGCTTGATCTTGAAAAGACTCGTTGCTGGGCGGAGGCTACTAAATAATTGTTGGCTGAAAATTCTTTGGTTGCTTCAGTTTGCACATCCATAACTCCGATACGCAAGCCGCTGGTGACATTCCCGCTCAATCTTGCCCCTGCTAAGATGGGTATCGCATGACCATCGTAAAGTCCTATGCGCCGGGAGAAAAAAGGTCTTACAAGCCACGAACCAAAATTAGTGAAGAGATCGGCATTCTCGAGAAAGAAATTCCTTCGCTCTGGAAACAACAGGGAAAAGCGCGTCACGTTCGTCATCTGCCTGTCTACTTCCACATTGGAAAAATCAGGGCGCAGCGTAAGATCAAGGTTCATCGAAGAACTTACCGCTACTTTCATGTCGAGGCCTGCATTACCGGAAGTTTTGGCGGCTTCAAGGTCTTCATGATTTCGCGATTGCCCACCTGACACATAAGGGATCAGCGTAACGATACTTTTTTCCGGTGTAATGGGTTCAGCCCATTGAAGCGATCCGGTATGACCAAGATCGGTCCCCCCAAGCTGCTGTGGCACACGCGACCACGTGGAAAACGAATTACTTTTCATGTCGTTACGAATAAAGTTCAATCCCCACTCGGACGCGCCACTCTTAAAACGCAACGCGGCAAATGGAATGGCCATTTCAACTGTCCAATATGCATCGTAGACCTTGGTTGCTGAAACCCACTTATTATCCCAGTTTTCATTAGTGCGCGAGAATGAACCAACCAGTGTTGTAAAACCATCGAGTTGCGCTCCGCCGGCATTCACAGCAAAGAGAAACCCTGCTTGTTTCTGATTCATCGGGTCAATCAGCACAGAAAATCCATCGCTGGCCCAATAAGGTTCCATTTGGTCTCGCTTCAGCGTTTGTATAACAAGGTCTTCCCGTTTCTGATGATTAATGGCCGATAGGTAGATGTATTGATCATTGAACAACATCTTCACTTCTGTCTTGGTGGCTGAGTAGCCGGTATCGAGGGGCCATTTATTAAGGAAAGGAGAAGTACTCTCTGCCAGAGACCAGGCGGCTTCGTCAGCAACACCGTCGACTTTAATGGCACCGGTGGCACGTGATACTTTGAGGGCAACTCTCTTATCCTGAGCTTGTGCACACAATCTTTCAGGATGAATGATCAGGACGATGATCATGGTCGCGTAAAATAGTCTCATGATGGGGCAGATTTACTGTCACATACGATGCCCCTGGAATTGATTTTTGATAAAAGGTCAGAAGACGGTGGTTTACCAGCAAACCGTAAGCCGCTGCCGATCAATGCATTTGATCTGGAGCTACCTGCCGCTAAGCATGAGCATGATGTAATCCGTTTGTAAACCGGTCTGAATACCGTTCAATAGGTTATTTTTGGCAAAACATATTGTGAAGTGCTACGTCAATAGCATGACTTACCCGTGATGGCGAAACAGAGATTTGAATGGTTAACGCGGAACAGAATTCTTCAGCACATATTATTCTGGGCTGCACACCTGGTGTTCTATGGAACGCTATATGGGAGCTTTGCCGATAACTACGGCCAGACGTTCCTGGAGGAGTTCATGTATCTTCCGGTGAAGATCGTGTTTACCTATTTCACGCTGTACTTTCTGCTTCCTAAATTTCTATTGCCGGGAAAATATGGAGAATTTTTCCTTTGGTTTGTGGCCTCATCGTTCATCGCGGGTATCATCCAGCGATACATCGCGTACACCTACGACTATCCAATCTATTATCCTGAAGCGTTAAACGATCCATTCTTTTATTTTCCGAAGATCGTCAAAACATTCGCGGGGATTTATCCGGTGACCTTCACCGCAGCGGCTATCAAACTTTTGAAATACTGGTATACCAACCAGAAAGCTCAGCAAATTCTGACCGAAGAAAAACTGCAGGCCGAATTGAAGTTTCTGAGAACCCAGATCCACCCTCACTTCCTGTTCAACACGCTGAACAACCTGTACGCGCTCACACTGAAGAAATCGGATAAGGCCCCTGAAATGGTACTGAAACTTTCCGAACTCATCAACTACATGCTCTACGAATGCAAAAGCGACGAAGTGCCACTGAGTAAGGAAATCAAGTTCATCCGTAATTATATCGACATCGAAAAGATGCGGTATGGCGACAAGCTTGATGTCGATATCAGGATATCGGGCGAAGTGGGTGATCGTAAAATCGCACCATTGATCATTCTTCCTTTTGTAGAAAATTGTTTCAAACATGGCGCCAGCGAAGACCTGATGCAATCATGGGTAAAACTGACGATCGATTCATATCCCGATCACGTCATCATCAAAGTTGAAAACAGCAAGGCTTCCGGCAATGGCAAACAACGGACGGAAGGCATTGGCGTGCAGAATGTGAAACGAAGACTTGACCTGCTGTATCCAAACCGCCACGAATTGAAGATCATGGATGGAGAAGAAACCTTTTTGGTAGTTTTATCGATAAACCAATAAAATGTTCCTGGTTCAAGGTTAGAGGTTCAATGTTTTAAATGTGCCTCCCTTTAACCAGTAACCACTACCTGGTGTCCATTGCCAAATACTAAAGACTTTGACTAATACTTATGAAGTGTATTATAGTAGATGATGAACCCTTGGCGATCGAAATTCTCGAGTCGTTTGTCAGCAAGGTGGAGCAGCTGAAGCTCGTGGGAACATTTAGGAATGCCGTATCGGCGTTTACGTTTCTTCAGCAGAACAGCGTTGACTTGATCTTTCTTGACATCCAAATGCCGAAGCTCTCGGGAATCGACTTTCTCAG
>JBMOKS010000704.1:0-1394 GCA_049324355.1 Bacteroidota bacterium
TTAAGAGCGTTCCGTTGATGTAAATAGCAGTCGCGTTTAGCGTTCCGTTAACATCCAGGTTGTACTGTGGATTGGTCTTGTTGATACCCACGTAGCCATTCGCATTGAGGATCGAAATACGTTTCACTGGCTGGAAGTTAGCATTGGACTGTGTACTAATGTGGAGGTCGGTCGCCTTGTATCCGATCAGTTGCTCGTTTACCGTAACAGGGCCGCCGCCGAAATAAAAACCATATGGCATACTTGTATAAAAGTGCGCGTAGTCCGGGTTTTTGGCGCCCACGTCAAGGTATCCATAATCGGTTTTTACCCGCAATGCTCCACCTTGCTGATTGCCACGGATATTTCCATTGATATGAAGCGCCTCCAGTGGCGTATCTGCGCCTATACCAACTTTACCTTTGTTGTAAAATATGTCGTTTCCGGTAAAAGACCATTTTTCGTCACCCGATTTCTGAGCAAACAACGCATAGGGAACTGACAACAATTGTGTAGTGCCCATGTGCTCATAGACGTTGTCGGCATTGATGTCCATTTCAATTTTTACGAAGTGCATCTGTGCGCCCCAGGTGATGGCGCTGAACGATCCGCTTTTTACGGCACCCTTACCAATTTCGAGATTCACCGACCCGAATGCATTGGTTTCAGTCGTATGTGTTTCTGTATACACACTGCTTCCGTTAATTGAACCCTGCAGAATGCTGATCTTAATCGAGATGACCTCTCCGGAAATAATTTGGCCATTATGATCTCTGACCACAGCCTGATACTTGAACGCCTCGGGGCTTTGCGACAAGGCCACAGAACAGATTAGTATGAAGAACGATAAGTATAAGTATTTCATTTTCGAATGACTTTAATTTGAATTGATTTTTGATGATGTTTAACCCGCAGAACGTACACGCCTGATGGTAGCACTTCGGTGGAAAAAGTGATCTGATATTTTTGTGTATCGGTTAAACCAACATTCACCTGTCTGCCTTGCGAGTCATAAAACTCGACGACGGATTTCGTGAAGTCGACACCGGGTGCCTCAACGGTCAGCATTGTGACAAACGGATTGGGGAACGCGCGAACGTGAACGGACTCTGGCCCATCAGATACCGAAGTGACGATATATGCAGATTCAGTGAGTCTGCTGCTAAGAATGGAACTACCGGATTTGAATGTTTCGGTGATCACTTCCCCAATAACCCATTCGGCCGAGTAACTGGTATTGGCAGCTTGCTGATAGCCACTCACCAGGTCGCCCGTGATGGACGTCTTCGACTGACCCATGGTATCATGGGTGAATGACATACACACAAAAGAGAAAAGGAAAAACGGGAAATAGACCCGATGAGATTTTATCCAAGCCACCGATAGAACAATTTTTTAAGTATGCACAAAGTTAA
>JBMOKS010000704.1:1404-5580 GCA_049324355.1 Bacteroidota bacterium
TCACCAGAAGCAAGAAATATTAAGTCAGAACTCGACTACCTCTTCAAAATTTTAAACTGCAATCAAAATACAAAGTTTGATTTATTGGTGACGGAACAGCAAACGGAATATTCTATCGGAGTCGGCGCGGGTCACACGTTCACGATCTCTGAAAATTTCGTGAAAAGGAAAATCTCGAAAGACGACTTGAACGGTCAGGGATTCTTCGAATCTAACGGACAAATCGATTACATCACAACGGCTTTCTTCTGTCTCTCTTCATGGCAGGAGCATGAAGACAAGGAACCCGATGCGCTGGGTAGATTTCAATACAAGAATAGCTACCAGTTCAAGCTAGGCAACATCAGGCGAAATATTGTTCAAGAATGCTTTGACGCTATGGCGGCCCGTCTCGGCCTTCAGTCCAGACACGAAAAGAGCACTTTCTTTCTATCGCACGATATAGACACCGTTTATGGCGCCATCAAAGAAGATGGATTTAATGTCATTAAAAAAGGAAGATTTGATCTCTTCCTCAGCATGCTATTCAAGGTCGCAATAGGCAAACCCGCTTGGCTCAATATCGATCATATCATGGACCTGGAGTCGGCGTACGATTGCCGGTCAACGTTCTATTGGATCGTGAACAAAGCGCAAAAAGACGCGGACTACCAATTTCAATCTCCGCGCATGCAGAAGTATTTTAAAAATGTGAGTTCGCGCGGGTTTGATAACGGTCTTCACAAAAGTTTATCCGGCGAATCCTTTCAGCAGGAAATTGAAAAGTTAGGAGTACACCCGTTAGGCAACCGGTATCATTTCCTAAAATTCCATTTGCCGGAAGGTTACGATGCTCTTGAGAATGCTCAGATCCAACTCGATGCAAGCTTGGGGTTTTCAGAACAATGGGGATTTCGGAACAACTACGGACTGCCCTACAATCCCTATAACATGGCGAAACGAGCACCTTACAACTTCGTAGAAGTACCGCTGCACATTATGGACCGTACCTTCTTTCACAAACGTATGGATTTGAGGACCGTGGAAAACGAAATCTTCAGCTTCTTTGAAGCCCACAACGAAAACGCAGTTCTCTCCATATTGTGGCACAACAATTTCTTCACCGATTATAAATATAAGGGTTATCTTTCGCTCTATAAGAAGATCCTTGCTTTTATCAGGGATGGCAATTTTGGAACTATTAATCAAGAACAGATCATTCAAAAATACTCGATCGATGGCCATAGAAATCCGACTGTTGCAGTCAAGTGAATCTGAACTTGCCAATAATTTTTTCAACGAGATTTACCGCACCCACAGACCAGTAGAAAACTTTCGCTGGGAATTTATCGATGGTCCGAAAGGAAAAGCCATTTACGTTGTGGCTGTAGAGCAGGCAGAGACGTCACGCACAAAGATCGTTGGAATTCAATGCGCAATTCCTCTGGACCTCACTCAACCCGATGGCACAAATGTACTGACCGCGAAATCGGAAGATACGCTGGTTCATCCGGACTACCGGGGGCAAAAACTTTTTGAAAGAATGTACGAACTGCTTTTTGAAGAATGTAAAAAATCGGGTATCAAATACATCTGGGGATTCACGCCGGCACTGAAGGCTTTTCAACGCCTGGGATTCGAGGCCCCTTTCCAAACCACACAAGGTTTACTTGTTTTTAAACCGATTCAGGCCTTTCGATATCTCTCGAAACTAAATACAACCAACACCGTCGGAGAAAAAATAAAAATATTCGGACTTTGTTTTCTCTCTTACTTTGCCGGTCTTAAGCGCTTCTTTGTAAGCTCGACTAACGCCAACCTCCAGGAGGTGACACCAGCCAACAAAGAGCAAGCGATCAAGAATTTTTATTCTGGCGCCGACCTGTATTTTCTGCGACTCGACAACCAGTATCTCCAATGGAGATTATTTAAAAATCCTTTTGGTAATAACTATAGAAATTTCAAGGGAGAAAAAAATGGAAACCACGAAGCTGACATTCTACTTAACACCAGGCGAGATGTTAGTTATATTGAAATGATGCTGTTTTCAAAAAAATTGAGCTTCAAGGACCGGGTGGGGTTCGTCAGAAAATGCGTGGGTATACTGGCCGATGCCGACACACCACTGGCGCGCACACTGTGCTTCGGGAATAACAACCAGATGACCGAGCAGGTAAATCTGCTAAAGCACGTCGGCTTTCTCCATTTAAAAAGAGGAAATCACTTCGTCTGGAAATCGCTCGACCCCGAAAACAAAGTATTTGTCAATAAAATATTCTTTAGCCGGTTGTTCACGCAAGGCAATGTATAAGTTGTTGTGCCGTTGACTAATTCTTCATGAAGAAAAAAATTCTCATCGTTACCTTAAGTGATCTGCGCTACGACGCCCGTGTGCGGCGGCAGGTGCAGGCCTTAAAAGATTCTTATCAAATTACACTATCCGGGTTCAATGGCGTGTTTTCTGAAGACTACGTGCTGGTGCCGCTCATGCCAACAAGGCTAACGTTGCTAAGAAAATTAATCACCGCCGTGCTGCTAATGATGCGTGCCTATCGGTTGGCACATCGCGTTCTCCATGACTATCTTCCGTTCCTGCGAAATCAATTAAGTGGGCAAAGTTTCGATCTTATTATTGCCAATGATGTAGAAACGCTGCCGTTGGCTTTTGCCTTGCCAGGGCATCATCGGGTTTTATTCGACGCGCATGAATATGCTCCGAGGCATTTCGAAGACAAGCTTATGTGGAGGTTGTTCTTTCAACCTTTTAACGTCTGGCTGTGCCGCAAATATTTGCCCCTGACCAAAGCCATGACAACCGTGGGCGCGGGACTGGCGAAAGAGTACAAAAAGAATTTTAATGTCGACCCTGTGGTCATTCCCAACGCCACAAATTATTTCGATCTCAAGCCGGTGCCTGTAGAAGACAACAAGATTAGGCTTGTTTACATGGGAATTGTCAATCCGTCCAGGAGGCTTGAACTCATGATGGAGATGATGGACCTTTTGGACGACCGGTTTGTGCTAGACCTGTTTTTACTCACGCCGGGTTTCGCGTCAGATAAAACAAAAAAATATATCGACAGCCTCCAACAATATTCGGAACGCAACCCGAGGATTAGGTTGTTCCCCCCAATAAAAAGCGTCGATGTTGTGAAGACCATCAATCACTATGATATTGGCGTATTTTTACTTCCACCGATCAACTTCAACTACGAGAACACACTGCCCAACAAGTTGTTTGACTACATCCAAGCGAGATTGGGAATTGCCATAGGACCAACGCCCGAAATGGCTCAAATTGTAAATGCCTATCACAACGGTGTGGTCTCTCAAGATTTTACACCACAAAGCCTCGCAGAAAAGCTCAATCCGCTGACGAAGGCACAAATACAAAATTTCAAGCTCAACTCAGAAAAAGCCGCAATCGAGTTTAACGCCGAGAAAAGCGCCGTGATACTTCAGGAGTTAGCCCATAAAGCAATCAACGCTTGACATGGCAAGTCGTGGCAAAGACTTGAGGACTGAAGGCCTGCACATAAACGCGGATGCCGAAACAAATTCAAATATAATTTTATACTTTTCACCCCGGGTTATTCGCCAGACTCGGTGGATACACCTCGTTAGCAAATTCTCCTCATGGGCATAGTCATCCGGCAAAGCATACTGACGTCGATCATTTCCTACATTGGAGTTGCCGTCGGTTATGTCAATCTCCTTTATTTATACCCTAAATTTCTCGACGCAGAACAAGTGGGGCTTACCCGCACCATTCAGGACGCTGCGATGTTGCTGGCACCCTTTGCCACGTTCGGACTCGGACAAAGTATAATCAGATTTTTTCCGCATTTCGGTAATCACGAGCGGCAAGCGGGCAGTTTTATCAGCCTGATCCTCGTACTGGGTACGCTGACGTACGGTTTCTTCCTACTGGTATTCCTCGTCTTCCAGGACTATATCATGTCATTTTTTAACGAGAATGCACGCGATATTCTTCTATATATCGGACTCATATTGTGGCTTACTTTTTTTCTGGTGATCCTCACCTTGCTGGAGCAATATTCGAGGTCGTTACTCAACGTAGCCTTTCCCGGCTTCCTGCGCGAGGTTGGCATCCGGCTGCTGCAGGCGGTTTTAGTAAGTCTTTACTTTCTAAAATTTATTTCATTCCACCAGTTCCTCATCTGGTCAGTCCTTATT
>JBMOKS010000705.1:0-5565 GCA_049324355.1 Bacteroidota bacterium
TTGCACACCTTTACCAAATACAAAAAGCGGCCCGCCTGTTCCATGATCGGTTCCATAACTTCCGTTGGAATATATTCGCCTTCCGAATTCGGAGGTTGTTATGGTGAGCACACGGTCTTCGAGACCTCTCGCTTTCAGGTCGTCCTGGAATGAATTCATGGCCGTAGAAATATGATACATCAACGCGGCGTGGTGCCCCATGGTGGGATCGTATTTTTCTACCTGCTCGGCATGGGTATCGAATCCGCCGATCTTGACCAGAAAAACTTTTGTTTTACATCCGCCTGCCAGCATCCTGGCGATTAATTTCAATTGGGGTGTTAGTGGATTCCGAAGACTTCCTTCGGGCGCATTAAAGGGATAAGTTTCCGGATAGGTTGTGGACCCGGCGCCACCCGCCAGATAAACATCGTAGAGACGTTGGGCGTAGTCTTTCGACTTGTTTTCGAGGCTGAGGATCCAATCGAGTTCATTGTAATAAGGAGAATTCTGCAGGTATTGGGGAGGCAATCCGCGCGGATCTACCTGTTCGTCGATAAACCCTTCGAGCTCGCTCACCAGTTCGGCAAAGCTCTGTGGATCGTTTATTGAAATCGAAGTAGGAATGTTGTTTTGCTGGTGGAAGATCAGTGATACGTCGCTTCCCATCTCCAACGCCAGCGGATCGGGCATGTCAGCATGAGGGAAATCGTCAGGGTATTGTTTAGGCGCAAATTGTCCTTGTAAATACCGACCTACCCAACCCGACTCCAGGTATTCATCAGATGACCCGCCCATGAACCAGATGTCGCGTCCACGGAAATGAGAGCCGTTGTTGTTTTTGTATGATACACCTTGTACGACGGCCAGTCTGCCGCGGTCGTACATGCCCTTCATGGCCTGCATATCGGGATGTAAACCAACTTGTGCGTCGGGTGCGAGAGTAGAATCGAGTGGAATGTATCCTCTCTTTTTATTCTTCGAGGGTATGGCGATATTGGCGCGTTTGCTGTAATACTGATCATAGTCGGTTACCGGGATCACACTGTTGAGCCCGTCGTTTCCGCCATGCATCTGTAGAATGATCAACACCCGGTCGTTGTCGGCGCTTGCCTTTGCCATCCTTGTCAGCGCATTGTCAGCCATCAGATTAATGGGGATACCGCCGATGGTAAAAGGAATACTCATGGCAACAGGCAGCTTCTTTAAGAAATTTCTTCTGGATCGGTTCATGGGACTTTTTTTAGGCAAGTTGATATTCGGGTGACTGCAACATAGCATTAAAGAGGAATTCCAATTGATCGCGCAAATCTAAGGCGCCCTGATTCCAGCGGGTTGTCCAGTACGCTTCGTCAAATTGCTGCAGAAATCTCTCTTTAAAATAATTCAAACGTTTGGCGGTGAGCCCGGAAGTATCGTCTGCATTGTCGTCGAAGGTGAGATTATCCGTCACGGGTAGGAGGTATTTTGCCAGTTCAATGACGAGACTTCTGGCGTCGGAAGCAATGGCATCGGCCACGTTATTGTCAACGAAATTATAAACATTCACCTTGAACATGCCTGGCAGCGGTGATCAGGCTGCGCATGAACGCGTAGCGGCGCGCCAGATGGTTGGGTGTGATCCAACTCCGATGATAGATCGGGAATTGGTGGTAACATTCGTACCCGGCCACATCGTAGGGTTCGTAAAAATTCATTCCCAGATTTTCAATCAATCCGAGTATTTCGTCGGTAGCTTCATAAAAATCTTCCGGCGCACCCGCCATAGAGGGAAGCGGAACTTCAAAAAAGCGCATCGTTCCTACCACGAGATCCAATGGCGATTTAATGATGCCGCCAAAGTTGTCATCTTTTACATCACCCGCTCCGGCTTCATAGAAGTGCTGACTGCGCAATAGATTTTCGACTACCAGTTGAAACTTATAATTGCTCGCCACCAGGGTGTTGGCCATTTCGGTGATGATCGTGTTGTCGATCAACTCACTCTGCTGCGCCGTGTGTGGGGCATAAACAAAAAAACGGTAGATCTTCCAACAGATATTCTTTGCCGTTTCAGGCTTGCCATAAATTTGGTCGATTAGTTGCCGAATCTCATCCAGTGAACTAGCGGTGGTGGGATTGCCACCGTTCAACAAAGCCGGGTTGGCTTGAATAATGCCGTTGTTGAATCGTTCGCTGAAAATTTTGGGATCGTTATCGTGGCCTGAGGCGTTCGTATCACTTCCCCGCACTATTCCTCTGGGAAGATTGGTGTCGGGATCGATCGTTAAAAAATCTTCGTCGATATCCCACCCGGATAATACTTTTGCTGCTGCACGCACATCTTGTTCTTTAAAAAGGATGTAGTCGCCTTGCTCGGTAGCCGGTGGCAAAGAGCCCTCCAGTCCGCGCCCGATGGTATAAAGTTCCAAAAGCTCGCGGGCATAGTTTTCGTTCGGACTTCCTTTTACATTTAGATTTCCATCAAGCAAACGCAACATAGCGTTGTCGACGCTGACTTTGACGGTTAGTTCTTTGAAGTTGACGTTGGGGTTTGTGCTTACAGCATCTAATGCAAAGTGGCGGAAGAGTTGGTTTTGAAAGTAAAGCGCGCGACTGTTATCTATTTTAGACTGGATGGCTGTAAAGTGCGTGTGCAGGAAAAAGACCATTTTCTCACGGGCCGAATAAGCTAAGGAGAGGTTGGGTGCTATTCCGGCGCTCATCATTTGGGCTATAAACCATCCTTTAAAGAACCGCTGCAAATCACCTTCTTCGCTGTTGGCTTCCGTTGTTCCGGTGAGCACCCACGGTTGCCCGGTCGCAGGGTCTACAGGCAAAACAGGATCCGGCAAGGGTTGCCGGAACAGTTGGGTGATGGCTTGTGCGGGAGTAAGGGACGCGAAGGAGTCGATCTGAGCTTTGGTGGCGCCAAAAGTGGCTCTCCTTAATAGGTGTGCGGCACGTTTCAATCCAAGGGTGCCCGCATATTCAGGTAGTGGCATAGTAGGGGTCGTTCTAATTTGTGACTTTATCCTTTTAAAATGTAAAAAAAAACTAAATCGCAGATAAAATGCATTAGCATACGACCATCGTGGAATATTTCCTTTCACTTTTGGTTACCGGCCTTCCATTTTTAATGTTAAACTGCAGGACTTTTACACCCACAATTCGACAAATGAAAATCATAGAATGTCCACGGGATGCCATGCAGGGTCTCGAACAATACATTCCCACAGAAAAAAAGATAGCGTACATCAATCAGCTCCTTAAAGTGGGTTTTGATACCATTGACTTTGGAAGTTTTGTTTCTCCCAAAGCAATTCCCCAGATGCGCGACACCGCCGAAGTACTCGCCAACCTGGAGTGGGAGAAGAGTTCATCAAAACTGCTTGCTATCGTAGCCAATACGCGTGGCGCAGAGGATGCTTCGCGCCATGAGGCTATTACCTACCTTGGCTTTCCGCTGTCGATCTCAGAAACATTCCAGGAACGGAATACCAACAAGTCCATTGCAGAGGCACTCAGCACACTGGAAGAGATTCAAAACGTGTGCGTGCGGTCAGGTAAAAAACTGGTAACCTACATTAGTATGGGCTTCGGTAATCCTTACAAAGACCCTTACGATGTAACATTGGTTGCCAATTTTGTAGATATCCTCGTCACGTTGGGTTGCACGGTGATATCGCTGGCCGATACCATCGGTGTATCAACCCCCGAGAACATAACTTATTTGTTTAAAAATTTGTCGAAGCAGTTTCCTGCCGTGGAGTTGGGTGCGCATCTCCATTCCAATCCGAAGACGGCGATTGAAAAAATCGATGCGGCATACAAGGCCGGTTGCCGCCGCTTCGATGGAGCCATAAAAGGCTTCGGAGGCTGCCCCATGGCGGAAGACGAACTGGTCGGGAATCTGGCAACAGAGGTGATTGTGGGTTATCTGCACCAGCAGGGTGTAAAAACCAATCTCGATAACGTAGCGTTTTCCAATGCTATTCTCGCTGCTGATAAAATTTTTCCCGCAAGAGAACACTAGAAAAGTTCAACAAGCCCGAAAACATTACTTCCAGTGCCAAACAGGTACGATATCTGCTTAACTTTGCCTAACTTAGTTTAAATGCAAATAGAGATATGAAGCAGATCATCCTAGGCGCCTGTATGTTTTTTCTAACCGTGATGGTTTTTGCGCAGACCGCCAAAGACTTCACGCAAAAAGGCAGGGAGCTTTACGAAAAACGGGACTACATGGAGGCATTGCTGAATCTGAATAAGGCGCTCGAAGTAGATCCCAACTATGCGCCGGCGTATTATATGCGGGCCAACATAAAAGACGCTTTTGACGATCGCCATGGAGCTATGAAAGATTATAATAGCGCCGTAGAAAAGAACCCGAAATTCTCAGATGCATTCTTCGCACGTGGAAACGTAAAAATGAAATTACAGGATTATTACGGCGCCATCGACGACTTTACCTCGGCCATTACCATCAACGAAAATTACATCGAAGCCTATTTCAACCGTGGAAAGGCCAAACAATTCCTCCAAGCCTACGAAGACGCCATCAATGACTGTTCAAAGATCATTCAGATCAACCCGAAGAGCATGGATGCTTATTACATGCGGGGTATACTCCGTATTGACTTCGGTGACATGAAAAACGGATGCCTGGATCTGAGCAAGGCGGGGGAACTGGGTGATTTGAAGGCCTATGAAGTCATTAAGGAACGTTGCAATCAGAAAACCGCTGGCAGCGACGGCGGATACTGATCACCTGTAACCCGACAGCTTATACACCTTGCCGGGCATCGATGTTAACACACCCTTGAATTCGAGATTTAATAACAATGAAGCCAGCTGGCTTACCGGCAGGTTTGTTCGCCAACTTATTTCGTCGATCATCAATTGACCTTTATTGTCGAGCAGTACTTTTAAGATCGTTTGTTCGTTGGGTTCATATTGATCCAGCATTATAGATCCTTTTTTTTCCATGACGCTGCCGATCGTCCAATCCATGATATAAGCCAGATCGCTAGCTGAAGTGATCAGGTGCGCTTTGTTACCCTTGATCAGGTTGTTGCAACCGGTGGAGTAATGCTGACCGATATTTCCTGGAAAGGCAAATACGTCTTTGTTATACGTGTTGGCGATTTCAGCCGTGATCAATGCACCGCCTCTTTCGGCGGCTTCGACAACAACAATGGCATCAGACAGTCCGGCTACGATTCTGTTTCTGGCGGGGAAGTTGTGCGCGTCAGGTTGGGTTCCGAAAGCATGCTCTGTCACCAGGCCTCCCTGGTTCGTCATACGTCTTGCAATGTCTTTGTGGGCTGCCGGATAAACCACGTCTATGCCGCTGCCCATGACACCCACTGTTGGGAGATTATTCTTCAAAGCTTGCTTGTGCGCAGTGATGTCTATGCCATAAGCCAAGCCACTCACGATGAGGGGCCGATGGGGTGTCAGGTCGTTGATGAATTCCTCCACACACGCCCTTCCATAGGGAGTTGATTTTCTTGTCCCCACAATGGCAACAACTTTTGAGTTTTCAAAATCGGTGTTGCCTTTACTATAGATCATGGACGGTGCATCGTTGATCTGGCGCAATCG
>JBMOKS010000706.1:0-5561 GCA_049324355.1 Bacteroidota bacterium
GAACACCAACGACCATTATCGAGCAGAAGTATCTGTCGAAAGCCGTGATTCGAGATTTATCAAGTGGTGTCAACAGAAGTATCCACTGCACAAATATGAGCGACTGGGGCCCTTGATGCACACCTTACGTTGTATCAAATCCAAATATGAGGTTGAGTTATTGCAGCAGGCGTGTGATATCACGGAAAAAGCCTTCCGTCGTGTGCTGAAATTTGTAAAGCCGGGTGTCGTCGAATATGAGATCGAGGCCGAGTATGCGCATGAATTTTTACGAAACGGATCAAGAGGTTTTGCATACGAACCGATTGTTGCCTCAGGGAAAAATTCCTGCGTGCTTCATTATATCGAAAACAATAAATCTTGCCAGGATGGTGATGTATTATTGCTGGATGTGGGTGCTGAATATGCCAACTACAATGCAGACCTTACTCGTACCATACCAGTAAACGGCAGATATTCCAAGAGACAGAAAGAGGTTTATAGTGCTGTGCTTCGTGTTATGCGGGCAGCAATGAAAATGTTGAAACCTGGTGTCGTATATTTTGACTACCACAAGGAAGTACAAAAGATCATGGAGCAGGAGCTGATCAAATTGAAACTCATCGACAAGCAGGATGTAAAAAAGCAGAATTCCGAAAAACCCCTGTTTATGAAATACTTCATGCATGGCACTTCACATATGCTGGGCCTCGACGTTCACGACGTGGGTAATATGTACCAGAAAATGAAGCCGGGCATGGTGTGGACTGTAGAGCCGGGCATTTATATTCCGGAAGAAAATTTAGGTGTACGGATCGAGAACAATGTGTTGATCACCAAAACAGGTATTACAGATCTTATGAAAAATATTCCTGTAGAAGCTGAGGAAATAGAAGAAATCATGAATTCGAAATAATGATGAAACGGAGAAAATGCAGTTTGAGAAAAAGGGCCACGGCGCTGGTCTTGCTGCTGGCCTCCTCGCTCCTTGTGCACGCGCATGAGTTCTGGATGCAAGCGGAGAAGTATATTCTGAAACCCGGAGAAAATCTGCTGATCAGCTACAAAGTCGGAGAGAATTTTATAGGCAATCCAGTGTCGTTGAAAAAAGATCGCGTTGAAAAACTAGAAATTCATCACCTGCAAAATGTTAAAAACCTGAAGGGGCTGGTGAAAGAGGGCGATAAGGAAAATATAACATTGCCCATGAACGAAGAGGGCACACACATGGTGGTAATGCAAAGTACGAGCACGTTTGTTGAAATGCAGGCCGATACTTTTAATGCCTACCTTGAAGAAGATGGATTGGACGATATCTATGCGCTTCGTGAAAAAACCAACACTTTGAATAAAGATTCCAAAGAGTTTTATTCGCGACATACTAAATTGCTGGTGCAGGTAGGCAGTAAAGCGGATGATACATTTAAAAAAACAGCGGGACTTCCTATTGAAATTATTCCAATGAAGAACCCATATGCTTTGAAAGTGGGCGACCGGCTAACCTTTAAAGTGCTCTGGCAGGGCAAGCCCTTATTTGGCGCGTTGGTGAGAGTGTGGAACCGGTATAACAATCGCACAACGCAGCAAAATATATATGCCCTGCAAGATGGCACAATCGAGGCGCGCATTACCAGCCCGGGACCCTGGATGGTCAGTGTAGTAAAGATGGTGCCATCAAAAGACCCCAAAGCTGACTATCAAAGCTATTGGGGAAGTTTGGTATTTGGAATTCAATGATCATGGATAAAATTCATTCTGATAAAGCACCTGAACCTGTAGGTCTTTATCCACATGCAAGGAAAGTCGGCAATTTGTTGTTTCTTTCCGGCGTTGGCCCGCGCAAACGAGGCTCAAAAGAGATTCCCGGCGTTACGTTAGACAGCAACGGCAATATCACAGCTTACGATATCGAACAGCAATGCCATAGCGTTTTTCAAAATGTTAAACTCGTGCTGGAAGCTGCGGGCGCAAAATGGGAAGATCTTGTTGATGTAACTGTTTTCCTTACTGATATGAAAAAAGACTTCCCGACTTTCAACAAGGTCTATGCGGAGTACTTTAAGGAAAATCAACCCTGCCGTACAACTATTGAAATAAACGCCTTACCTACGCCGATTGCTATCGAGTTGAAATGTATTGCCGTAGTGAAGTAGCCAATGAGAGAATAAAAAAAGCATCCCCAAAAGGACGCTTTTTTGTTATCGACAGATGCTTTAAACCGCGAAACTTTCGCCGCATCCACAGGTTCTGGAAGCATTAGGGTTAATGAACTGGAAACCTTTTCCATTCAATCCATCGGAGAAATCCAGCGTAGTGCCCAATAAATAGAGCAGGCTTTTTTTGTCCACCAGTATTTTGATGCCTTTATCTTCAAACACTTGGTCTGCGGGGTTTATTTTATCATCAAATCCAAGATCGTACATGAGCCCGGAGCAGCCTCCGCCTTTTACAGACACACGAATGTTGTGATCCAGCGAGTGGCCTTCTTCGCCTCGGAGGGCGATGATTCTTTCTTTTGCTTTATCAGTAACACTGATCATATCTTCAATTTTTACGAGATCGGATTCAATACAACACTGAACACCGTAATGGTATTCATATCGCGGCCATAGTACAATTTTTGTAAAGCGTCCATAATATTTCCGGCCTTGAAATATGATGTGTGCAACTCCTTACCACCTTTCATTACCCACTGTATGGTATAACTGTTCTCTTTTTCTTTATAATTCTGCACATAGTCGAGCATCTTCTTGAGAGACTCTACTTTATCGGCAGCCGTCACACTGTGGAACAAAAAAGCCTGGTTGTGTCTCGGATTGACGGTGATCAGGTCGAGTTTCACCCGGTTGTCTACTGTGCTGTATTCGAACACAATATCCGAGGTCCTTAAGCCCAGGTAATCTTTAATTTCCTGCTGGATCCGAGCGGCTTCAACGTGCATTTCACTAAGGGTTTCGATCATCTCCTTAAAGTTTCAAAGCGTAAAACTTTCGATTTATGGAAAAAGTTTCTTTTTTGGACTACAAAGTTAATGAATTATGGAAAAACTTGAGCATATCGGCATCGCGGTCAAGAACATTGAAGAGGCGAATACACTGTTTTCTCGCCTGTTGGGTCGTGAACACTATAAAATTGAAGAAGTAGCCTCAGAAGGTGTTAAGACGTCATTTTTTGACTTGGCAGGTGTTAAAATAGAGTTATTGGAGGCTTCTCGCCCCGATTCACCCATCGCAAAATTCATCGAAAAAAGGGGAGAAGGCATTCACCACCTTGCCTTTGAGGTAAGCGACATACAGGAAAGTATTGAGTTGTATAAAAAGAGAGGCTTCGAACTGATCAGTATGGAGCCAAAAAAAGGTGCTGATAACAAACTGATTTGTTTTCTGCACCCTAAGTCTACAGGAGGAGTTTTAATTGAATTATGTCAGGATCTTAAAAATTCTTCTTCATCTCGCTAGCGCTCTTGCCACCGAACTGGATCTCATTGTAGTACTTCTGCTTTTTCTTGCCTTCAGCAGTTTTGTAGTATGGCTTGTTTGTGCTGCAAGCGCCTGAGAGAACGGCAACCACTATCAATAATCCCCACATCTTTTTCATAAACGCCTTGGTTTGTTTATGCATAGATACGGCAGCTGGGGAAAGTAAATCTTTTAAATTCGGACTTAATCTTACTTTTGCAGGACGAAAGGCAAGAGCAGCCGCCAAAAGGACTGTTACTAACGTCTAAATTATGAGTGAAAACCGACTTGAAATAAGCCAATTAGGGGAATTCGGACTGATAGACCGGATAAACCGGCAGGTTTCCCTGAAAAACCCTAGTTCGTTAAAAGGCATCGGCGACGACGCAGCTGTGATTGACTACACCGGCGACGACTGCATACTGTTGTCGACTGACATGTTGGTGGAGGGCATTCACTTCGATCTTTCTTATGTTCCTATCCAACACTTGGGATACAAAGCCATCGCGGTGAATGTTTCAGACATCGCTGCCATGAACGGAAAGGCCGAACAGGTAACCGTAAGTATTGCCCTAAGCAACAGATTCTCAGTGGAAGCGGTGGATGCTCTATACCAGGGAATAAGATCCGCATGCGAAAATTATAAAGTTGACCTGGTTGGAGGCGACACCACCTCGTCGGTCTCTGGATTGGTCATTTCCATCTCGGTGGTGGGGCGCGCGAAAAAAGACAAGATCAGCTATAGAAGTGGAGCGCAAGTCAATGACATAGTGTGTGTCACCGGCGATCTCGGTGCCGCATTTATGGGTTTGCAAATATTGGAACGGGAGAAACAGGTCTTTTTAACCGATCCCAACATGCAGCCCGACATTGAAAGGTACGAATACCTTATTAGCCGCCAACTCAAGCCTGAAGCTCGAACCGATATAGTCTTTGATCTTGAAGAGGCCGGTGTAAAACCCACAGCGATGATCGATATTTCCGATGGATTGGCCTCAGAAATATTCCACCTTGCCAAAAATTCCGGTGTAGGTATCAGGCTCTACGAAGACAAAATTCCCATTGATAATGTTGCGTTTGAGACCGCAGTAGAGTTCAAAATGGATCCGATCACTTGTGCTTTAAACGGAGGGGAAGACTATGAATTATTGTTTACCATCCGGCAGTCCGACCAGGACAAGATTAAAAAGCATCCCGACATTCACATGATCGGTTATGTGCACGAACGCCAACAACAAAATGTGCTGGTGACCAAACAAGGAAACGTGGTGCCATTGAAGGCTCAGGGCTGGGACCACTTTAATGGATAACTTGCCTAATCTTCAGGGTAAGGAATAAAAACGAAATTGGTAAACTGCTTGTCTACAACGAAGAGACAGCAGAATTCTTCGGGATCTTTGTAGGCTGCTTTAAAATCGTCTTCGTTTTCCATCAATGCTCGCTGTAGAAATTCATCGAGGTAGGACGCGTAGTAGTTCCAGTCTGTTCCGTTTGCCTGCTGGCTGATCATAAGCTGGCCTATCGGTTGATTTTCTTTACAGACCGGAAATATAGGGAAGTCAGAAAATCCCCGCTTGCGGATCTGATAAGAAGCTTCCTTCAAAGCATCGGCAACTTTTACGAAGTCGCGCGAAATGGTGCCCAGGTATTTTCCGTTAAGCTCAGGATCGTTGTGCATAGGTGTTGGCTAATAAACCGCTAAAATAACAATATCGCGGGCGATAAAGATCCGGTGAATAGTTTTGTTTGGACATCTATTAACTTAAAATTAAAATTTTTTAGAAGGCCCAACGGCAGAGGTTGATCGGCCATTCATCTTGTTATGAACCCGGTCACTGAAAAAGCCGTAGTAGAATTTTTTTATTTGCTATACTTTCAAAGCAGACTTCAACTGTTTACATTTCTTTCATCAGCTAAACCATCTCCCTATGAAAATGAAGAAGACATTCTTCAGCCTATTGCTTGTACTTTTTGGCGCTGCTGTGGTGGCGCAACCCACATCAGAAACTGAGATATTGGCGTCGTACCAGGCGCGCAAAAAACTCGCAGACGCCTCGTTGCTTCGCGAGTATCCAGTGCGCAACATCGGCCCCACCATACAGGGTGGCAGGATCATCGACATAG
>JBMOKS010000707.1:0-5557 GCA_049324355.1 Bacteroidota bacterium
AGGCCATCAACGCTTTCAATAAAAAACTTGAGGAGCAATTGCGTTCTCAGGTAATTCAGATCGCAGAGCGAAAAGATGAGCCGGCGGTCCAAACCCTTATCGACGTGTGGCACAATAACCAAAATCCCACGTTATCGCACTTGATCAGCGGCACGACACAAATAGATCAGGCCCTGAAAGCAGATGCAGCCACCTACGATGCGGCGATTACTTATCAAAAAAATCTTCGCGTTAAAGACATCGATGATGCAGTGGTTGCGGGCCGATTCCGTCCGTCGTTACTGTCTTTCCTGTTGGGAGGATTACTGGCACTACCCTGCGCCCTGTTGTGCTACCTGCCTTTCTCCACCGCGCGCAACATCACGCAGAACAAAGTGCGGCTCGTGGAGTTTAAGGATTCAGTGATGGTAGCGGGGGGCATGGTGCTATCGTTTTTCTTTTCACTCATTCTCGTTTCGATTGCCGGCACTGTATTCAACTGGCAAGTGGCTCTCGCTACGTTAGTGGCTATGATCGCATTGAGTGCCGTAGGTCCATGGGCGTATGACCAAGTAACCGGCTACCTGAGTTTAGCCAAGAACAGCAATGACATAAAAGAGATGCAGACGCAGCGGAAGAAATTGGAGGCCTGGTTAGCGGCTAATCTTTCACGCGATTCAAACCCATAGCCTTCACCATCCATTTAGGAAGGGGTTTCCCCATTTCGCGCTTACGCAGATCCAAATACCAACCCAATTTTGCAAGGATGGGAACACGATGCGTTTCTACAAATTCGATGAGCGTGCCATCTTTGTCTTCCGTGTAGGAAAAATGACCAGCGGCTTTACCCATATCGAATGAATTGCGGCTATCGACCGTGAATGGATGACCTACCTGATCGCAGTATTCAGCAAGTTGATTCATGCCCGATACATCGAAGCACACGTGAATAAATCCTAAATCGCCCCAGTAACGATCCTGATAGATTTTGTTTACCGGACGCTCCTTCACTTGCACCAACTCTACTTCCGTGTTTCCGAGCAACTCGCCAAATGCACCACGGCCCACGTCAGTACGATCCAACAACACGCGGCGAACGTATCGACTTCCACCAGGGAGACCAGCAAAATCTGCCGCCACATGCGAGGTATCGTTCAGGATGGTTTTGTGACCGAGTACGTTTTTATAAAACTCAATCGACTTATCGATATCATCTACACCAATGATGCATCCGCAAATGCCACCAATGGGAAACTCGCGTTCCTGAAACCAGTTTTTATGTTCGATGAGTTGAAACAGATTGCCGTAGGGATCGGTCACAAAAAAATGTTTCCGCCCATCGGGTGATGTTTGTATTGGCATCACCTGGTTCGGTGATAACGAAGCAACATGGGCGTGGGCCTTGATTACGTCGCTGACCTTCAGCTTCACTGCGAGAATGCCCAGGTCGCCAAGCATGGGTTTGTTTGCGGGTGGCTGTGCTTCACGGGAAGTGTATTGCCAGATTTCAAGGCCACCTCCGCCTTTCAGGTTCAGTGCCAGAATAGCGTAGCGATCATGCGCCTGCTGGCCCGTGTAGCGAACCATCAGTTTAGCGGTAGCGCGATCCTTAAAGACCGGCACATCCATGCCAAAATTTCGGCGATACCAGGTAAAAGCTTGTTCGGCATCGCGAACGCCCACTCCGACTTGCTGAATTCCACTAATTAGAAAACCCATTGTGCTTCACAAAGGCAGAAATTTACGATAAAGTGCTTTAGTTTCGAGTCGGATGGTGGCGACTGGTAGTAAAAAAATGAGGGACAGCATAGCTGGGTGACCTGTGTCGGCAAAAACATACTGACTTCTTTAAATGGCAGGTGTGATACTGGCCCCGCCTTGCTTCGTTTTAACCGGCGCCCGCTTGAGGATGCAGCTCAAAAAACGAGTAGAAAAGGCCTAAATCGAGGCTTTTGCCCTAAATAATCTTTGAACCCAGGCTTTTTTGATTGGCGCTGACTGCCTATCTTTGCCCCCTCATTTTAAAACCTATTGTTCAACCATGAAAAATTACGAGACGGTATTCATTCTTAATCCCGTTTTGTCTGAAGATCAGGCAAAGGATACTGTCGAAAAATTCGTGAAGGTGTTGAAAAAAGCCGAAGCTGAGGTGACAAACATCGAACAGTGGGGCTTAAAGAAACTGGCTTACCCAATTAACAAGAAGTCAACCGGTTTCTACAACATGCTCGAATTTAAGGCAGCTCCAACAGTGGTTAACACACTAGAAACTGAATTCAGACGGGATGAATCGGTAATGCGATTCTTAACAACAGTGCTTGACAAGCATGCAATCATTTACAATGAGCGCAGACGTAAAGGCGAATTCAGAAACAAGGAAAACAAAAAGAAAAAAGCTGAGGAGGGCCAAGTAGCATGACGTTAATGAACGAACCTATCAAGCGCGCAGAAATTAAACCTAAGTACTGCCGCTTCAAGAAAAACGGTATCAAGTATATCGATTACAAAGATCCTGACTTCTTGTTGAAGTTTATCAACGAGCAAGGCAAGATCCTTCCTCGCAGATTGACTGGTACAAGCTGGAAATTCCAGAAAAAAGTGTCTCAGGCTGTAAAGCGTGCCCGTCACATTGCGATCCTTCCTTACGTGGGAGACTCTTTGAAGTAATCGATGAACTCTAAATTGAAAGAGAAATGGAACTGATTTTGAAACAAGACGTAAGCGGATTAGGCTATAAGAACGACATCGTAAAAGTAAAGGCCGGTTATGGCAATAACTTTTTGATTCCTAACGGAATAGCCATGATCGCTACAGATTCTAATAAGAGACTGGTGCAGGAAAACATTCGTCAAGCGGCTCACAAGGCTGCTAAAATCAAGCAAGATGCTGAGGCATTGGCTGCTAAGATTGGCGAATTGACTGTTCAACTAGGTGCTAAAGCAGGTGAAAGCGGAAAAATCTTTGGTGCAGTTACTGCCCTTCAGATTGCTGATGCTTTGAAAGCAAAAGGATTCGATATCGACCGTAAGAAGGTGGTATTGAAAGAAAGCCCTAAGCAAATCGGTACTTACAATGTATTGCTTGATCTTCACAAAGAAGTAAAGCATGAAATTAAAGTAAATGTGGTAGCTGAATAAGCTATAACGATTACCTGAACTAAAAGGCCGCCTCAACGCGGCCTTTTTAATTTTTACCCCAATTCATTAAAAAAGCATCTCAAATCATACGATTGCGGTTATTTTTAAACCAACACTGGTAAAATTGCGATAACATATAAGTACATTCGGTTAATTCTAAAACCAGAATTTACTTTTTCATGCCTTCGCCTTCGCCCTACAACAATTACTCGCTAAGTCCCAATTCCGTTTGGGACGAAATGTTTGATCAAAACTCATCGGTAAGACCCCAATACCAGGCTGTGTCTGATTTTCTCAGAGCCATACCTGCCGATGATTTGTCCCGCAAGGAAGACCTTGCCAAAAGACTTTTTATGAGTCAGGGCATCACATTCACGGTCTACTCCAGTGGTGAAGGAATCGAAAAGATATTTCCCTTTGATATCATTCCGCGGATCATCACCGCGAGCGAATGGAGTTTCATTGATCGCGGAATCAAGCAACGCCTCAGGGCGCTTAATCTGTTTCTTCGTGACGTGTACCACGAACAATTTATTCTAAAGGACGGAGTAGTTCCCATTGAACTTGTGTACTCCTGCCCTCACTATCTCCGAGAAATGCAGGATGTAAATGTTCCTTATGACATCTATGTGCACATTGCAGGTATTGATCTCATCCGAGACTTTGACGGAACTTTCTACGTATTAGAAGACAACCTGCGTACCCCTTCCGGTGTATCATACATGATTGAAAACAGGGAAATCACCAAACGCATTTTTCCTGACTTACTGCCACAGTGTGATGTCTTACCAGTCACCCAATATCCCAACATCCTTTATAAGAATTTAAAAGCATTATCGCCACGCCCGGCATATATAACTCGGCCTATTTTGAACACACTACCCTTGCCCGCCTGATGGGAGTTGAGTTGGTGGAAGGCCGCGACCTTGTGGTTGAAAACCAACGTGTCTATATGAAGACAACGGCAGGGCTAGAGCAAGTAGATGTGATCTATCGAAGGGTCGATGATCATTTCCTTGATCCCCTCGTATTTGATCCCTCCAGCGTATTGGGTGTGTCGGGAATATTATCAGCCTATCGCGAGGGAAACGTGGCCATTGTAAACTCTATAGGGAATGGTGTGGCAGATGATAAAGCTATTTACACGTATGTTCCGGATATGATCCGCTATTATCTCAATGAGGAACCGATATTAAAGAATGTGCCTACCTATCAATTATCGAATCCCGATGAACGCGATTATGTACTTAAGAACATAACACGAATGGTGGTAAAGAAAACCAATGAGTCGGGTGGGTACGGAATGTTAATGGGCAATGCCGTATCAGAGAAAGAAATAGAAGCGTATATCCTGGAAATCAATAAAGACCCACGGCAATTCATCGCTCAACCCATTATCAACCTTTCTGCTGCACCGTGTTATCTCAACGGTCAAATTCAACCCAGAAGAATTGACCTGAGGCCATTTGCGCTATGCGGACCAGATGGTATTGAAATAGTTCCCGGAGGTCTAACCCGAGTAGCTCTGCGAGAAGGTTCGCTTGTGGTCAACTCCTCGCAAGGCGGTGGCAGCAAAGACACCTGGGTACTCGATATCTAATCATTTCGAGATCGCTTGAATTATTGATTTGATGACTGATCAAACACCAACTTTTACTTCACTAAACAACCAAGATCTATGTTGAGCCGTGTGGCTGATTCTTTGTATTGGATGTCGCGCTATATCGAGCGTACCGACAGCATCCTACGTATTCTCATGATTAATCACCTTTCTGCACAGGACAACAGAGAAGACTTTACGTGGAAGCCGGTGTTAAGAGCTTACACGTCTTTATCTGATGCCGATATTGCTACCATGGAATTCAACGGCAGAAAAGTTATGCAGTACATGCTCCTTGATAAAGACAATTCCAATTCTGTGTTGAACATGATTACATTATCACGTGAAAACGCCAGATCCGTGCAAGACAATGTTACGAAAGAACTTTGGCAGAGTCTGAATATGTACTATCATGTGGTGCGAGATCCACGGCTGGCTGCATCATTGCAAACTGATGATCCTGTTACGATTATTGATTCGCTCATCCATCAAAGTATGGTTTATTACGGTGTTGCAGACACAACCATGTTTAGAGGCGAAGGGCTGTGCTTTATGAATATTGGCAAATATCTGGAGCGTGCGCTAAACTCAACAGATTTGCTGGATGTAAAACTCAGCGACCTGACCTATGATCTGGAAAAGGAGACAGATGCCACCTATTGGAAATATTTCCTGCTCTCCATCTCCGGATATGCTCTTTACCTGAAGCGGTATCGATCCGGATTTGAAGGCCGCTATGTTATTGATCAGGTGTTGTTCAACACTGATTTTCCAAAGTCTGTACTTTATTCTGTAAATCAACTGCAACGCTATTTTAGCCGGTTAAAAAGTGACAAGAATG
>JBMOKS010000708.1:0-833 GCA_049324355.1 Bacteroidota bacterium
TTTCTGATTTGCCTGATGATCCCTTTAAGGAACTAAGTGGGTTACTGGTCGGACAGCCCACATGTGGTTAAAAAAATCGTTGGTACGATTTTCACATATTATTTTTTCGATCCACCTCCAAAAGTTGTGTCAAGTGGTTGTATCCACTTGAGTGAATCATGTTAAAACTCTAAAAATTAGTATTATGAGAGAATCGTTTCAATTTTTTAGCAACCTTTTCGGTAAGGAAGGGGGCGGCGGTGCGCAGGAAGAAAAGGAAGTGACCATTACTTCGTATTCGCAACCCAATGTATTGAGAGAAAAAATGAAAGAGAAGCAGTTGAGCCATGGCGAAACGGTGGTGGTCAACATGTCGCCTGTTAGGTTGGAAGCAATGACAGAAAGTATGATTTTGTATTTCTGCCCCCTGCAAACGCTGGATGTTTTGGGAAGCGTCACACCTGGAGACGGTGCGGACATCCCCACGGCGGTCACCCTCGAGGGAGTTAAAGTACCTTTTGATTTGAAAGCGGGTATGTATACCCTGAAGAACGTTAAGCTTACGTCAAACGGGACTATGCAGGTAATAGCAACAGCCGAAACTTCTTGGGAAGCCTGCGACATCGGTCGCCACGACTTATAAAATCCCAAAGGCCGGAAAACATTTTGTTTTTTCGGCCTTTCATAAAAACTATCATCCTAACCACGAGCGACGCGTGAGGAACCCGCCCATCATCAGAATCTCGGGGCCACCAATAATATCGATAATAAAGGCATAGTTGAATCAACGCGGACACCTTTTTTCGTTCTCCTCCTTCTATACATTACACCCCGACTTCCATGACTAGTGTTGG
>JBMOKS010000708.1:843-5547 GCA_049324355.1 Bacteroidota bacterium
TCAATAATGATGTTGCATGTGTCTAAGGCTGGGGTGAAGTCCCCACCCCGACCTCAACCCGGAGGCCAAGGGTTGTTTAGTAAATGATATCGGTGTAAAACAAAACGCCATCAGGCTCATGCAGGTGGATTTGTATGTGCAGCTCAATGAGCATAACAATTTCATTTACAGCCTTTTATACGATTTATATTTCAAAATACGATCATCAATCCAAGACTTTGTAGCTGCTTGTCGGCGGCCTGTTACGTTCAAATTTTAGTATATTGCGAAGTTTATGCGATTGGCTATTCTACTCTTACTGATTTCATTCAATGCTATCAGTCAAATTGATCAAAACCTGCGGTTTATACAGAACAAAGGGCAATGGAATGACGACATTGACTTTCAGGCCCAGGTTCCAGGTGGGCGTCTAGGCGTTTCGGCTAAGGGTTTTTCGGTTCTGCTCCTCGACATGGAGGAAATGGAACACCAACACATGGCCGGTCATGGGAAAATTAATGAGTTTGATGGGCAACCGTCAACCGAGCCCATCGATGGTCACTACTTTCAGATTAACCTTATTGGGTCGAATCCGCACGCAAAAGCCATCGCGGAGGGGCGATTAGATGGACACTACAATTATTTTCTGGGCAATGATTCCTGCCGGTGGGCTACGAATGCGCTGGCATATGCGTCTATTGTATATCGAAATGTTTATGACGGAATTGACTTCCGCGTGTCATCGGTAGGAAATAATTTAAAATATGATTTCATCGTAAGTGCAGGGGCCGATCCATCGCGCATTAAAATTGAATACTGTGGAGTAGGCGATCTTGAGATCTTTAACGACGAATTGAAGATCCAAACAACAGTAGGTACACTCACAGAGCTAAAACCGTTTTCCTATCAGGACCTTGGCAATAACAAACAAACTGTGCCGAGCGAATATCTCGTCAGCAATAACGTTGTTTCATTTTCTTTTCCTGCCAACTACGACGAATGCCGTGAGCTGATCATTGACCCACTCTTGATTTTTTCAACGTATTCAGGCTCCTTGGCCGATAATTGGGGAAGTACGGCAACTCCTGGCGAGCATGGCACGCTTTATTCAGCCGGTGTAACCCGTCAAAATCTGGGCGGATTTTTTCCCGCTACGGTTGGTGCCTTTCAAACTAACAACAAAGGTAGTTTTGATATGGCCATCATTAAATATGATTCGGCAGGAACGAAATTTTTGTATGCCACGCACCTTGGAGGGGCCAATAATGATTCGCCCGAAAGCCTGGTGGTCGATAAAGCCACCGGCGATTTGATTGTGCTGGGTATCTCCAGTTCCCCAGACTACCCCACCAGCGCCAACGCCTTCGATAAAACATTTAATCTCGGTACCACCATCTTTAATCGCGTGCTGAATACCAATGACCAATGGGATATTGTACTTACGCGATTGTCTCCCGGTGGAGATCAATTGGTTGGATCGACATTTCTTGGCGGATCGGGCAACGATGGCCTGAACCTTCCCAAACAATCGGGTGGTTCGCTGGTGGTAAACTACGGCGACGAGATGCGCGGCGACGTCATTACCGATGAAACAGGGCATATATATGTAAGTTCAGTTACCTCATCCAACGATTTTCCGATCGTTAACGGATTCGATAACGCTTTCAACGGAGGTAATACCGATGGGCTTCTGGCTAAATTGGCGCCGGATCTATCGTCTATCGTTTGGTCGAGTTATGTGGGAGGATCTGGTTTTGATGCTGCCTACTCTATAAAATTTGACAACAATAAGAACATTGTGCTGGCAGGTGGAACTACCAGCCCCAATTTCCCGACAACGGCCGGTGCTTATCAGCCAGTTTTTAATGGTATTGTAGACGGCTGGATTGCCCGTGTTGCCGCCGATGGCAGCGCCATCATAAACGCCACCTTCACAGGCACCGTGTCGTTCGACCAGGTTTACTTTGTTGATCTCAATGCCAGCGGAGGCGTGTTTTGTTATGGACAGACGGCAGGTCATATGCCGACAACTTCCGGTGTTTATAAAAACGTGAATAGTGGACAATTTTTACAAAAATTCTCGGCTGATCTAAGTACCCTGGAAATCTCTACCGTTTTTGGTTCAGGGTCTGCCAACGGACTGGTCATACCGAATATTTCACCGACCGCGTTTTTAGTGAACGACTGCGATAATATTTACATGGCTGGCTGGGGAGGTTTTGTCAACTCAAGCCCGGAAACGGGTTTTTGGCAAAGCAGCACGCACGGCATGCCCATTACCACCGATGCCTATCAAAAAACCACGTCAGGTTCCGATTTTTATTTTATGGTGCTTAACGGCGATGCCACGCAGCTGGTGTATTCTACTTACCTGGGCGGCAGTTCGTCAAAAACGCACGTAGACGGAGGAACCTCGCGCTTCGATAAATATGGCATAGTGTATCATGCCGTATGTTCGGGCTGCTCATTTGGTAATACGACTGGTCATTCTACGTCAGATTTTCCTACTACAGTGAATGCCAAATCACGAATCAATGCCAGTCCGAATTGTAACAACGCGGCATTTAAATTCGATCTATCGTCGCTGAGGGCAATGTTCCAAACCAATAATGTAGCGCTGACAACTCCTGGATTTAATAATGTTTGTTATCCTGATTCTATCGTATTTGAAAACCTCAGCACCGGAGGCAAAACCATTACCTGGGATTTTGACGACGGTACGGTTATTACCCAAAAGGACACGGATCCGAGATCACTCATTCATCAATACCAACAACCGGGTCAGTATCGTGTAAAACTGAAGATCACCGATCTCAGCACCTGCAGTCAGACCGATTCTACAGTCAAGGTCATTAACTATTTCAAGGCTAACATTACAGCCGGGCAGGATGTCATTATATGTGATGGCAACAGCCATCAGCTCATGGCAACCGGAGGTGTGAGTTATAGCTGGCACAGCACCGATGGAAAATTTACTTCTTCGCTACAGTCTCCTGTCGTTAAGCCGAGCTATGCCACCGCCTATGTTGTTGATGTTGTTGATGCCAATGGCTGCTCAAAAACCGATACAACAATTGTAGGTGTGATTCCAAATGTTCGCGCCGGTTTTCAAACCTACAATCTTGACTTTTCCAAGCCGGGTTACAATAATATTTGTTACCCCGATTCACTGCGATTTAAGAACTTGAGTACGCACGGTAAAGATTTTGTTTGGGACTTTGGTGACGGCACCAGGGTTAGTCAATCAAGTTTCGATACCGTTTCAGTATTTCATAAATATAAAGAGCAGGGTATATACCAGGTAAAATTGAAGGCTGTCAATTCCGGTACATGCAACAAGGCAGACTCGGTAGTTAAAACCATCTATTATTTTAAAGATAAAATTAAAGTAGGCGGCGATGGTGAAATCTGCGAAGGCACGGAGTTTCAGCTCACCGCCACGGGAGCGAGCCTGTATTTGTGGTACACCGAAGGCAATAAGTTTGTTTCATCAAACCCTTCGCCCGTTGTGCGTCCGATGCTCACTACGCAATATTTCGTTACAGCAACCGATGCCAATGGTTGTACAAGGAAAGACACCGTAAAAGTCACTGTATTGGATAGTGTCGATGTGACATGGAAGTATCGTTTCCAAGGGAATTGTATCGATCGCCCGGCCATCTTGGTTCAAAACCTCACACCCCCCGCCGACGACGTAACCTTTCGATTCGACTTTGGCGATGGAACAACTTCAGAGGAACGCGAAGTTCTTCACGCTTATAAGCAAGACGGACTGTACTCGCTGAAGTTTGTCGCGCAAAAGAAATTATGCTCCTTTGAAGAGACCGTGCAGCTTCCGATTTATACGCTGCAGGTTCCAAACGTGTTTACCCCTGATGCGACGCCCGGCTTCAATGATCGCTTTGAGATACGCTTCGGACAAGACCTGATTGCACCAACCGATGCTGGCCTGAACGTGCAATTGATGGTGTTTGATCGATGGGGTAAAATAGTTTTTGAATCGCAGGACTATAAAAACGACTGGAAGGCAAATGATCTGGCAGCCGGCGTATATTATGTTCAACTGAGGGTCGGCGATTTTACTACTTGTAAAAACTGGGTGCACATATTGAAGTGATGTGATAGAAGAAAGTTTGCAAGATACATCTATCAAAAAAAGTTAAGGTGATAGATTGTTGCGAGGAGAGGGGTCGGAAGGTGTGAGGCATTTATAAAAAAATAATTGGTTGATAAAATATTTCAATGTACAGGCGAATTCTGCTCTCCGTTTTAGTTTGCTTTTCTGTTTGCCATGTCGTGGCTCAGAAGAATTTAAAGGCCACCCCTAATTCCATAAGCTCCTCGGCCACGAGCAGTGGCACGTTCTATTATGCGAATCGGAATGAGCCACCCCGCGCGGTTGAATTTAACGAGAGAACTGTGGCTACGGCATATTTTCTGACTAACATCAACCGTTATTTTGGCATTCCAGCCGACTTCACTTTTGTCGAGACAGAATCGAACACCGATAATCTTGGTATGCGGCATCGCCTTTTACAGCAATATTATAAGGACATTATGCTGGAGGGTATGGGCTACCGGGTTCATGAGAGAGGTGACTTCATTACCTCCGCCAATGGAAAGGCCGTTCGGGAAGTTAATCTCGATACAGATGTTGTCATCAGTGAGGAGCAGGCATTTCACCTGGCAGTAAAATATCTTCAAACAAAAGACACCACTCGTAAA
>JBMOKS010000709.1:0-5539 GCA_049324355.1 Bacteroidota bacterium
TAACTTGATCTTCTGTTACCTTATAGACAGTTGCAAAAATATGTTCTTTATGATCCGTACTTGTCAGGTATGGTAATCGACTTGCTGCAGCACCTCTCACTGTATTAATTCCATCCATTAAAGCATCATTATCCCTTTTTTCAGTTTCAGGATCAGGATGGTTTATCGCTTTGTCACACAGGTATTGGATGATGTCCCAATTAATTGTCTGGGTATCGAATAACAAATCGGTAAGCCAGATTGAATAGAGGGTATTGGTTTCATCGAGGTCGGTGGCAATCAGTTTCTTGAGAAGTCGTCTGAACTCCAACGGGTTAAAACGCGCAGACTTAAGGCCCTGCATGCCATGAATCGCGTAAGACCGTTCAATGGAACTGTCATCAATAATCTTTTCAACTAGAGGAAAGAAATAGCTGGGGCGTTTTTGCACTTCCACTTCAAATGACCTTCCATGTTCAAGCTTCGATCCCTTAAGTGTCCAAAAGTCGGGCCTGTAATCGGAGTCGTATTTTCTAAATGAATGTTCCCAATTAGCCAAGTCCATTTTCTCATAAGCATTCTTCTCCAATGGAGGGCCCACTATTCCTCCACCCGTTCGGGGTCTTCGGTAATCAGATGACTTTGGAAACTTGCGTCCCAGCTCCTGGCACAGTCGTTTAAGTATCACACTCGATTCAATGGCTGCAGCAGGCAGTGCCTGAAGATAGTGATACCGGGTTGACCCATATTGAGTCAAATAATGGTACTTCCTGTTGCCATCATTAAAAACTCTCAATTCCCGCGCAAACTTGAGACTTAGTATAAGATTGATCAGTGATTCCTGCTCCGACACCGTAAAAGAATCATATAATTTCTTTAATATCTTTCTCCATAAATATTGAAGCTTACCTTCTGATTCAAAGAAATCCTTTCGTCGAAGTATAAAAGTCATTTTATAGAACTCAGCGGAATAGGCTTGAGGATTAGAAGCAAGTCCGTTTAGAAGCAGCATCAAAAACGTTTCCGAATCGCTATCAATATGGTCATCGATAAATTTCTGAAACACATGTGATTTTGCTTCGGAAAGCTTTCGTGTCTCATCGATCAACAGATGTAGAATTCCATAGGTGTCGTGTGAATTCCGGTGATCTTCGTAATCAAACATGTTGAAAACATAATCCGACCAGATGATTTGACCATCATAATCAACTTTAGTTTTCAAGGACAAGGTTTTCACGATGTCCCGACAAAATTCAAAAGTTCTTTCAGCATTTATCTGAAATAACCGAGTAAATAGCCTCTCGTCCTCATACGAAAAGTCCGGCTTGTCGAGGGGATTATTGTACTCGTCTATTTTTTTGAAGACTATAGTGGAGTAGTGACCAATAACCCAATTGATATCATACGATGAAGCTTTGTCGAGAATGCCGTAGAGGGAATGCTTATCAGGATAAATGTCTTCCTTGAAACGATTGAAGAGTTCGCATGACGTTTCATCCCATGTTTCCAAATAGTACAGAAGGCGCGCAAGCAGCCGGCCCTTGTGTTCAAAAGGCGCAGAATCGTGAAGGAACTTCAGAATTAAGTCTCGCTCCCGATTGATATGCTTGATCAGAAAGCGATAACATAGATTTATATCGTCTTCAGCTACTTTCTCGGACTTTGGTAAGATCGATGTACTACCCGGCCAAAAACCTTTTATCCTTTGTTGGCGTGCAACCAGATCCTCTAAAATGTTATGGTCAAGACAAAACTGGATCCAGTTTCTTGAGTCAATCGAATCCAGGAACGGACGCTTCAATAGAGGATCAGAAATCAACTTTAATCCAATTTCTTTTTCCCCTCTATCAATTTCTTTGCTATTGCCGAGTGACTCAATAACCAATAACCGAATGTGCTTTCTATACTGCTTGCCGATCAACCGGTGCCATAAATTGCCTTGGAAAAGAATTTCATAGCAAACTCGTATGTACTTCTGTGGGTCGCGCTCTTTGAGAAAATTAACAATCATTCTCAGGGCGCTCCTGATATGCAATGCCTGATTGTTTTCAAATATATAATCCCGTACCGTACGATTTGATTCAATAAATCTTCTGGCAAAGACATAGTCATACAATGTTTGATGGAAGAATTGCAACTCCCCGTCACTCTCAACCAAAATATGATTGCTCTTTAGATAGTCAAGCTCATAAATGAACCGATCATGATATTGTTCCGCCTGGACGAGAATCTGTTGATCTCTTGACATCCGGTCCGATACTTCAAACAAAAGCTCCCTGCACTTTTCACTCGTGACATTCGAACCGAGTGGCACCAATAGTACCTTATCCTTCCAGAGAGAATTATATAGGTCATTTAGTGAACGTATTTCATGAATTGAAATTCCACTTCTGTAAACCTTGCAGAAAACATTCAGATGATGAACCGTTCTTAATAACTCTATTAAGGAAGGCTGAACTTGTTCTGCCGAAATATTTAATCGGGTTAGAACCTTCAGCACTTGATCTTTGTCGAGTAATCCTACATTAAATATCTTTTGATTTTTGTAGAAGCGAAGTTCATTATCATAATTTAAGTCGTAAACCCTGCATGAAACGATAACACGAACCCCCTCCAGTTCAATTAGCTTGCGAATAAGACGATTGAATGTGTCCAGGTATTCAGTGTTAATTGAAACAGAAACCGACAATGCATCAAGCTGATCAACGAGTATAACTATTTTGTCTCGCGTCTGCCGTATGGCCTGAATAACTTTTACAACGTTGTCTCCCAGGTCAAGTTTTTCTCCCAGCTGATTTATGTTCTTGATATAGATCTTATCAGCCTTCAGTCCCAACGTGGGTATGCCTTTCTGTTCCAAAGCATGTAACAGTTGTGCCATGATCACTGTTTTTCCAACACCTGCATTACCGGACAATAATGCAATCGGTAAGTCAGATTCACCCTTCTTGTCAGAAAAACGCAATGGGCTAATAATCCATTGTAAAACCTCATTGACCTGAGGCCTGTCGATATAGGACGAATCGAGCCCTTCCAGCTGATTGTTATAGTTTCGTAAATAGGTTGAAGCGTGTTCAAAATTATTCAACAACACATTCACTGGTATGTTCGATACATCGCTGTATTCCGTAGCTTTTCCCAGTTCTTCCCGCAACACTTGCCTGATCCCCTCCGGGGCGATTGGAACAACCTTTACTTCAAAGAACAGCGGGATAATATTCTGATGGGTAGCGCAGCTCAGCAGTAGATCAAGGTCTTGTGGTATTATCGGTTCAAAAACAATGGATTGAAGTATTTGGTTAAGACGACCTTTTATGTTCTCATAGTTTAGCGAACTTAGTTCTGCGTTCGAGCCGATAATATTGGAGACCCATTCTTGAATAGTTGTTTCAAGTTTTATTTCGTTCTTAAAATCCGACAGCAATGTGAGTGCACCTTCAGCAAACCCGTAAGAGACAGCAAAGAAATGTGAATTTATCGGGATCAGGGAGTATCTTCGGGTCTGCAATTGAGTGAAGAACGAATTTTAAGATTTCCCTGATACATTCCAGCCTTGTAATCCTTGTGGCGGGATTCGAACTGTGTTTACATTGTATAAGCCCTGCTACATTGCCGTTTGACAACAGAACGCAATCGCGCCCTCTTTCCCGCACTCCCTGCAACAATTGTATCTTATCGAACCGGCCGTTCCACGCGCCTGCATTTATTTCTTGTTTATAGATCGAGTAAACTAATTCTTCAAATCTCCTGTGATCGGCCAATTGATCATACGGAAATCCTTTGTTTGCAAGTGGAACAGGTTTGGTACTCTGTTCTTTAATATCTGGCTCACTAAACGTTAGGGGCATGCAACTTCATTTAACCTTAATTACATCTGGTGCCCAGATCAATCCATGAACTGTCACTTCAGAAAATCTCTATGTCAATCCCAATCCCAATTTCTTCGAAGATGTTTTTTCACTCAATTCCTTTTTTGAAATATTTATCCCGAGCTCTCCAGCAACCTCAAGATATGCCGTACGAAGTTGCGAACTCGTAAATGGGCTGTGGTTATATATTAACTTCAAGTACTCGAAAGGCTCCAATATTATTTTATTAAAATCCAGCAAAGCAATTATAATCTGACAATCATTTGTTCCGTATCAAAGTAAATTTACGAAATCTTTATCAGGTTGCTATAAACTTGTAAACAACCAGTTTTTTTGACTGGCACTTTCGCCTCCATAAGGCTATGTTCGATTCAATTTCCCGCGAGGATTATTTTGTCACCATCTCGGTAGCTGTCGCCATCTATTGCGACATTACAGGAATAGCTGGAGAAAGGAAACCTTCAGCAAGTCACTTTTATCAAGGAGGGCCGGAATGAGAAATGTTCATTGAGGCTAACCATCATCTTCTTTCGATTTGATAATTGCTGGACGTAATATTCAGCACGCTGTAAGAACTCATCATAATTGGCTTTCTATTGCGACGATACGGACTTAAAATGATTTTCCAGGATCGGATTTCCCATTGCCACAAGATTTGGCTTCCCGGAATTCCTGTAAACTTCAGCAAACTCCAAAGGGTGTCAATCAGGAATGGAATGGGGGGTCAAAGAAGACAGGAATAATAAAGTACCTCCCGAAGAGTCGGATTAGAGTTAAAATTGAGTTGAAAACAAAGGGAAAAGTTGAAAGACTGTAGACAGACAGTCTATAAAAGTTTTGGGGACTTTGAATTTAGGTGTAATAGCTAGGACTTGATCTGACAGTCGGGTTGGCATTCCTTCCTCACAAGCAAAGGTAGCCACCGCTCCAAATAAGTCAAGGGCTACGCGAGTGGCCGCGCAAAATCCTTCGCACAGCCAAAGCCACCCTTGACTTCTTTTCCGCTTGCGGCTGTTTACGGCCTGCGAGGAAGCAATGCGGACGAGTGATCATGCTGGTTGATAGTTTTGATCCACCATTTTAGCGATCGCTAATTCCTTCGATGCGAGGAACGTTTCCCAAGGCGTTCGACCAAAGCAGTACTTCCCCGTGTGAGTTCGTTGCTCGTTGTATTCGGTTATCCAGACATCAAGATCTGTCTGAAGTGCCTCGAGTGACTCATAGAGTTTTTTACGGAAGGCGATGGCATAGAATTCCTCCTGGATTGTCCGATGAAAGCGTTCGCAAATGCCATTGCTCTGCGGGCTCTTAACCTTCGTTTTGGAGTGGTCTACGTTCTCGATATTTAGATAAAGCTCGTACTCGTGATACTCCGCCTTGCCGCAATATTCAGTACCTCTGTCGGTAAGCACGCGGAGCAAGGGAATCTGTTGTTCCTCGAAGAACGGCATTACTTTGTCGTTAAGCATGTCGGCCGCGGTAATGGCATTCTTCCGATCATACAGTTTGGCGAAGGCCACTTTTGAATAGGTGTCGATGAAGGTTTGCTGGTAGATGCGCCCAACTGACTATACTGGTCTAAACTGAGCCACCGATTCCGGACCAAACTGAGCCACCCATTCTGGATGAAAGTGAGCCAGTGATTCCGGACGAAAGTGAGCCACTTTGAAAATTTTTTCAACAATTCGGTC
>JBMOKS010000710.1:0-5511 GCA_049324355.1 Bacteroidota bacterium
AGTTTAAAATAGATGAGATTAGAGTAATAGTTATTCCAGTCGTCCATGGCATGACCAATGACTCCGGCCTTTTCCAGCGCCGGCATAGCTTCTGTAGACGCCAGCAATTCAAATTCGAAATGAGTCTTGCCTTGAAATTTCTTCAAGACGCCCGTAACCTGGTATTCACCGTATCCCCGAATAGTCAGTGTCTGACCCAGTGGTTCTTGATCTCCAAATATCCGCGCGGCTGTCTCCATGGTAAGGACCAAACTATTGGGCTCGTTCAGCGCAGTGGCTGGATTTCCTTTTTCTAATGGAAAATTAAATACTGTCAAAAACGAAGGATCGGCAAAGAGCCCTGATACCGGCACATTTACATTTCCATAGCTCACATCACCGCTCAGCCTGCGGTTAATTCGCACTACGCTTTCAGCAAACGTATACTCTTCCATTATGGCTTTGCCCAGGGGCATCGGCGCAGTCGCGTAAGATTCTTCTCCTCCCTCAACACGCAAGGCGGTGGTGTTCACACGATAGATACGCTCGCTATGCTGATGGAAATTATCATACATGTATTGCTCTTTGACGATCAGAATGATGAGCAACGCCAGCGACATGCTCACACTCAACCCTATCATGTTGATCAACGAAAACGAACGGTTGCGAACGATATTCCGCAAAGCGGTGATGACGACACTTTTTAACATAGGGATTCAATTTTCAACTGAAAGATTCCACTTTAGTTTTATAGGCTCGACTACTTTGCTTTCATCTGCTCGATCTGTGTACCCAAGCGTTATAAAAACGTACTGAGTCTATGTTACTCACCGTGGCCTCCCTACCGTCTACTCATACCGAATTGATTTCACCGGGTCGGCCATCGCCGCGCGAATGGTTTGAAAACTCACCGTGATCATGGTAATGCTCACCGCGATAACAAAAGTGAGCAAGAACAGGCCGGGACCTACGGTAGTGCGGTAGGCAAATTCCTCAAGCCATTGGTTCATTAAGTAAAATGCAAGCGGGCACGCGATAAGGTTGGCGATCACCACCAGGGTGATAAATTCCTTCGACAATAGCGTGGTAATGCCAATGGTACCCGCACCCAGTATCTTCCGAATACCAATCTCTTTGATGCGCGACGTAACCATAAATGACACCAACCCGACCAATCCGATTAATGCAATGATGACCATGATCACAGAAAATACCGTGAATACTGTCGCCAGTCTTTGCTCGGCCTGGTATTGACGGGCAAAATTCTCGTCGAGAAAAAAGTATTTGAAGTCGTAGCCTGGGTGATATTTCTTCCACAGCATGTCAAGCTGCGTCAGTAGATCAGATGTGCCGGAAGTTTTGAACCTGATGGCAAAGTAACGCGCGCGGTTTGGATTGTAGTCCATCGCCATGGGATATATCTGTTGTTGCAGGCCAAATTCATGGTAGTCTTTTACGACACCAACCACAATTCCTGCCGGGTGCTTCGACGGCGAATCTATTCTTTTACCGATAGCGTTTTCAGGCGACTCCCATCCCATCTTTTGTGCACAGGTTTCATTGATTACCAACCCGTCGGACAGCTCTGAGGGCCGAGTCAAATCAAAGCCATGACCGGCAATGAGCGTGAGCCCCAACGTTTTCACGTAGTCTTCGTCAATCGCCATGTATTCCACGCCGATACTGCCTTCGTTTGGTCGCTCGGCCGGAAAAGCCCACTGCCCTATCCAACCCGGTCTGCTGGGCACAGCGTTCGTAAATGTTACCGATTCAACAGCCGACAATGATTCAAGCTCGGTTTTAAATACGCTGGTGGCGTCTCCGGAAGAACCTACTCCTCCACGGTCTGTTACCTTGTCCATATCCAGCACTACAACTTGTTTTGCGCTGAAGCCCAGGTCGCGATCCTGCATAAACTGAAGCTGATCCAGCACCACGAATGTGCAAATCATAAGAACTACCGAGATCGTAAATTGAAATACAACCAAAATCCGCCGAAGCTGAATTCCTTTCTGACTTGATCTCAAATCGCCTTTCAGTACTTCAATAGGGCGCATCGCCGAGATCACCAGTGCCGGATAGTATCCCGACAAAAATGTGATCAGTGTAATTAACAGCACAATACCCAAAGCGATCGCCGGCTGAACAAGGCTGTTAAGCGTATAAGTCTTTCCGAGGAGTTGATTAAACAAAGGCAGTACCGATCCAATGAGGGCTACAGCGATAAAAAACGCCATGAGTGTCAGCAAGAACGATTCGCTTAGAAATTGCCTTACCAAAGATTGACGTGTCGAGCCTACAACTTTTCTTAACCCTACCTCCTTGGCACGGTAAATGGAACGCGCGGTAGAAAGGTTCACAAAATTAATGCACGCCAGCAGGATAACAAAAAACGCAATGCCGGAAACAATGTAAACTCTGTCGATGCTCCCCACCGGTCCCATACCGTTACCACGGCGCGTGTGGAGATAAATTTCGTTTAGCGGTTCAAAGCCAACATACATGTACATTCCCCACTGCTTCATTTCTTCCTGCACATGGTCCATGTAAATGTTCCTGGCCTTAGCGAAAAAATCATCCTTGTTTGCCTCTTCTTTTAGAAGCACATAATTCCTGATGTTGATATTGCCCCACCCTCCGTCGTAGCTGAAATCACGATTGATAGACTCGTAGGTCGAAAAAGAAACGAGCATGCTAAACTGCATGTGCGACGTTGAGGGAACGTCGTTCATGATGGCGGTAACTTCGAATAATAATGTGTCGGCAAACGTCATCGATTTGCCAATAGCATCTGTGTCCGGGAAATATTTTTTCGCCATAGACTCGGTAAGCACGATGCTATTGGGTTTGCTAAGAGCGGTGGCAGCATTCCCTTTAATTATGGAAAAACTGAATACATCGAAGAAGTCTTTGCCGGCATAAAACAGTCTTTCTTCAAACCGTTTGCCCTGATGATTGATCTGGAGGTTGGAAGCATTGTGGAGATACACCACTTTTTCTACTTCAGGAAAATCTTTTTCCAGCAACGCGCCGATCGGCCATCCATTGGTATCGATACGTCCATTGACTGACCCTGACTTAATATCCGTCATCTCGGTCCCCACCCGGTAAATTCTTTCGGCCTTACTATGGAATTTGTCATACGAAAGCTCATCTAGCACGTAAAGCAAAATAAGTATACCTGACGCCAAACCCAGCGCGAGGCTTAAAAGATTGATCGCAGCATAACCTTTGAATTTCAACATTGAACGGACAGCGATTTTAATATGGGTTACTAACATGTCGGATATTTTTTTTATTACTCGTAACGCAGCGACTTCACCGGATCGGCCACGGCCGCAGTGATGGATTGATAACTTACGGTTACCAGAGCAATCAGCATAGAAACCACCGCCGCAACACCAAAAATCCAGATGCCGATCTCAATACGGAACGCAAATGCGCTGAGCCATCGATCCATCAATATCCAAACTAGTGGTATAGCCATAACATTGGCGATCAGCACCAGTTTCAGGAAGTCGCGTGACAGCAATAAAAAAATATTGGCAACCGTTGAACCCATCACTTTTCTGATACCGATCTCCTTTGTGCGTTGTGCAGCTGTGAACGAAGCCAATCCGAAAAGTCCGAGGCAGGCAACGAATATCGCCAACCCAGAAAAAAATCCGAACACGCTTCCAAACTGCCGCTCATTTTTATATTGTCGATTGAAGAATGTATCCAGGAAAAAATAATCAAATGGGTTGTTGGGAAATACAGTGGCATACTTCTCTCTGAGGAAGGCTAAGGTCTGACCTAGATCTTGTGTGTTTAGTTTAACACAAAAATAACTTCTCGCGTTTTGAACCAACCGGAATGCCGTGGGTCGAAAATCCTGTTTCAACCCTTCCTGATGGTAATTTTCGACGACGCCAACAATATTCAGCGTATCACCCCCGATCTGGATTCGTTGCCCGATCGCATTTTCCGGTGTTTTCAGGTTGAACATTTCAACGGCTTTCCGGTTGAGTATTACGCTCGAGCTGTCGGCCGTGAACTCCGGGCCATAGCCTCTGCCGGATAAAAGTTTGTTGCCAAACGTATTGAAAAACTCATAATCAATCCCCATGATGTACATCTGATTGCGTTGCGTATCATCATCTCCGACACGCTTCGCCCCGTTGGTCCAGAAGATCAAATTTCCAGGAACTTCAGAGGTGGCGGTAAAGCTCTTGATATCGGGATGGGTGGAAATTGAATTGCGATAAGACTGCAGATAGTTGCCGTACAACGAATCGAAAGTCAGAAAACCAGGTGCATTAATCACAAGTGTTTGATTGATATCTATACCCAGATCTTTATTCTGCATAAATTGCAACTGGCGATACACGATGATGGTTCCGGCAATGAGCGCCACCGAGGTAACAAATTGACCAACCACCAGTGTCTTGCGTAGAAACATGCCTTCCTTTGTTCCTTTCATCGATCCCTTCAGCACTTTTACGGGCTGGTACGAAGACAGAACAAACGCAGGGTAAAGGCCGGATAATAAAGAGCCCACCAAAAAAAGGGCGATCAAGGATATCCATAGATTGAGATCAGAGAAAATACTATATGTCAGATGTTTGTCTGCAAGCTCGTTAAATGCCGGAATAACGGAATACACCAGTACTAAACCCAATAGCGCGGCAGCAAAATTCACAACAACAGCCTCGGAAATAAATTGCCCGATAAGTTGCCCTTTCTGTGCACCAATGGATTTTCGGATACCGACTTCTTTGCTTCGTTCCACTGCACGGGCCGTGGCAAGGTTGATGTAGTTGATCCAGGCAATCACCAATATGAACAAAGCAATCACCATCAGAAAGTAGACGGTGTCACCATTTCCATTTACCCGGGCCTCCTGAATCAGATTTGAATACAGATGAATTTCATCCAAGGGTTGCAGAATAAATTTAGTCCGTTCACTTTCTTTTTCCCAGGTTCCATATTTATCAATAAAGGCTGGAAATTTTGCCTGCAATGCTTGCGGGTTGGCTCCGGGTTTCAGCAGCACGTAATTATAGAAATCATACCATCCCCATGCGTTGTTGAAGTTCTCACCGAACAAGGTAACCAGTGTCGGATAGGAAAGTAAAAATGAAAATTTAAGGTGTGAATTCTCCGGAGATTCCATAACACCCGTGATCTCGTATTCCTCACGATCTCCGAACCTTATTCGTTTGCCCACGGGATCGATGTCACCGAAGTATTTGCGAGCCGTTTCTTTCTCCACGATAGCAGTGTTAGGCTGATCCAGCTTCGAAACACCGCTAATCAAAGGATAAGAAAATATATTAAAAAAATTCTGCTCAGCCTGGAACAGGTTGTCTTCCTTGATGGAAATGTCTTCATAACGCACAACACCTCCGCCATAGCGGAGATATAAACGGGTAGCGTCTTCAACCTCCGGAAAATCTGCCTTCATCATCGGCGCTACCTTCGGGAATGCCGTAGCACATTGAAATATCTGTTCCCCGTTACGGTAGGCATCAAATTGAACGCGGTATACGC
>JBMOKS010000711.1:0-4594 GCA_049324355.1 Bacteroidota bacterium
AATGGCTGGCAAAGACTTTTTTAAATATTTACTTTGAAGGCCTATCTCGTTGAGATCGATGGCTGATTGACTGGAATCAAATACCCCTGCCGACAGCAAAATTGCGCCTATGCCTGCAGCGGTCAGAATACCGGCTAACAATAAGATCCCATTGCGCATCGAGTGACTGGCCTTAGAAGGAAAATGTTCAAGTTTACCCATGACCACCTGGGTGAAATTTTTGGAAGGCTGCTCGGGCGTTAGCAAGTGCATGGAGTTTTCCATTGCCCTTATATCTTCCAGGCGCGATTGCAATGCCGTGTTTGTGCGGAGTTGCTGCTCGAAGTCTGCGCGCTCAACAGGTGTTAATTTGCCGTCGAGGTAGTCTAATAATTTATCTTCCAGGAGTTGTGGTATCTTTTTCATCGTCATAAAGTTAACGCTTCCTGATTTAAAATATTTTTAAGTTCGTCAGCCATGCGCTGGCGGGCGCGGTGAATGCGGACTTTGATAGTATTGGCGGGCATGTGCGTGATCTCGGCAATTTCTTCCAGCGAGAACTCCTGCAAATAGAACAAGGTTAACGCCGTACGATCGGCTTCGTTCAATTTCGCAAGTGCCTGATGCAGATATTTTTTCTTATCTGTTTTTTCCAACATACCTTCCGCTTCCTGGCTGTATTCTACAACCGTATTTTCGATGCTTTGAAAGGTGCCACGGTTTTTTCGCTTATAGCTGATGGCCGTGTTAAAAGCGATCCGGTATAGCCAAGTGGAAAATTTTGATTGACGGTTGAAGCCTGTCAGATGATGGAATGCCTTAATAAAGGCATCTTGGGCTGCTTCTTCAGCTTCTGGCCGATTCTGCAGGATCTTGTACGCGATGGTATAAGTGTAACTTTTATACCGATCTACGAGATCAGCATACAAATTTCGTTCACCGGCAATAATTCTGTCGATTAAAAGTAGCTCCGGATCGTTCGTCATGACTGCCCTTGGACGCAGGTAATGTTCCGGAAGTTACAATAAAAACCCTGTTGGAGCGCCAAAAATTATTGTTATCATGCTGTAACCGCTTTGAAAACCTGCGCGTCAAAGGGCTAAATATCAAAAAAACACAAAGTTATGGATGTTGCAGCTTTAGGTGTAATGGTCCCCATCATCAGCGTGATCGGTATCATTGTCATGGTCATTTATCTCAGAAAATATTCGAACGAAGAGCGCATGGCTATTATTGAAAAGGGATTGGATCCGGCGATCTTCATCAAGAAGAGTAATTCTTCAGGATCGCTTAGGGCTTCGCTGTTGCTGATCGGCGGCGGTATAGGATTGCTGCTGGGCTATGCACTCGACGAAAATTTTGACATGGAAGAGGTGGGATACTTTGCCATGCTTTTCATCTGTGGAGGCATCGGGCTTGGTGCGGCCTATATTGTGGAGGAAAGGAAAGCGAAGAACCAAAACTAACTAATTTTTTAGCAGATTGTATATCGTTGAGGTTGACCACCATGGTCAACCTTTTTGTTTCATTTCTCCGTGAATTTTTCTCAACATCACTGTAGAATGATTCTACATGTTCTACGTGCATTTCAATTCCAGCCGCTTCTAAGTTCTTGTACTCTAATGACTTTACGTTTCATAAATTCTATTGGCACAACATTCGGCATGACCATGAGCAATCAAAATTTTCACTTAACTAATTGTTCAACTAAAACCGAAAAAAATTTATGAAAAAAGTAATGTTCATCCTTCTTGCGCTGTTTGGAACATTTGCCGTTGTGAACGCACAGGATACCACATCTACAGAGGGCCAAAATCAGCAAAACGAAATGCAGCAAGAACAAGATAGAGTAAAGATCAAGTCACAGGATCTTCCGGATCCCGTAAAAAAAGCTCTGGAAGGTCAGGATTATCGTGGATGGCTGGTGAATGCCGCTTACAAAACAAGATCTGCTTCGACTGATCCCAACCAGACAGGTGCTTATGGTCAGGAAATTTATGTGGTGGAACTGAAAAATGGAGCACAGACCAAAACTGTCAGATTCGATAAGGACGGTAAAAAGATTGACGAATAGGCAGCTGGCAGTCTTTAAGAGCTTAGTATAGGTAAATTGAGCTGACCTATCTAAATTAACCTGGCAGCCACAGAAAAGCTGGAACATTTTCCAGCTTTTCTTTTTACTTTCAGGGTAATATGGCTGCTATCTTATTGATCGAAGACGACCTGACTTTTTCAAGGATATTGGAAGGTTTTCTCAACAAACACGGAAATAAAGTTACCGTAAGTCATCATGGCAAAGAAGGCCTTAAAATTTTCAGTTCTCATCCGTTTGACCTTGTATTGCTCGACTACCGCCTTCCTGATACCACCGGTATGGACATCCTGGCTGAGATCAAGGCTACAGGTTCTGTTGTCCCCGTGATCATCATGACGAGCTTCAACGATATTCGAACGGCGGTGAAAGCAATAAAAGCTGGCGCTTTCGAATACGTGACCAAGCCGGTCAATCCCGATGAGCTTCTTATGGTTGTGAAGCAAGCACTGGTGAAGGAAAAAAAACAAACATCATGGACGCCAGCGAAAACTGTTACGCGCGAGTTCGTGGAAGGGACAAGCGAAGGTGCGAAGCAACTTCGGGAGATGGTGAATCTTGTGGCGCCGACCAACATGTCGGTATTGATCGAAGGTGAAAGTGGTACGGGGAAAGAATACGTGGCTCGTACGATTCATCGTCTGAGCGCCCGTCGCACAGCGCCCTTTGTGGCGGTGGATTGTGGAGCATTGTCAAAGGAGTTAGCGGCAAGCGAATTGTTTGGTCACGCGAAAGGCGCATTTACCGGAGCTATACAAGACAAGATCGGCCAGTTTGAGGCTGCACAAGGTGGCACAATTTTCCTCGACGAAGTGGGCAACCTTTCGTATGAAGTGCAGGTTAAGCTGCTGCGTGCCATCCAGGAAAGAGTGGTTCAGCCCGTTGGCAGCAATCGCGAAATAAAAGTAGATGTGAGGATCATCACCGCTACGAACGACGACCTGGCCGAAGCCGTAAAAAAAGGAAGTTTCAGAGAAGACCTTTATCATCGCGTCAATGAGTTTAAGCTGAAGGTACAGGCGTTAAGAGAAAGGGGTGAGGATCTTTATCAGTTCCTCGATTTCTTTCGTGAAAACGCCAACGCCGAACTGGATCGTAACGTAAAAACTTTTGATCCGGAAGTGTTGCGCATTTTTGAAGCATACGACTGGCCAGGCAACCTGCGCGAGTTGAAAAATGTGGTGAAACGTGCTGTCTTGCTGACTACTGGAGAGTCCGCAAAATTAGAAGCGCTGCCGGCAGAAATGTTTGACGGACTGCAGAAAGCAACTGTTGAGCGCATTGATAAATCCGAGCCTATTTATGACCTGAAGGCCCTGCAGGAAATCCAGGAAAAAGAAGTTATCATGAAGACACTTCAGGAAGTTCGGTATAATAAGTCAAAAGCAGCGCGCATCTTAAACATAGACCGCAAAACCCTCTATCTGAAAATGGAGAAGTATGGGATAAATTAGCATCAAGCTAAAGGTAGTATGCAGCGATGGGAATGGGTCTTTCATCAGCTTGATTGATGAAACTCGGTTGTACAACATTGGAATCGTTTGCTTCTTTTGGGGTGTTCTGAATTTTCATTTGTTCCAATCTTGAGGTTGACATATTTTCGTTTTCGTTTACTCGCCGTACCTACCATAATATTCCGGGCAACTGTGGATCGGTATAAGTAGGCAGCTCCCTCAAATCCGGTGGAATTGGTTGAGGCATGAATGATTACAACTTAGGAATCATCCATTTAGCGCATACCACATCCTTTAGCCTAAGCTTGTCTCTTGGTATTGTAGAAGTGAAATCACAAGGATATTCGTAGCACCATGTGTTGCAGTTTATCTAAACACATTAACAGGTTTGAAGCCGCCGGGGGTGCCTTTAAGTACATTTTCTTTTGCAGCAAAGATGTGCTCGATAATCTTGTCCAGGCCAAAATTATCCTTCATGCGCGCGAAGATAAAGGGGCCTTCACCGCGCATTTTTTTTGAATCACGATCCATCACAGCAAGATCTGCACCAACCATGGGGGCGAGATCAATTTTATTGATAACGAGAAGATCAGATTGAGTGATTCCGGGACCCCCTTTACGGGGTATTTTGTCGCCTGCTGAAACGTCAATGACGTAGATAGAATAGTCAACCAACTCACGACTAAAATGTGCTGCAAGGTTGTCGCCACCGCTTTCTACAAAAAGAAGATCGAGAGGACCGAAGTTAAGCATAAGCTTCTCCAGTGCATGTAAATTGACGGATATATCTTCGCGGATCGCGGCATGTGGACATCCGCCGGTTTCAACGCCGATGATGCGCTCTGGTTCGAGGGCCTTATGCAGCACGAGAAATTCTGCATCCTCTTTTGTGAAAATATCATTGGTAACTGCAGCAATATTATACTTGCCTCGTAACGCAATGCACAGTTGTTTTAACATAGCAGTCTTACCCGTTCCCACCGGCCCTCCAATGCCAACAGTAAAAGCGCGCTTGTTATAGTCGCGTATCTTTAGTGTTAACTCACGATTTGCAAAGATTCCGGGCGAA
>JBMOKS010000711.1:4604-5507 GCA_049324355.1 Bacteroidota bacterium
CCATATGTAGATGATATTTGTGTAAGCTTGTCATAATAGATAATCTAATTTTGGAATAATTTTGAATAGATGTACGTGTGGTTGAGCTGCGCCAGGTCAATCATGTATGCCGACCGGCTGGCCTGTTCATAGTGCGGAATCTGAATTTGCTTTTCAATCCAGGTATGCGCAGTCGCAGTCAGTTTTGAAAGTAGGCCTTGAGCCGCACGCGGGCCCATAAATCCTAAACGTGTTATTGCGCTCACCTGATCTCGAAGGCAAGTGTAATAATACGCTTGTATCCAAAGCTGCATTTCAATATGAAGCGCAGCGCAGATCACACCAAAAGCAACCGGAAAGTGAAATGCCAATAATTTCTGATCGAAGTATTTCCAGATTGTTTCTAGTGAGTTGTCAGCATGAATTTCTTTGAACAGGCTGATAATATTTTTCCCCATAATTTCGGAACTTTTTTGAAGCGCCGGATTCATGAGCATCGCTTCATAAGCATAGATGATCTCATCCCATGCGGGCTCCTGACGATTGTACAACTCATGAGCAGATTTGATAAAAGGTAAATCAAACGTAATTACCTGTTGCATAAAGCTGTTTAGATAACGCATAACATCTTCATACGAATAAATTAACCCTTGCTTCAGGGCAGATTCCATACCTTGAGAAAAAGCAAAGCCACCGACGGGAAGTGCCGAGTCGGTTATCTGCAGCAAATGAAGTATCTTCAGATTTCCCATGCGGGTTTTAAAATAAATTGTAAAGCTGTGCTAAGGGTACTTTATTCACAGGGTCGCAGGTAATCCATTTACCATCAATTTTCACTTTATAAGTTTCCGGATCAACTGTAATCTTGGGAAGGAAATCATTCAAGTGCATATCTTTCTTCGATATAGTGCGGCAGTTTTTTAC
>JBMOKS010000712.1:0-5507 GCA_049324355.1 Bacteroidota bacterium
TTAATGGCTTCCAGTTTTTTCTCCAACACGTGCTTTTCATCGGCGAGACCCTTCAACGATGCCACAAGATCTTTGGGATTCTTGAACAACGTTCTCACTTCGTTCAACAGATCCAGTTCACTTCGCACATATTGTTCTGCTCCTTCGGCAGTGAGGGCTTCTATCCTTCTCACACCGGCAGCCACAGAACTCTCAGACGTAATTTTGAATAAACCAATGTTTCCTGTTGCGGCCACGTGTGTTCCGCCACAAAGTTCGACTGAGAATTTCGGATCAAATGTTATCACTCTGACGAAGTCGCCATATTTCTCGCCAAACAAAGCCATCGCGCCCAATGATTTAGCCTGTTCGATGGGCACATTTCTTTTTTCGTCCAGGCGCACATCTTCCCGGATCTTGCGGTTCACCAGATCTTCAACTTTCAGTATTTCTTCGGACGTCATGGCCGCAAAGTGGGAGAAGTCGAAGCGCAGTATCTTGTCGTTCACCAGCGATCCTTTTTGCTCCACGTGTTTACCCAATACTTCACGTAATGCGGCATGCAACAAGTGGGTGGCCGAGTGATTGCTCATCGTCAGGCGGCGTTTTTCCTTTGCCACTATCGCATTAAATGAAGCCTGAACGTTCGACGGCAATTTTTCTGTAAAGTGAACGATCAGCTCATTCTCTTTTTTGGTGTCGATGATATGTATTTTCTCACCTCCACCTTCAATCGTACCGGTGTCTCCCACCTGACCGCCGCTTTCGGCGTAGAAGGGTGTTTTGTCGAACACGAGTTGGAACAGTTCTTTATTCTTTTGTTTGGTCTTTCTGTATTTGATGATCCTGACTTCGGCAGTGAGATGATCATACCCGATGAATTCGGTTTTTTCATCGTCGCCCACCAGCACCCAGTCGCCGGTTTCTTTGACGGCGTCAGCTTTGGAGCGTGACTTTTGTTTTTCCATTTCTGTTCGGAAACCATCTTCGTCGATGGAGAAACCCCGCTCGCGTGCGATAAGAGAGGTCAGGTCGATGGGGAATCCGAACGTATCGTATAACTCGAATGCTTGCTCTCCGGAAATAACCTTATCCTTGAGCTCGGCCTGAATGTTCTCTATCCTTTTCAGACCTTTTTCCAATGTTTTCAGGAACGATGTTTCTTCTTCAAAGATCACACGGCCTACATAGTCTTTCTGCGATTCCAGTTCAGTAAACACGTCTTTGAACTGGCCTGCTAAAACGGGCACCAGCTTATGAATGAAAGGCTCTTTAAAATTCAGGAACGTAAATCCGTAACGCACTGCTCTTCTCAATATCCTGCGAATAACGTAACCAGCTCCCGAATTAGACGGCAACTGACCATCGGCGATAGCAAACGACACGGCGCGAATATGATCGGAGATCGCGCGCATGGCGATGTCAGTCTTTTCATCTTTACCGTACTTTATTCCGGACGCCTGCGCTATAAAATTGATGAGGGTAGTGAATATATCGGTGTCGTAGTTGGAGCTGACAAGATTGATCGCGCGGCAGAGTCGTTCGAACCCCATACCCGTATCCACATTTTTATTCGGCAGCGGCTTCAGCAACGTAAGTTGTGACCTTAGTCTTTCTCTCGCTGTTTTTTTATCGTCACCCTTATATTCAAGATCGAATTTTGAAAGCTCTGCAGAGCCACCTTTCTGCGGATTCCAGTAGCGCTCGAATTCCATGAACACAAGGTTCCAGATCTCGATCACTTGCGGGTGATCGTTGTTCACCAGGTCTTTGCCGGGAACTGCCTGACGTTCGGCATCCGGACGAAGATCGACGTGGATCTCCGAGCAGGGACCACATGGACCCAGGTCTGCCATCTCCCAGAAGTTATCTTTTTTGTTTCCGCGTATGATGCGGTCTTCGCTCACGAAAGATTTCCAGAGGTTGAATGCTTCTTCGTCGAACGGAAGATTATCGTCTTTGTCGCCGGCGAAAACGCTCACGTATAGCCTGTCTTTGGGAAGTTTATATTCTTCGGTCAACAACTCCCACGCCCACTCGATAGCTTCTTTTTTGAAGTAGTCGCCAAACGACCAGTTGCCCAGCATTTCGAACATGGTGTGGTGATAGGTATCTATACCCACCTCTTCAAGGTCGTTGTGCTTGCCACTCACGCGGAGGCATTTCTGAGTATCGGCGATGCGTTTGCTCTTGGGTATGGCGTTGCCAAGGAAGTAATCTTTGAACTGCACCATACCGGAATTGGTGAACAGAAGGGTTGGATCGTTCTTCAGAACCAGGGGGGCCGAAGGTACAATAAGGTGTCCTTTTTTCTCGAAAAACTTCAAAAACGTGCTTCTGATCGAACCCGAATCCATCTCCAAATTTGGTTAAAAACGTTCAACTATGTGATTTTTACTATATTAGCGCCCAATTTCCGGTATAGCCGAAGGCCATGACCGGAGGGCAAGCCACAAAAATAATCGCAGATGAGGGAGATTACGCAGATTAGGCCGATTTTTTTAATGGTTAGCCAAGGCTAAAAAGCGACCCAAAGTCAACCTGCGGATCTCATGCGAAACACCTTTCGTTACAACAAAAAAACGTGCCGTTACGAACGCGCCACGATCAACGTCAGAGAAGTGGTGTGGTATGTTTTGGGTGTATTCACCACAGCTGCCTTTATGCTGGCCGGCATGCTGATCCTGCACGATTACCTCATAGACTCCGAAGAAGAGATCGCCTTCCGCCGCGCGAACGCCACACTGGAAAGACATCAGATCATGATGGCCGCACAACTTCAGCAAGTTGAAGCAACGTTGGTTTCGTTAAATAAAAAAGATCAGGAACTTCATCAAAAACTTTTCCAGGACGAAGAAGTGATCGTTGAAGCCGTGCCTCCGCCTACTACTTCCAAAGATGAATTGCTCTTGGCCGATGCCGCAACCTTTAGACATGTGCTCGAAAAAGTAAATCATAAAACAGCCAGACTGCTCGAACAATCTTCGGGTACCAATCAACTTTTCAGCAAGAAGATCGGTATTCACAAAGATGATGTTGACTTCATGGCCTCCATGCCCACCCTGCAGCCCGTTAAATCATGGCAACTCGATATGCTGGCTTCCGGGTTCGGTTTAAAGATCAATCCATTCCACAAAGGCTTGTACGATCATCCCGGAATAGACATCTCTGCACCGCGTGGCACGGAGATCGTCGCGAGCGGCGACGGCGTGGTGTCAGATATCAAATACAGCGCGCTTCAGGCTGGCTATGGAAATTATATTGAAATTGATCATGGCCATGGCTTCATCACGCGCTATGCACACCTGGAAGACGTTACCGTAAGATTCAACCAGAAGATTAAAAAAGGAACAGTGATCGGTACCGTAGGCAACAGCGGCGGCTCCATCGCTCCTCATGTTCACTATGAGATATTGCGCCATCATGTTCATGTAGATCCGGCTATTTATATGATAGAAGGTTTGACGAGCGACCAGCACTATCAGCTCAAATTGCGCAGCAGCCGGAAAAATCAATCCCTCGATTAATGTCGCGAACCCGTTACCGATATAATGCAAAAACCTGCAAGTATGAGCCCCTCTACTTGAAAGGAAAAAGACTGCGCAGGCACATGTTGGTATTTTTCACGCTCTCGTTTGTTGTTGCGCTGGCAGGGTACGCATGGTACATTCGAAACGAAGGCACGTTTGAAGAACTGCTACTCAAACAGGAAAACAAAACGCTGCAAGTAAAGTGGGATTTGCTGGAAGAGCGACTAAAGAAAGCTAACGATCAGCTCGCGAACCTGATTGAAAAAGACGACCATACTTATCGTATCATCCTGGATTCCAATCCGCTCGAAGCAAACATTCGTGAAGCCGGTACTGGTGGTAGCGAAAAGTCGTATTCTATTTACCTGAAAGAGCTGAATGAGTTCCCATCTATTTTAACGAGCTATCAATGGCTTGAAAAACTCAGGCACCAAGTTGATGTGGAAACACAATCGTACGACGAGATCCTTCTTATTCTGAACGATAAGATGGCGATGTGGGCGTCGCGACCGGCGATTCAACCAGTGAACAATTCACAGTTGGATCGTTTGCATCTGACGTACGGCGCGAGGATGCATCCTATCTTCAAAGTGTGGAAAGATCACAAGGGTCTCGACTTCGCCGCAGCGCTGGGCACGCCCGTATATGCCACAGGCGACGGGAAAGTTGCGATGGCCTACTTCTCCGGCTCTTATGGCAACGTGGTTTATATCAATCATGGATATGATTTCGAAACGCGTTATGCCCACTTGTCGACATTCGCGGTTGCGCCCGGAGACATTATTAAGCGAGGCCAGGTGATCGGGTATGTTGGCAATACCGGCACTTCGGTTTCGTCGCACCTGCATTATGAAATTCTCTTTAAAGGTCAGCACGTCAATCCTATCAATTTTTTCCAGCGTGACCTGAGCAACCAGGAATATGAAAAACTCATCCTGGAAGGAAGCAAAAATACGGCGCCGCTCGATTAATACTTCAATACCAACCGCTCCTACTGCAACCGGTCGTTTGTAAAAGATGAAATTGGCTTTTGCTTTGCCGTAGTCGGGAAAACTTTATTTCTTTGCTGTTCTTTTAAATTTCACACATGCGTTTCCTTTTTTGTGCAATCGTACTTTCATCTTGTTTCATTTCGCAAGCTCAACACCAGGATTCTATTCTCCGTCCAAAGCATGATGCTGTTCGGCGTGTGAAAAAAGATACGGTGACCATTATCGGCGTGGGCGATATTATGATGGGCACCAACTATCCGGAAGACAAACTTCCAACGATGGATGGCGCCTACCTGATGAAAGAGGTTGAACCTATACTAAAAGATGCGGATGTAACTTTCGGAAACCTTGAAGGAACGTTACTAGACTCAGGCGGTACGCCAAAAACATGCAAAGATCCCAAAGTTTGTTACGCTTTCCGCACACCCGTGCGCTACGCTAAAAATCTGGTGAGTTCGGGTTTTGATATGATGAGTTTGGCCAACAACCATGCCGGCGATATGGGTGAAGCCGGGCGAAAAAGCAGCATGAAAACTCTTGAAGAAGCAGGTATCCTTCACGCAGGCCAGGTTACACACAAAACAACATTCTTCTGGAAAGACAGTGTGCTCTATGGACTGGCCGCCTTTGCTCCGAATAGCAATTGCGTAAGCCTGAATGATTTGCCCGGAGCCATCAACATTGTAAAGTCCCTTTCCGATACCTGCGATGTAGTTATTGTATCGTTCCACGGTGGTGCCGAAGGCGCTCAATATCAAAACGTTCCCCGTAAGAATGAATTGTTTCACGGCGAGAATCGCGGCGACGTGTACAAATTCTCTCATGCCATGATCGACGCTGGCGCTGATATTATCTTCGGGCACGGTCCGCATGTGACACGAGGTGTGGAAGTTTATAAAAACAGATTTATTGCCTACAGTTTAGGAAATTTTTGCACCTACAGGGGTATTAGTGTGAACGGTATAAATGGTCTCGCCCCAATAATTAAGGTATTTACAAGCCCTTC
>JBMOKS010000713.1:0-5506 GCA_049324355.1 Bacteroidota bacterium
ATTTTTCGTAAAGTTCTTCGCCTGCGTCTGCAAGCTGCTACCCGCTTCATCAAAGTACGCCTTGCTCTCACTAACCACGGTGAGTCCTGTACCTTGAATTGTTCCATCAAATGATTTTGTGTGTATCCAATTAATATCATCGTCTTCACGGATATCTACATTCAATGTGAGTGTCGGACCCCACGTATTGGTTGCCCTGTCTCTGCCTTTCAAATAATATGTTCCGTCAGAAAATATTTTGTCGCCGATCAGGCTTTGAACGTCGTTATACGGTCTGATAATTTCCGGGGCGTCGCTTGGGCCGTTTACCCAATAGTAGTCGGCAAATTGAAAGATGTAGGCTTTATCGTTGTTTCTGAAATAAAAAATACTGTACCCTGACTTCTTTACTTCCGAAAAAATGGCTAGGGGCGGTTGGTAATTTACAACGACATTGACAGCACCTGATGCACTGGTCCAGCAACTGCCCTGTTCACTATATTTCCTGACAAAGTACGAACCTGATTCCGTCACGGCAAAGCCCGCTACTAAATTGTTACTTATATCCTGACCTTGTGCTGATGCTTGCCAGTAATGATCGGGTGGATAAGCTGTGGCATTCAAAATTCTTTTCCTGTATTGATTTGTGGGGTCAAGTATCGGCTGAGCAAGTGTCTGATCCAGGATAATTGTATTTGACGTTTGAAGAGAGCATGCGCCTTTAGTAGCCGTTACAACAAATTCGGTAGTCTGCGCTACATGATCAAACGTTACCTGAGTTCCTGAACCGGAGTAACCAGCCGGCACACTTGACCATGAATATGTAACGCCTGCCGACGGGTTGGTTACAGTAAAATTAATAGCCGCCGGAGAACAAATCACAGATGCGTTTGATTGGACAACCGGCTGTATAGGCGAATCAGTGACTGTAACAGTTTTTGTGGCCGAGCCACTATTATATTCGGTATGACAAATCATGACGCCGGAGCCCGGCTGCTCAGGATCGGGCACACAAACCTCATAAGGCTCGTCATATTCATACATCACCGTGTATGTTCCCGGAGCAGTAAATACATGGTTTAATTGCTGCGCGCTCCCTAAGAACTGATTGTTGACATACCAGGCATTGCCTTCCGGCACGGGGCAATCTGTAGTAAATACAGCTGCCACATTTGTACACACTTGAGAATTACCTACGATTGAACATTGCGAATAACCCTTCGTGGCAAACACAGAGAGCAGAATAAATAAAGCAAATTTGTTAAGATTCATAACGGATAACGTTTGAGCAGTTGATTCAAAATTTCTTCACATATACACTGATCTCCGGTTAAGGACAAACACATTCAAATCCATTCCACCAGCAACCATCGCCGCAGGTCGACGTACAATCACACCTGCCTTGCTGTGCATTCCAATAGCACCCTGGTAGACAATCGCTTGAGCCTGGTAAACCTGGACAAGAATAAAAGATCACCACACTATTTGTATAGCGCACGGATCCCAAACCATCTGTGATCTTGCAATGAACAGCGGCGCCCGAGCCATTTGCACCAACAAAGCTGAATTCCAATGTGGGGGAATTGGTGCCAACCGGCATCCACGCAATAGTGCCCGAAGCGCTGTATGAATACTCCCATTGATAGGTAAATGGTTGCGTATATCCGCCGTCGAGCGAGGCAACGATAGTAGTGGTTTTGTTTTCATTACTACTGCAACCGTTAACGGTGCGCACCGATCCGTTGGTTGGTGTGGGTGCAACGATCTGCGCTAATCCTCCATCACATGCGCCGCTTTGAAACTCAGCGCGCACGCTATGTTCCGACTGAACATTTCTGAATGAAATTGTCTTGCCATCAACATCTACGATCGTTCCATCGAATAATGTAACTGTGGGCTGACTGATCACTTGATCATCTACTACAAACCGCAGAAATTTAGGTGTACTGCACGATTCTTTCGCTGTGAACGACTGCGATTCTCCTTGATTTATCACCATCGTTCCCAAAGGAAATAACTGACCGATTCCGGTTGTTGAAGAGCTGATTGGAATTGTGAATGGAAATCTCACACCGTAGTTGTAATTTATCTCGCCTAGCTTCACCACTCCTTCATTGCCATAGCTGCGCTGGAAACTCTCCCTGTAAGTTTCCTTCAATCTGCTCATGTTATCGTAGCGGTACTCGGTGTACAGGTTGTTGTTGTCAATGATGTGTGAGAGCTCGCCCCACTTGTTGTACACATAGCTCACCATGGGCGCGTCGGCCGGGTGAACTCTGAAGTCGTCGAAGTGGCAGGTTCCGCCTAGCGTTTCGCACCACACTTCCAATGTACCTTGCTGCGATGCGGTTATGTTGGTTTCAAGTAAGTACCACGTGCCGGCTTGTTTCTTCGCCGTTGGCACAACCGGTGCCTGGCTTGTTGCGCCGTTAAGTTTGTAGAACAATCGGCCCTGCGGTGAGTTCGTCCAAACGCTGGCGCGGTAAATCTTATTCGCCTTGGCAGGCAACGAAAATCGGAGCGTCTTGGTGTTTTCTGAAGTCAGCTTCACCGCCTTGTGGCCTGTGTGTGCCGTCTGCTTGTCATTGTCGTCTAAAGCAAAAACTTCTGCGCCATCAAGCATTTCAACACCGCTGTACTTGCCTCCCTCAGCATTGTCTTCCACGCCAGTATACGCAAACTCATCGTATCGGGCGTTCGCCGCTGTGGCGTACACGACATGGTTGTCGGTAGACATACGAGTGGCGGCATACTGGCCATTGATATCGCTGGCTTCAAGCGCATGCGACTGAACATTATATAATGTTATTTGGTTATCCTTTTGCCACTGCGCATCGCTCGCAGAAGGGTTGAAGAAGTTGAAAGGCTTCGATTGAAAATTTGAATATGGATACATGCCGTCGGATCTCAATGCTGCATCATCACCTTTCCAAACATAGCTGGCTTCCTTGCGCCAGATACCAGGCTGCTTGCCATTAGTGGCACCTGTTATTTTAGTGGTGTCGCTCCAGGTTTGTGTTGAGGCAGACACCAGCGCCGTTCTTAGTTGAGAATCATTGGGATCGACTTTGTACACGTACGCAGCTGCCTCCTGGGTTAACATGTTTTTACCGCCATTCATTTTCAAACCCATGGAGGGATAGAATTTGTAAGCAGGTTCGGAAATGGAAAAATAATGATTTCCATAAGCATCGACTGTCTTAACGCCAACAGGCCCTCCGGTATAGTAATTAAATTCGTGGTTCTCCGTTCTAGTGGTGACGCCGGTCTTATAATCCTTCTCTTCAACAGAGGTGAGTACATTTGATGATTCCTCCATTTTGGTGATCACCGCTTTGTGATGCTGCGAAATCAGCGAAGGCGGGCTGTCACTATCGAAGAAATTCCGAAGCCAATCGTTGACGACAATGTATTTATGAAACGATTGCTGCACTAGGCCCTGTCCAACCTGCCTTATTGCAGATTCGAACGGTTCATCCGTCTCGTCATTTAGGTACCCATAATTTATTGTCTTCAGCAAGACTCCCTTTCCATAGAATGAAACATTCTTCAGGCTACCCACATTAATGGAGTTGTTTCTGATTGTTATGTGCTTCCTTCTGTAGAATACATTATCGCCGTTGTCAGATTTGTCGCTGAATGTGGTGGTTGCTGACAGCATATCTCGTTTAAATACCTCGAATTGGTTTACCGTGTGCTGATCCACGTAACGCCCATCGTACTTATTCTTCACCGTTACATATTCATATAATGCACCAGGTCCGGGAGCTTCCCTGGTAAATAAGAGCAAATCACCATACAGCTTATTGACTTCGTGATAGTAAAGCGCCTGGTCATTCAACAGCTCGCGACGTTGCTGTTCCATCGCTATTGAGGATGTTGAAAATAATGTATTGAAGAAATCAATGTCGGTTGGATAATGGATCGCAGGATAGTGATAAGGTTTGTAGGATGTAACACCGGATGAAGTTGAGCTTCCGGGAATTTCGTAGCTATATTCGGTGCTGCTGTTATGACCGTTAAAAGCTAGTTCCAGGCTCTTCACACGAATCCCACCTGCATATTTTACCGGACTTTGGTCTGGCAACCATACAAAGCCGGCAACAAAATAAGGCATCAACGCCCACGATGATCCACCCTCGGTATAAGTCCGTCCGGCATTGATCAGTTGGTATAACACAGGTGAACTTATCTCAAGGCATCCGTTTTCAATGCTCGAGATGGAATTTGTTCCTTCATTTCGGTATACTTCACGATGAGTCTTGTTATCACTGTACTTGCTTACAATAAATCCCGTGATGGATATGCTTTGGCCCACAGCAAAGTAGGTAGACAGAGGCACCTGCTCTTTGAGGTAAACCCTAACGAACCCATATCTGCCTGGCAACACTTTGGCAATGCTAAAGGTAAAATTGTCGTTATAAATATTTTTTGAGTACGTATTGGGTTCATATCGGATGTTGACCTTTGAGCCGAGGGGATGTTGTATAGAACTTAAACTCCATGCATGGGTTTGCGCTGCCGAAGCTGTCGTGATCTTTCTACTGCCTACAACCTCATTATCAGGCGGCAACTCGCTTTCTGGTGTATAAATGTATTCCCGGTCGAAATAATCGCTCTTGTAATAACCCCATTCATCATACCGTTCGGACTGGTATTGCGGATTGAAATTGCCATCAAAATCATAAGCAAATTTCGTCGGCGGGATCATCGCTGCTCCACCGTGCCCCAAGGTCCTTAACTCTTTTAATGTTAGCTTGCCGGTTAGCCTGTAGGTCATTTCCGGCCCTGAATAATCATTAGTTGGGTAGCTGCACCAATGGCTGACGGGCCAGTAGGAATAAAACATATGCCGGTCGGCGTCCGTTGGACAACACCCCGGACGACGATCTGTTGTTGTGTAACAATTTGTGTTTACACCTGATGGCCATTCAAAATCGAATGGCCCCGTAATCTCCTGGCATGACTGTGAAGTATTGCAACCATTGGTCAATTCAAGGCCGCTATAGTCATCCACGCTATTGGAAACTCCACTGGCTAAAGAATAGTCTGTTCCAAATTCTATAATCTTTAGAGCATTTTGGTTAAAATCAGAGATGGTGGCTATGTCGCCATCGTCCAGCACAAGGTTTCCGTTGTGGTAGGTTACGGGAATGTAGTCGCTGCTGTTGATCACGACTACTTTGTCCGACGTTATCGTCCTCCGATATTCATTACCCTGGTAGGGATAGGTATACGGATTATCCATTGGCGCATCATTGTATTTAGCGCCGGCGGCCTTGTTCACGACGATATTTTTCAATTTTTCCTTATCGAAAAGATAGATGGCATCGAGTTTCATGGTGCTTACCGGGCTCACACTAAACCTCATGGTGCTTTGGGTGCCGTCCTCCAGTTTATATTTCATGTTAAACTCACGCGGGTTGCTCCCTCCCTCAAGCCTGCTGGTGGTGCCACGTCCGTCTTTTCGCTTTGATTTTACAAACAACGCTTTATGCGTTTTGGTCTCGACGGCATCCAGGTAATA
>JBMOKS010000714.1:0-5500 GCA_049324355.1 Bacteroidota bacterium
TCAACGACGGATCCCAGCTGGTTTCTAAACGCAAATATGTTGAAGACTACACCGGCACCGGCAGCGACACGCCATCGCTCGCCATAGCGCATCAAAAAGCCAAAAACATCAACAACCTTATCGAGAATGTTATTTTGAGAAAAAGAACAACCGACAGCACTGTGGTGGGCGGCAGTCTTACTTTGTATGAAGTGGAAAACAACATGCTGGTAAAAGACAGGATCAAATCGCTGCCTGCGGGCGCATCGTTTTCAGCCTCTGCCATAACAGGCGGTCAATTCCAATACGCTTCCGCCTATGAAGATGAAATTGAGTTTACCCGGTATGACGCGAAGGGCAATGTGCTGGAAGGATTGGCGAAAGACGGCATCGTGCTCAGCTTTGTCTGGGACGAGGATCTACAACTGATTGCTCAGATCAAAGGCGCCGCCAGCACCGCGGTCTATTATACAAGCTTTGAAGATGCCACAGCAAACTTTTCGACCACCGCCAGAACGGGAGCCAAGAGTTATTTGGGATCTTATCTGGTCACACCACCTGGCGCTGGCGCCTACCAGCTCACCTATTGGAAAAAACAAGGTGGCGCAGACTGGCAACTGGTAGAAACATCTATTTCAACAGCCACCACCATCGGCGATGCAGAAACACTGATAGACGAGGTGAGGGTATTTCCTGCCGGCGCGCTGATGACCACCTATACTTACAAACCCGGTATTGGCATTTCATCCATAACGGATACCAACAATACCACGGCGTATTATGAATACGACAACTTTCACAGGCTGCTGTTTGTGCGCGATCAGAACGGCGACATCCTGAAGAACTATCAGTATCACTATCGCACACAAGAATAAAAACGAAGGACGAGGGACGAGGAACGAGGAACTAACCATGAAGAAGCCTAACACATTTATGAAATCTACTTTACTGAAAATATGCATCGTCGCAATCCTTACCGCAGCACTGGCCTGGAGCGCCGCAGCACAGAGTCTAACCCTCACCCTTGCCGGACCTGCCTCGGTTGATGTTGGCGATACGCAAACCTATTACCCTGAATTCAGGAACAGCAGCGGCCAGCTGGTGGCGCCCCCTGCCGGCACTCATCAATGGTTTGTTGACGGTGGCAACATTATATCGCAAGCCAGCACAAACATTCAAATAGAATGGACAACCGTGGGCAGCACTACGATACAGTTCCAGTACGACACCGACGTTGACTCGTATTGGGATAACCACATTGTTACCGTAAACCTGGCCATACCGAAGCCGCCCATAAACCTGGCGGCGTCCGGCATCACCACCACATCATTTACGGCAGACTGGAGAAATTCATGGGGCGCTGATCATTACAAGATCGATGTATCGGCCTTCAGCGATTTTTCTTCGCTGGTGTCAGGTTACAATAACCTTCAGGTGAGCGGAACTTCGGTAGCAGTAACAGGCCTCGCTGCCAACACTACTTACTACTGGCGCGTGCGCGCTTCAAACAGCATGGGCACATCGGCAAGCTCGGCCGCGGGCACGGTGATCTTGCTTCCCACAGCGCCGGCGGCGACTGCAGCAACAAACATCACCACTACTTCTTTTACGGCAAACTGGCAGACTGTGGCCGGTGCAATGGAATACAGGCTGGATGTTTCTGACAATAGCGGTTTTTCAAGCTTCGTTTCAGGGTATAACAATATTGCTGTGGCTACAAACAGCAAAAGCATCGTTGATCTGCCGCCCGACAAGAATTACTATTATCGCGTGCGGGCTGTCAATACCACCGGTACTTCGGTAAGCTCGAATATTATTAGCCTGCCGCTACTACCCCAGGCGCCAGGAGCGTTGGCAGCAACCGAGATCACCTCCAACTCATTTAAGGCCAACTGGTATGCCGTGCCGAACGTGACCGAGTATCGCCTGGATGTTTCTACAAACAAGAACTTTACCTCGTTCGTGGCCGGGTTTCAAGACCTGGTTGTAACCTCCACAAGCAAAATGATCAACAATGCATCGCGAGCCATTTATTATTACAGGGTGCGGGCGGTAAACGCCTCCGGTACATCAGTAAATTCTAACATTGTAGCGGGCTATAATTTTGACCACAATTATGTTAAGTCTGTAGATGTGTTGATCCCCGACATCAAAACACAAGCGCAGGTAGATGCCGCCACCCTATCTGAGCGAAGCATTCAATATGGGTTTTTCGACGGCGTAGGGCGGGCTTCGCAAACCGTGCAACAGCAGGCCTCCCCTGCGGGTCTCGATATCGTGCAGCCTGTGGTGTACGATCAGTTTGGCCGCGAGGCTATAAAATACCTTCCGTTTACTGCCGAAAATAACGGATGGTTTAAAGATAAGATCATCGATGGCACCACACGATCATACACAGGCCTGGCGCAATCTTTTTATGCGGCAAGTTCCGATAATAAGATAGCCGACGATGCCCGGCCCTATGCCGAAATTTTTTATGAAGCCTCGCCGCTGAATCGTGCCAGCAAACAATATGGACCTGGCGCCGACTGGAGTGTGGCGGGCAACGATAAATATATAAAGCACAACTATCATGTGAACAAGCATGGCACGGCTGCCGGCCAGGAGAAGATCATTTACTGGAAGATCGATGCCAGCGGCATGCCGGTGCGCATGGCGCCGGTAGCGGGTCTGATCGAAACCGGAGGTTATTACAGCTCCAAGCAACTGAATATCAAGAGCACTATAGACGAGCAAGGCAACGAAGTAAGAGAATATATCAACAACGAGGGCAACACCATCCTCAAAAAAGTGCAGGCCGTAGCCGGCGCTACAGACCTGAACAACACCAGCCAATGGGCCATGACCTATTATGTGTATGATGATTTTGGGAATGAGCGCTATGTGTTGCAGCCCGAGCTCGGCAAGATCGTTCACCAGAACGATACCTATAACCCTACCTCTGCTGACCTGAACAACTGGGCTTTTCAGAAAAAGTACGACACCAAAAGACGTGTTGTTGAAAAACGTGCGCCCGGCGCCGACTGGGTGTATATAGTGTACGATAAACGCGACCGCCTGGTGATGACACAAGATGGCAACCAGCGCAACAGCACACCCAAGTATTGGACGTTCACGAAATACGATCACCTGAACAGGCCTGTACTCACCGGCATAAAAGACACCGCCGTGACCGTGACGCAAGCAGCGATGCAAACGGTGGTCGATAATTTTTATAATAAAACCTGGACGAAATTCTTTGAAAGCTACGTTGGCAACGCCGCGGGCAACGTGCATGGCTACACCAACAAGTCGTACCCCGTGGTGACGTCGGCAAATACGCTCGATGTGAACCATTATATTTCCGTGAACTATTACGACGATTATAATTTCCGCTCGTTGTGGGCAGGCAGTTATGCTTATGTGAACGACGCCCTTGCCCAGACCGTGGGCGGCGTAAGCTACCTTCAACCTGCTGCGGAATTTTTGCGAACCCGCGGCCTGGCCACAGGGTCAAAAGTAAAAGTGCTCGATGGCGGCATGCGCGGTGGCTATGTGTGGCTGAAGTCTATAAACTACTATGATGACAAATACCGCGTAGTGCAGATCATTGCCGATAACTACAAAGGCGGCACCGACCGCGTTACTAACCTGCTTGATTTTGCCGGCAAAGTGCTGCAAAACAAGACCACTCATTTAACCCAGGACATCACCTGGAAAAATGTGGTGAACGTAAGTGTTGTGGGCAGCAAGCTCACCAACATTGCGGGCAGCGGCTGGGGCAACGCCGGCGCGGCATCGCAGCAAGTGCTCAATGCCAACACCGACGGATGGATAGAAACCACTGTGCCCGAAATTACCACAGCGCGTATGTTTGGCCTCACCACCAACGACGCCGGGCAGGGTTATGCCAACATCAACTATGGTTTCCTCATTGCAAACCCTTTGCAAGTATATGAACTGGGCAGCCCGAAGTACACCGACCCCGTAGCGCCCAAGCCCGGCGACAAGCTGCGCATAGCACGAGTGGGCACGCAGGTGAAATATTATAAGAACGATCAGCTTCTGTATACTTCGGCTACCTCATCTTCAAGTTCTCTCACCGCCGACCTGTCGTTCAACAATGGAGGAGCCACCTTCATCAGCGGCATATCGTCATTCAGCGCGAAAGAGAACACCGTTTTGCGTGAGCTGGAATATGATCACGCCAGAAGATTGCTCAAAACCTGGCATACCTACAACAACGGCCAGCGCGTGTTGATTTCCGGCAATGAATACAATGAGTTGGGCCAGCTGGTAGACAAAAAACTGCACAGCACCAATGGCACGGAGTTTAAACAATCGCTGGACTACGAGTATAACATCCGCGGCTGGCTCACAAAAATGAACGACAGCGATCTGAGCAGCACAGATGCCAATGCATTAAAAGATCTTTTTGGATTTGAACTAGGATACAATCAATCTATTGGGGTTGGTAATACTTCGCTCTACAACGGCAACATCTCTGCCATGAAGTGGAGCAATAACCTGGGCCTGAGCGACAACAAACAGAAAGCTTACTTGTATTCTTATGATGCCATGAACCGCCTCACCGACGCCAGCTACAAGGAGGCCACAGGAGCAGTGCCTACCTGGGCCAGTGTGAACGGCGGAGCTTTTGCAGAAAGCGGACTCACCTACGACCTGAATGGTAACATTAAAACGCTGACACGAAGAGGAAAAGATGGGACATTGATCGATAACCTTACTTACGACTATGGTGCAGGAACCTCGTTCCACAGCAATAAGCTCAGAAAAGTTACCGATGCAGCCAACGACACCAAAGGCTTCACAGAATTTAATGCAAGTGGAGACGACTATGTGTATGACAACAACGGAAGCTTGCTGTGGGATAGGAACAAAGGCGGACAGGAATTGTTGAAAAACGGAGAGTTCACTACCGGCAGCACCGACTGGACCGTAACGGATACCGGCAGCAGATTAACTTTTGCCAACGACCGGGTGGAGATTGCCAGTGGCTCAGCGTCATCGACCATACAACAAAACAATTTATTGAAAGCATGGTCGGATTACATTGTGATCATTGATATGGAGCGCACTTCTGGCACAGCCAATCTCACGTTGACAGCCGGAGGCACTGCGGTAACAGTAAGCAACACAGGCCTGAGCACGTTTGATATGCGCACAACATCTACAAAAGATTTTGTAGTAACGATACCCGCTGCTTTTGTGGGCCGTATCAACAGCATACAAGTAAAAGGGTTGATGACTATTAGTTATAATTTTCTGAACCTAACGGAACGGGCGAGCCGCTCGTCAGACCAGACGATAAATTACATCTATGATGCATCGGGGCGCAAGCTATGCCAGATGCTGAGCAGCAACAATGCGCCGGTGAAGAAGACTGATTATGCGGGAGAATATTTTTATGAGAATGATACGCTGAAGTTTATCAACCATGAAGAAGGGCGTGTTGTTATCGAAACAAACGGCACCCCGACCTATCAATATCACCTCAAAGACCATCTCGACAACGTACGCT
>JBMOKS010000715.1:0-5489 GCA_049324355.1 Bacteroidota bacterium
CGGGAGTGAAAGGACCGTTCAGATGCGGCTCCAGCTCAGACAGGTTGATTTCGATCAGTTCGTCGAAATATTTTTTAGGATCTGCATATACTTCAGGGTCTGCAGTAAGATGTTCTTTTACTTTATCAGCGAGAGCGGCAACATCTTGGCGACCGGTGCCGCGGAGATACTGGGCCATCTTTTCATCATAACCAAAGGTTGATGTTGTGGCTCCGATCTCGGCACCCATGTTACAGATAGTTCCTTTTCCGGTACACGACAAGGTTTGTGCACCAGGGCCAAAATATTCAACAATGGCACCCGTGCCACCTTTTACAGTAAGAATACCGGCGACTTTTAGTATCACATCTTTTGCAGACGACCAGCCATTGAGCTTACCGGTGAGTTTTATGCCGATTAACTTGGGCCACTTCAATTCCCAGGGCATGCCCGCCATAACGTCTACAGCGTCGGCGCCGCCGACACCAATGGCCAGCATTCCCAATCCGCCGGCGTTTACGGTGTGTGAGTCGGTTCCGATCATCATGCCGCCGGGGAATCCGTAATTTTCCAGTACAACCTGGTGGATGATACCCGCACCGGGTTTCCAGAAACCGATTCCAAATTTATTGGACACTGATTCCAGGAAATTGAAAACTTCGCCACTGGCTGAAATAGAGTCTGCGAGATCTTTTTTCGCACCATCTTTAGCGAGGATCAGGTGGTCGCAGTGTACAGTTGACGGTACGCGAACTCTGGGTATGCCTGCTGACATGAATTGCAACAACGCCATTTGCGCTGTAGCATCCTGCATCGCTACGCGGTCGGGAGCAAAGTTCACATAGGATTTTCCGCGACCGAAATCCTCAAGCTTCTGATCCTCATGAAGGTGAGCGTAGAGAATTTTTTCCGAGAGGGTGAGAGGCCTGTTGACAACCTTTCTGGCTTTGGCAATACGAGCCGGCAGCTGTTTGTATACAGCCTTGATCATGTCTAAATCGAATACCATAGTCTTAGTTTTAAAGATGCGCTAAAGTACTAAATTTTTGTTCAGCTTGACTTCAGGAGCTCTTCAGATTGGATAACATCTTCGACTTCGGCTGGCTCTTTCGACCGGATCTTGTCCAGCAATCGATTGAGTTCGATCACTTCATCCAATGAAAGATTGTTCAACGCATCTTCAAATTGGTCCACGCGGTCCTGCATTTTTTCTAACAGGTCCAGGCCGTTGTGAGTGATGGTGACTTCAACGGAGCGTTTGTCGCTCTTGCCATCCTCCCGGGCGATGAGGCCCTTCAGGCGCAGTCGTTCGACAATACGCGAGGTGTCAGACATCTTATCGATCATCCTGTCTTTAATCAGATTGATCGAAGCATGGCCCGGGTACTGGCCCCGTAGGATTCGTAGCACGTTGTACTGCTGTCGGGTGATGTCATAGTCTTTGAATACATCGGCCATGATAGTGACCAGATAATTCTGGGTGTAAAGAATGTTCAAAATAGCTTTATGGTAAAAGCTATGAAATTCTTTCTGCTTTATATCCTTCTCGAGAGACATAATGATGAAAGGTTATTCCAAGGTTTAGGGCCCTCAAAATAACTATTTTCTCAACAACTTGCAGGACTAAAACCGGTTTTATTATCCTCTTTTCTATTATTTGCTGTTGATATAGTTGAGGAACTCGCGTTTTATGTTCTCGTCCGTGAATTTGCCTGAAAAATAGGCAGTTCCGGTCTTGCTGTTGGTATCGCCCACACCCCTCGAGGCCACGCACATGTGGTTTGCGTCTATAACCACCCCCACATCCTCGGTGTGCAAAACACGCTGGATTTCCTTACCAATCTGTACGGTAAGGCGTTCCTGCACTTGAGGCCGTTTAGCAAAATATTGAACAATTCGGTTTATTTTGGAAAGACCGATCACTTTTCCGGCGGAGAAATAGGCTACGTGGGCTTTGCCGTAAATGGGCACAAAATGGTGTTCGCAATGCGAGTAAAAGGTAATATCCTTTTCCACCAGCATCTGGTCATAATTATACTTGTTTTCGAAAAGCCGGGCATGAGGCCTGTTTTTCGGATTGAGCCCCGCAAACACTTCCTTAACGTACATCTTCGCAACCCTTCGGGGTGTTCCATTCAGACTGTCATCTGTAAGGTCAAGCCCCAGGATGTGCATGATCTCCCGGAAATGTTTTTCGATGCGCTCGATCTTTTCTTCATCCTGAAGATCGAAGGCATCGGCGCGCATGGGGGTTTCGGCCGATGATGCCACATGGTCATCGCCCATGTCATCTTCATCGAGAGGTTTAAGAGGCTGGATATTCAACGAAATTCCTTTCTGTCTCATACAAGGTAATTTTCAGTTCAAATTTTGAATCTATCTTCTGCCTTAAGATCCTCCAGATGACAACGGCGATGTTCTCAGCAGTGGGATTGAGGTCTTTGAAGTATTCGGTATCAAGGTTAAGGTTCTTGTGATCGAATTTACGCAAAACATTTTCTTTAATCAGATCACTCAATACCTTCATGTCAAACACATACCCCGTTTCCTGATCGGGCTCGCCTATTAAACTAACGACCACCTCATAATTGTGGCCGTGATAGTTGGGGTTGCTGCACTTTCCAAAGATCTCAACATTCTTCTCCGCAGACCAGTTCGAATTAAAAAGTCTATGGGCGGCATTAAAATGTTCTTTGCGTGAAACTTTAACCTTCATTCAGTAAAAGTAAACAGGATATTCCGCAAAAGGTTCAAAATTGACCGATTCTTTGTCGCACCTGCAGTTATCTTTCTTGACTACAGGGTTTTATCATTGGATTCAATCACCATAAAGGGGTTACAAGAAACTGAAGAAAATTTCGATTTCAAATTTCAAATTTCTGTGTGAAACGAACCTTGGTTTGAATAAGAAATTCAAAATTTTAGAAATTGGTGATAGACGACGTGTCGTGGAAACTGAAGAGGGCGAGGTTGAGGCCGAAACTGAATTCATGGGTTGTGAACCGCGCACCCACCGATTGGTTTGAAGGCACTTCGAAGGTGTAGCCGAAACGGTAGTTTTCACCCACTTTGAGTTGAGCCAACAAGCCATAAGTGTTGAAGTTGCGGGTGAATACTCCGGCGGTATATTTTTCGTCGAGGTTTAAAGCGAAGTTCAGGTCTGCGGAGAGGGGTGCGCCTTTCACACCCTTTAACAATACGGAAGGCTTGAGCCTGATGCGTTCGTTGAGAAAGATCATATAGGAGCCCACCATATAAAAGTGTTGACTGTACAATTCATTCTCAGTAGAAGTGGTGGCGTTGTTAAGGGTAGCGGTGGCTTTTAATAAGCGTGGCACGGACAGTCCCAGGAAGTAGCGTTGGCTGCTGAAGATCACACCGGCGCCGAAACTGGGTTTGGTGTAGGTCTGATCACCTGTAAATGTCACGTCATTGGGATCGTAAATATTGAGATCGCTGTTGTCGTTTCTGAAGCTTACCATGCCGGCTTGTAAGCCGAAGGAAATGTATTTTTCATCGAGGTCGAGTTTATAGGCGTAGGTGGCTGCTACTTCGGTGTTTTTATTGGTGCCGGCTTGGTCTTGTAATATGATCAATCCCAATCCCATTTTGTTATCGAACAAAGAAGTATGCCCGCTGGCGTTGACCGTAGATGGACTTCCGTCGAAGCCAGCCCATTGCTTGCGGTAGGTTACCGAGGCATTGAGGTTATTGTTAAAACCGGTATAAGCCGGATTGATGAGCAAGGGGTTGTTGAGATATTGTGCATAGAGCGGATCGATCTGCGCGTGCGCGGAGAAGAAAGACCCTGCGAGAAGCGATAGAATAATAGGTAGAGTTTTTCTCATGGTCTTATTGTTTTAAAGAGAGAAATCCAGTGATTGTTTTGGAGCCATCTGCAAATTCGATCTTATAGAAATAGGTTCCGGAAGACAGTGCTTTTCCGTTGTCGTTAAACCCTTCGAAACGTTTGCCTTGCCCGGAGAATTCGTCATAATAATTTTCAGTGCTGAATACCTCGTCGCCCCATCGGTTGTAGACGGAGACGCGGTTGCCTTGTGGCAAGTTCATGATGCGCATGTATTTGTTGTCGCCGCTGCTGTTGGGCGCAACGGCGTTGTAAACCAGTACTTCGGCGGAAGCATTGATGGAAATAGTGATGACATTCTCAGTGCAAGCCCCCAGCGCATCGCAGGCGCGAATGCGCACTTGGTCGTTGCCATTGAAAGTAACTTTGAAGTAGTTCACCAACAGATTTACTTCGGTGGCCGACACAAACTGGAGGGTGGCCGTAGCACCGCTGGTCGGTTGCTGGACAATGACAATTGAATTGGGATCGAGGTTATTGTCAGGGTCTGAGATGATGTCGATGAGATTGAGCGAAATGGTCTCGCCGGATTTAGCAGTCAGCGCATCGGGTGTGATAACGGGTGGAGCGTTGAAGTTCACCTGGATACCAACTGACACAGCTGCCGGTGTAGTATGATCGGCATCGAATACACGGAAAGTGATGTTCTGGTTCACGTCTTTCACACGTCCCTGGGGGTCTTTTCGGCCTGGATTTGCGCCGGTAAATTGAAAGGATAAGCTACGTAATAAGGTTTGGTAAGTAGCCACGCTGGCCAGCCCTCTGAAGGAGAGCACTCCGGTGGAGGTATTAAACGAACCTGTAATGCCGGGCTGAGGCGTAAAAGTCAACACCTCTGATCCCGGAATAAAATTAGAAATGGTGACGGTAGCTTCAACGATCTCGTCGTTGTCGCTGTCGGTGATCGTAAGAGTAGGATCAACGATAAGGATCTCGTTGTTTTTCAGGCTTTTTGTTCCGGAAGCCACCACTGTCACAGGCACCGGGTTGGTATTTAGGTAATAAACTATAATACCATACCGACTTCCTTCCATCAGGTCGAGGTCGCCGTCGCCGTCAAAATCCACGAAAGCGGGAGATGGATCGGTCGTGCTGGAGCCTGGGGCTATAAGGTTGGTTGTAAATACAAATTGAGGTGCCGAAGGCGTTCCGATATTCTCATAAAATAAGAACTCATTACCTTGTTGTCCGTCGCCGTAGTAGCCACCTTCTCCGATCAGGGCATCAAAATCACCGTCATGATCAATATCGACGAAGCGCGGATAGAGGCCAAATTCTTCCGATACCATGCTCAAAGGATTGTCAGCGCTCAGTTGGTAAGTAAATGTGGGTATTTGCGCTGTGCCTGTGTTTTTGTAGTAGAGTATGGTGTGGGTACCGTTGTAGAAATCGGAGATAAACATGTCGAGATCTCCGTCGTTATCGATGTCGACAAAATCGGTTTTGCCGGTGCTGGTCGTCACCGTGCTAAAAGGGCCCGTTGCAAAGGGTTGTTCGATGAATTCGCCGGCTTCGTTTTTGAAATAACCTACGGGGTCTCCGGATGCGTAAGAATTTGCACCGCCTATAAGATCTTTGTCGCCGTCGCCATCGAGATCAGCCAATGTAGGAACAAACGCATACCCGTGGGCAATACCGAAGA
>JBMOKS010000716.1:0-5463 GCA_049324355.1 Bacteroidota bacterium
AAAACCCGTCTCGAGATCAAGGAACAAACTTTAAAAAATATATCGCTCGATATTCACGATAATGTAGGACAAATTCTTTCGCTCGCAAACCTGAGCTTGAGTTCGCTCGATTTAAAACAAGATGACCCCTTGAAAGACAAGATCGAAAATGTGATGGCGCTGATCAGCAAATCCATTCATGATCTCAGAAACCTTTCTAAAACACTAGACCCTGACAACATTGCCAAAGAAGGATTATCCGCCTGCGTACAGTTTGAACTTTCATTGTTGGAAAAAATGGGCGTGTTCGTTACAAGGTTTCATTCCAACGGCAGGGAACCGGTACTTGATTCCTCAAAAAAACTCTTAATTTATCGTATTGTACAAGAGGCGATCAATAACATCATTAAACATGCCAAAGCTACGGAGGTAGACATATCGATTTCCTGTGATAAAAATCTGAGCATTCATATACAGGATAACGGCATTGGCTTTGACCAGTTACAGACGTCCTCAAAAATAAGATCTTCCGGTGCGGGTCTGCAAAATATGGCTTATCGCGCCAGGCTTATGAAAGGCAACTTGTTTGTTGATAGCGCACCCCATCAAGGAACGAAATTGAATCTCGAAATACCTCTAATGGAACTTAGTACGCATGAAGAAAAATAGAATTGCCCTGGTCGATGATCATCAGCTATTCCGCGACGGGCTGAGCGCCATTGTAAATGGTTTCAGCGAATTTCAGGTAATACTGGAAGCCGACAACGGAAAGGATTTTATCGCCAAGCTTCGCGATGATAATCTGCCCGATATTGCCTTGCTCGATATCAACATGAAAGAGATGGATGGTTTTCAAACAGCCGAGTGGCTCAAAGCCTATCACCCGAACATCAAAGTGCTGGCACTCTCCATGTATGAAGACGAAAACAGCGTGATCCGTATGATGAGATTGGGTGCAAGAGGTTACATTCTCAAAGATATTCGTAAGCAGGAACTTCATCAGGCGCTGTGTCTGCTGGCTGAGAAAGGATACTATTATACTGAGCTTGTTACGGGCAAACTCATTCATGCTATCAACAACATCGATCGTGAAAGCAGTCAGGATACTTTGAAAGACCTTATCGCGCTCAATCAGAAAGAAATCGAATTTCTTAAACTCGTGTGCTCTGAGTTAACGTATAAGGAAATTGCCGAAAAAATGTGCCTGAGTCCGCACACCATCGACGGCTACCGCGATAACCTGTTTCAAAAACTTAATGTGCATAGCAGGGTGGGGCTGGTGTTGTATGCTATCAAAAGAAGGATATTCAGGGTTGATCAATGATTCGACTTCAGAAAAGTCAAAAAAAAAAGACACCGAAGAGGTCTTAATTTCAGTGTCAATTAGTTTTGAAATCTTTCCGCGTATACAGACTTCTGTGTAACATCAAAAGCAAAATTGAAATCATCTTTGCCCTAGAGGAAAGAATACCAATGAAATGAATTCAGAACAGGTTTTAAAAGAATGGGAGAATACGGTTCAGGGCATTGAACGTTTGCGGCGCCACATTGCTCATAAGTCCGACAACCGGCAGGTTCAGGAAATGATTGTCAGACTACTGGATGCAGGAGAAAAGATTTCAAGGCGAATGAAGTGTCGCTTGTAGTTCTTTTATCTCAAAGACACTTTAAGCGGCATTTCAGAAATCATTTCCCGGATCGCCTTCAATACCGACTTATCATTCGACTTTTGTATGACAATAGCCTCGCATTGGTTGAATTTTGCAAAATCTTGGATTGCTTTACAAACCTTGGCCACCATCGGTTTGGTTAGCTCAATGGGTTCGAAGTGTAGGTTGTTAATGGTGAGTATTTGTTGCTTGCGATCGGCTTTTGAATCCATTCGGGCTACAAAAGTTTCGCCGATCAAAATAGGCAGGGAAAAATAGCCATACTTCCGTTTGGGTTTGGGTACAAAACATTCTACCTGGTAGTCAAATTCAAAAAAGTCTTTTAACCGGTGACGATGTACATTCAGTACATCAAACGGTGAGAGAATGAAGACATCGCCCGGTAAGTTGATTTTTTTCTTTGTATACTCGGCGGACATGTAGAGCGGTGCGCCGTTTACACCTTCCACCACCACCTGCACAACTTTACCTTCTTTAATGAGCTTTTCCAATTCCTGCTTCAACGAAATTTTCACATACCGGCTCCGGTAACTAATGTCTTTAAAGTAACCTATGCCGAGCGCTTTCAATGAGCGCAGAATGGTATGCCTTGCAAATTCTTCGTTCGTTGGCGAAGTTGTCTCGATATCAGTGGGGAGCAAGTTTTCTGTCAGATCATAAACTTTTTGGAAGTCTCTTCGCCGGAACGTCATCAATCTTCCATCGAAGTGCAGGCGTTCGAGTGCCACTTTCGAAGGCCGCCAGTCCCACCAGCCCGTGCTTTTGGTAACGCGGTCGTTTTCGAAATCGCGAGCCATCACCGGGCCTTCGCGTGAAACCCGGTCGAGTATCTTTTTCATAAGGTTGGCTTCGGTTGGCGTCAGAGGTTTTCTCCGCGATAAAAAGCTTTCTTTTACAGGAAGGGAGTAACGGAAATCTTGTATGGGGATGAACCCGGCAGCGTATGTCCAGAATTCAAAGATCCTTCGGTCTTCCTGCAACCGCTCCAGCCACTCCGGTTTATAATCAGGTACGCGCGATGCAATAGTATGGTGATGGGCGCGCTCCACAACATAAATGGTATCGATCTGAACGAAGCCCAGATGATCAATAAGTTTGTAAACAGCTTCCATACCTTTGCCAAACTGTGCACGTTTCGACAACCCCGCCGCATGGAGAATGATCTTTCGGGCCTGTGATTTAGAGAGCGTAAATTGATCCATAAAAACGAATTAACAACTTTTTGGGATAAAGAGACTTACCATTGACGACATTTATGATAGCCGTCGATCCTTGCTTTTGAACGGATTTTTGTAACCAGGACCGTAGCCTGAAGTATCGCTATCGAGGTTCGGACTTGGGTCAAGGTGGCGTCTTGCACAATCTTTAGCACGCGCTCGCTGAACGCGGATCGAAGCGAAGATTCGTCCTTAACCGGAACTCCAAATTTTAATATCTTGCGCGACACCACGAATTTATATCGACAAGCCATCCACTATGAAGCGAGAAACCCGTCTTAAACTAAAACAACTTCTGGTGATCATCATCACCTGGCTTTTTATTGGCTTCGTGATGTCGGTATACGACCACCTTGTCATTCACACGGCCGATTCAGGGGGGGCGGTAGAATCTTATTCATTTAGCTTTCTATTAGTCAGAAATATGGCCGGTGGGCTCATTGGTGCCTTGTTGGGCGGAAGCTTTTTGGTGTTTTTTGTAAACGTACGCTATAGCGACAAACCGTATGGATACACCATTCTGGCGGTGAGTATTTCGTATCTCCTGGTCTTCGCCTTTATCATGGTTGTATTGGGCTCAATTCTCGTTCCTGTCAAAACCGGAAGGCCGCTGAGTGATCCGGTTTCGCGTGAAGCACTGGTTAACTTTTTTACAGACAGTGCGCCGCTTAAGTCAGCGATTGCATGGTCGTTTGTTGTGGCTTTCACCCAGTTGTTACTTCAGGTGAACAGCAAATTTGGTCAAGAAGCTTTTTGGAACATCATTCGCGGACGGTACAACACACCAAAATCCGAACGAAAGGTCTTCATGTTCCTCGACTTAAATGCGTCTACCACCATTGCCGAACGTCTTGGCGATGAAAGGTATCATAAACTTTTGAAAGACTTCTTTGCCGACATTACCGATCCGATCATCGAGAACAAGGGCGAGATCTATCAATATGTAGGCGACGAAGTGATAGTAGCCTGGAAAGAAGCCGATGGTGTGGAAAACAGCCAGTGTGTGAAGTGTTTCTTTGATATAAAACTTCATATCGAACGAATGCATCAAAAATACATTTCTCGTTACGGACTCTTGCCTTCATTCAAAGCGGGGATTCACTACGGACATGTAATTGCCGGCGAGATCGGAATTGTGAAACGTGACATTACCTATTCGGGTGATGTGTTGAATACAACATCGCGCATTCAGGCCACATGCAAAGAATTGAACAAAGACGTTTTGATTTCCAGTGACCTGGCCTCCAAACTTCAACTGGCAGAACCCTATGGTGTAATGCCGCTGGGATCTATCAAATTAAAAGGAAAGGACAGGGAGTTGCAGCTGCTGTCGATCGTGCGTACAAATTAATCAAGATCCGAAGAAGGGCTTTGTGAAACAATTTTTATATCGGCAATGAGCAATTGAAACAATAAAGGTGTGACCTTATTTTTTCCCATGCTGATGCTAAAATCACCACGTCTTTCAGGTTTAACGCCAATGTACCCTGGGAGATTTCCTTCGTTTCTCGAACCAGCCGGGAATGCTCCCCTTCCCTCTTGGCCGGCTACTTCTGCTACGACGGCATTTGCTTTTCCTGCTCTTGCCAGTGCCATGTACTGTGGATTAAATAAAACATCGTGTGCTCCTGGCTTAAGTATGAATTCCAGCACTACTTTTTTGCCTGCTGCCTGTTGCTCGTCCATGCTTTCGCCTGCCTCATAATAGGATAGCGCCTGATCTGCATCGCCAAGGTGTCCGCTAATTGGCATGATCCCCACGTCATCGCGTTTGTTGAGGTCTGCCGCTGTTAATTTTTTATTTCGAACCTCACTTTCCGTTTTTTCTTTTTTCGAACCAAACCATGCCATTATCCCGTCCGCTTCCGCGACTGGCATAGTTCTGTATAACTTCAATTGAGCCGACGATATTTTGCCCGCTTGTTCTATATCAGTTAAAAGCTGTGGCCCTATACGCTCGATGATGTCTTTGGTATTCCTTACTTCCTCTTTGGCTGCCGGATATTTTTTGAAGTAATCTCCTTCCTGGGTCTTGGCATAGAGTTTTGAATCTTTCGATTCGAGTCTTTTTTTCCAATACTCTTTAGTCAACATTTCCTGGACGCTTTTTCCGGAGGGTGACGTTGATCCTACAGCTTTGTCTTTTTGGTCAAGAGCTTTTTCTTTATACTCAAGAGCCTCTTCTTTATACTCAACGCCACTAACGGGTTTTGCACCCGGTTGCTCGTTGTTTGCAGGTTGGGAGTGTGCGCGTCGTGCAACCATGATGCTCCCTACTCTCAGTAACAGATCGGCTTCCGTGTCGAATTGAGCATTTGCAGCATCCAATTCCTCCAAGATAGGAATGTATGCGTCACGCCAGACGACCGCTCGGTCTGACTTTAAGCGTGCTATGATGCTGGGAACATCATAATCTTGCTTGTTAACCTTTAGTACACGTTGAACAGGCGCAGAATTATCGGTCTTCGCTTGCAATGGAACGGATAGCTGGCTGCGTGAGTCAGCTATTTTTTGAAAAGTGCTCAATTGTTTTACCTGGGGACTGTTGTTGGCCAACATTTGTAAATGTAACCTTTGCATAGTCTCAGGCCGGCTGT
>JBMOKS010000717.1:0-4099 GCA_049324355.1 Bacteroidota bacterium
GGTAGCGGTGGAGGAGAAGGTGATTCGGCAAAAGCCGGAAAAGGCCAGGGTGGTGGAGCCGGTGCGGGTATCGGCATCGATCCGATCGGATTCCTGGTTACAAAAGGAAATGAGATCTCGTTTATTAGCACCCACCAAAATAAAACCCTGTCAAGTATTTTTGAAAAGGTGCCGGATCTGATCAGCAAGTTCATGAAGAGAGAGCATGCACCGGCATAGTGGGCACTGACTTGTCTCAATAGCATCATGTTTTCGGAAACTGCTTCTTAAAATAAGGTCCTTGAACGTTAAAAGCGCCCTGGGTAAGGGGCGCTTTCTTCTTCTATGTGATCATGCGTTCTTTAAACATCCAAACTTTATAGGGATTTCACAGGGAGTGGATGATATTATTTGCAGTCACTCAGGTGATGCTTTCAGCACTCAAGACCTCTTTGACTTTTTGGGGTAAAGTATTGAAGGCCTGACGGAGCTCTTCTTCGCTCACATACAACCTCATGGTGTCGATGACCGCCTTGACGCACCCGATGATCTCATCCTTGGTGCTGAAGTCCCTCCACGCGCTGTTGCCTTCCTCCCGGATGATCTCGATAAGAAAGTCATCTATTGTTTTGATCTTTTTGTGTTCGCCTTTTTTCCAACCATCGACATAAACGCCTTTAATGGCCATTGGCAACTGGGAAAGTAGCTGCAGGGATTCCTCAAATGTAAGATGGTTTCTCAAAACGCGGAAGGTGGATCTCACGATGCGAGCTGCATGGGCGCGGTCGTTATTGCCGAGGTTGTTTTCCAGGTGATGCAGGAACTCATTCCCTTTCACAGCATATTTGTTAAAATCGAGAGCCATATTAGCGATTCATTTAAAATGAATTATTCATCATGGGGATTGAATTTTTCGAAGCGGCCGGTGGTTCTGATGATTTTGATACGGTAGGCAACGGCCTTGAACCCTTTTTCAACCACCTCAGGGGCGTGGGCCAATCCATGAGAGGGACGAACCGTTTCGCTGGTAGAGAAGGGCATCAGGCGGTCAACCATGATCTTCATACCCGCTTTTTGTTCCTTTTCTGATTTAAGTTCTTCGTATTCACCCCATACAATAACACTCCTCCAGTTGGTCATATTTTCCATAGCGTCAACCTGGATACATACGTTCGGGTTCTTCCGCATCATATGGACTTTACGGCCTTCCTTTGAATGAGCATAGATGTACCCCTTGTGGAATACATACGTTATTGGAACTACATAGATTTCATTTTCAGCGTAGCATCCGATGCGCCCAACAATCTGTGTACGTAATACATGCTCGATTTGATCCTCGCTCAGTGTACCTAGCATATTATTTTGTTTTTACAGATCTATTTAACTTGTTGAATTCATGAATGGAAAGGGAGGCAAGCCGCTTGCCGGTGCCGAGTTCCCATTCCAGTATCTGCTGGATGAGGTCTGCTGCAGTGTCAAGTTCGAGTTCTACAGCAAGCAAGTACGCAGTCCTGTAGCTTGCCGTTTTATAAGCATTGATATTTTGAATGCAACTGACCGTGAGAATATCCTTAAGTTGCGCGGAAGACGTAAAACCAAGCAAGTGGTGTGTCTCATCAATCATCCTCGCAATTATTTCATTTTTACGTGAAGTAGGATCCTGCATCAAGTAGTTGAAGATCCGATTCAGTTTTTGGAGTTTGTTGTCGACGCTACCAACATACTGACTCATTTCATCCCGCAATTCTGACGAACTTACCTGCTGGCTGCAGGTTTCGAATTCAGCTTTTACTTTTTCCTCAGTGTATAGTAAGCCCTGAAGCTGGTAGGCGAGAGCGTCCTGTAGCGTGTTGATTGTCTTTTTCATACTTCAATCGTTACTTATTTTTGATACTACTGCAGCCTGGCTCTTGACGGAGACAGGGAACTGTCTGAATATTTTCGCAACTGCGCGGTTTATTATTTCTTCTGTTTGGTCCGGTGTGATGGTGGTCAGATCTGCGGTGGCCCAGCCCCGCCACAAAAGATTGTTTGTCTTGGGATCCATGACGTCTATGATCAACGTACCTTCCCGATAAGAATACACGTTAGTGCGCATCCGGGTCCAGTAGGGGCCATAGAAGTAACCATAGGGTTCTGTTGTTACAATGGATTGATCATCGACAATGATATGGTAGTGAATGACCAGATCCGGATTGAGTTCTGATCGGGTATATCCTCGACTGGTGAGCTGTTCTGATACCGCCGCCTTGATGCGCTTATCATTTAACTCGTTATACAGAAGTGGATTTTGGTTTTTTTCGACGTCAATCTTTTGCCCCCAGTCAAAGGTTTTGAAGTCCTTCACTTGATACTCAGGGTCGTGATCGGAATAAACCCGTATCTGAGGACTGCATCCAGCAACGAGGAGTAGAGGCATTATGAGTAAGTAATATTTCATAGCGGTTTTGTTATTTTGCCTTAAAATAGAAGGGATAACATTGGCGACAAATGAGGAAGATTTCCGGTAAGGGAGACTTTCGTCATCAAAACAAAAGCGGAAGGGATCTCTTCCGCTTTCCATTCAGGTTAAAACCAAATCAGGCATAGACGGCCACATCAATTTCAATTTTGTTGTCTACCGACATCACGCCCGGGGCGGCCCACGCGATATTTTCTGCCTCTTTTTTTTCCGCCCACGATCTTACCTTGCCGCGAAGTGTCACCTTACCAACGGATGTTTCGATTTTAATGGAGGACGAATCTACCGTTGCGCTTCTGTGAAAAGCTGCTGAAATTTTGTGTAAAATATCTTTAGTGTCTATCGGTTTCGCCTTGATAGTGATGTTGTTGGATACGCCGCGAACACCAACCAGGTCCTCGACACAGTCTTGGGCGTATCGTTTCTCGTACTCGAAGTCGACCGTTCCTTCGAGGTATACCCAGCCGTTGTCGACTTTCACTTCAATTTTGTCTTCGTTCACGGCACTGTTCCAGCGCAATGCATTGCTAACAGCTTCGGCGATCTCGGTATCGGTGCGCGTCCCGGTGGTGCTAACTTTTATTTCAATGTCTGATGCGACAACCTTCACGCCCAGCACTCGTTGGGCTGCTTTTTCAGCCGAAAGTTTCTTCCAGTAGGTGTCAACCCTCCCGGACAAGGTAACTACACCATCTTTAGTGGCCACACCGATTTCGGTGGCCACGTTCCTTAACTCAGGATCCCATTTGATTTCATCCATGACATCCTTTCTCAGTTCTTCATTTGTTTTCATAGTCGTATGATTGAATAATTTTAATTTGAATGATAATTTTGGCTGCTATTTTATTTGCATGCCCATAAAATTAAAATAGCGGGAGTGGCAAGGCCATGACAAAGGTCGTTGCGAAAGCCGATTTTGGTTGGCTCTTAATGGGGAGATGACCTTTGTAGCCTAATCAATTGGAAAGTTTCCCGTCAAGCATTTAGGTTGCGACAAAAAACATTTCTGATAACCCGGTATACTACAATCTCCTAATTTCTTTAGTAGAGATGATACGCCTGCATTTTTTTATTGACCTACCTTTTACTGGATTGATTGGTCAGTATGACAAATTGCGTTGGTTTGAGTTTTATCTTAATGAAATGACGGCTTCCATCTTCGTTTTTTAATACATGTATCTTTCCCTTTCCACCATAGACGAATCGGTCATCAGATGCCAGAAACATACCCGTTTGGGGTCTGAGATTTTTATGAGGCATTCTTCAACCGGAGTTCCCATGCATCGACGAATGCCATCGTCTCTTCATCGCTCAAATTTTCGAAGTGTCTGTACCCTTGGCCAACGGCATAAAAGGAAGTTGGTTTTTCGAGGATCAAGACATCGTCTACAAGCTTACGAAGTTCGAATTCCATTTGCTGTGAAGCAATGGGCGCTGCTACAACAAGCTTTGAAGGTTGCTTCTTTTTGCACATTGCAATGGCTGTGAAGAGTGTCGCGCCGGTGGCAATGCCGTCGTCAACCAATATAATAATCTTGCTTTTCATCTCTGGCAGAGCTTTCCCCTTTCGCAATATTCGTATTCTGCGCTGGATCTCTTGTTGTTCTTTTTTAATAATCTTGTCCTTCTCTTCCTTCGTTAGTGCGTCTGAAGTTTCCT
>JBMOKS010000717.1:4109-5454 GCA_049324355.1 Bacteroidota bacterium
GCTACGGCGCCAAATGCAGCTTCTGGATTTTCCGGATGGCCTAATTTCCTTGTGATGATCATCGAGAACTCAGCGTTGAGGTGTAACGCTATGTAGTAGGCTAATTCAACACCTCCACGCGGAATTCCCAGGACAACTACTTGCTGGTCTTTGTACTTATTCAAGGCATTTGCCAATTTCAATGCCGCGTCTTTTCTGTTAAAAAACATATTTTATTCTTGAACACAATAGTATTTACTATTCGGAACTCCGAAAATGAGGAATGTCACCGGTAATGTAAGTTCGATATCACGGTTTTGGATGACGAAAATGTTGGCATAGACGAACAGTGGTCATGAATAAGATCCGTAAGATCCTTCAATCTTTGTTAAAAAAAGTATTATGTCAAAGCGAACAATTGTGCGAAAGCCCGGTAAAAAAGCAGAGGTCAGAAAAAGCCAGGCAAATCGGGAGATTGTTTTGGAGGACGGAGAAAAAAGATCATGGCAGTAGATGGTTGTCATTTCCGAGCGGTTGCAATCGGATCTTGCATTCTTCAACGATGAACTGAATTTCTTTCTAAAACTGATCGACAAATATTTCATGTGGCTGATCGATGAGAAGAACATCGAAAACATCCGAAAGCTTGCCTCCGACATTTCCAGATTTGAAGCGAGGCGCTTCACAGTCTCGAAAAGATTAACTCAGCATGTTAAGCACCTTGTCAACCTGCTGGAAAATCCTTTTTCTCATGATGCCCAAGCATGCAAAGATGAGCAAAACAAACTTGAAACTCTATTTGCTGATTTTACGAAAGATTTTCGACGGATTAAAAATAGGGTATTTATGCTGAGCGAACGCGTGATTGAGTCGGAGAAAATGAAACACCTGCTCAGTGATAAGTAGCAATTTTGACTAGAATCATATCGTTTCAGGTTTGTCTGGATCTGGCATGAGTTATTTTTCGATCGACGACCAGGTAACTTAAATGCATCTACTTGAAGTGTCAAACATCGGGCAAATTATTCTTTTGAGAAGTTTGTAGCCTGCGAGGACTTGGTATGGCATGCACATCGAGTAGTAGAAGGGGAACAGTGAATTGTCGATGCCCGTTTTTGTATGGCCGTTTTGGTTATTCGTTGCGGGAATAAGTCTTGAGTTTGAATGATGGAGGTCATCGTCAGCAAGTACTGCTACCTTTATTTTGCTTTCAAATTTAAAAACTCATTTTATGAATAACGGAAAAGCAGTATTGGCTGTGGTTGCTGGTGTTGCGGCAGGCGTAGCATTGGGCATGTTATTCGCACCTGACAAAGGTTCGGATACACGTAAGAAGATCTCTAAAAAAGGAGAAGATCTTGCTGAT
>JBMOKS010000718.1:0-4343 GCA_049324355.1 Bacteroidota bacterium
TAATCGCATTCATTACAATTCAACTACGCAAGGACAGGGATCGTATCAACTGGAAAAAAGAAACCATCCCAAAAATGGCGATCCTATGATCGTATTGGACGGCACTACGTATGTAACATATTATCAAAAATCACCCTGGTAAATTGAACAAGCTCGGAACATTTGAACGTGGAGCCTGACTGCTGCTGAAGCAGGCATTGAACTAAGCGCCAATGAACTATTATTCGTATTTTTAGTCAAACTCATGAACCTATGAATTCATCGTCTACTTCATCTCCTTCGTCACTCAATCGCAGGAGCTGGCTTAAGGCATCGTTAGGGGCAACCGCTGGCCTGGTATACGGAACCTCGCTGGTCAACCAGCTAATGGCTGCACCGGTTAGTGAAACGGAGAGAAAATTTTTCAGCGACAGCTTTCGGTCTCCTTTTAAAATACGATTGAACTCCAACGAAAATCCGTACGGACCTTCTGAAAATGCAAGAAAGGCGATCCAGCAAATTATTTCCGAAGGAAATCGATATCCGTTTGAGGTCATGGATGATTTGAAGGCGTTGCTCGCGCAAAAAGAAGGCGTTTCTCCCGATCACATTGCTTTAGGGGCCGGCTCCGCTGACTTACTTTGTGCTACAGGGGCAGCTTTCGGAATTGAAGATGGCAGAATCCTCTCGGCCTATCCCACCTTTCCCCTTCTTATGAACTATGCCGAAGTATTTAACGTGATGTGGGACAAAGTAAATGTAAACGAAAAACTGGAACACGACTATCAGGCCCTGGCTTCGCAAGTAAAAGACGACACACGTCTCGTGTTTGTTTGCAATCCGAATAATCCCACAGGCACTTTGGTTGATCCCCAGATCGTAAAATCGTTCTGCGAGGAAGTGTCTAAAAAAGTACCTGTATTCTCAGACGAAGCCTATCTCGAATTTCTGGATCCATCACAACAAGTCTCGATGGTCGAGCTGGTTAAGAAAGATCAAAATGTTATTGTCTCGCGCACGTTCTCAAAGATCTATGGATTGGCCGGCCTACGATTGGGATATATTGTGGCCAAACCGGAATTGATCAAAAAAATTTCTCGTTATCAGGCCGGGTTTCCCATCAGTCAGATGGGCATCGCCACAGCAAAAGCTTCTTTGAACGATATGGCCTTTGTAGAGCTGTCGCGATCAAAAAACGCCGAAGCCCGCAAACACCTCACAGACTATCTCGACAAAAAAGGTTTGATGTATGGCAAGCCGTACACCAATTTTGTATTCTTCGACCCGAAGGCCGACGCGCAGCAGATCATGAATAAGCTGGCCGAAAAAGGAATCGGCATCCGTGTTTGGGACTTTAACAACCGCCAATGGTGCAGGGTGAGTATCGGCACGCTCGACGAAATGAAACTATTTGTCAGAACTTTTTCCGATCTAGTTTAATTTGTTTTCGCTCTTTTACTTTAACTAATGACTTGAGGCGAGCCAGGGAAGATTTTCACAAATTGATTGACGAGGCGAATTCCCTGCCCGAAGCGCAGAAGAAAGTGATAACCCTGAAAAAGGCCGAATTGAAAAATCTGCAAAAATCTAATACGGATTCTTACTGACGCAACACATTACCATTCTTTATCGAACGCCGAACGTGAATTCCCGGTCGTTAATATTTTTTGACAACCGGCGGCAGAAGGAAGCGATGTATTAAGCCTCTACTTTAAAAAGTTCCACAAGCTTGCTCACCGCGAAATCGATCTCCTCAGCCGTGTTGTATTTGCTGAATGAAAATCTTACCGCACCTCTCTTCGACTCAGGGTATAATGAACCGAGCACATGAGAACCCGTGGTGGCGCCACTGGAACAGGCACTGCCACCCGAAGCAGAAATACCTTGCAGGTCGAGGTTGAACAGCAACATGTCATTTTCTTCAGATTCCGGTAAGCTCACATTCAATACCGTGTAAAGGCTGCGCTGCAGATTGGCCGAGTCGCCGTTGAACATTACACCGGGAATCTGCGCCGTTAATTTTTCGATCATGCGAGCTTTGAGCTTTTCGATGTGCTTCAAGTGCCCCTCCATATCGCGATAGGCAATCTCCATGGCCTTGGCCAAACCGATAATGCCATAAACATTTTCGGTGCCTCCGCGCATGTTACGCTCCTGTGCGCCACCATGAATGAACGAATGAATTTTTTTGTCCTTGCGTATGAACATGAAGCCTATACCTTTTGGACCGTGAAACTTGTGCGCAGCCGCAGTCAAAGCGCAAACCGGAAGGCTCTTCATATCATGACGATAGTGACCCACGGTCTGCACGGTATCGGAATGGAAGAACGCTTTGTGTTCTTCGCACAATGCAGCCACCAACTGAATATCCAACAGATTACCGATCTCGTTGTTCGCGTGCATGAGCGAGACCAAAGCGTGGGGGTTTTCTTTCAGCAACCTCGTAAGGTGCCCGATATCCACGTGCCCCTTTTCGTCGAGGTTTACATGGTGAAGTTTCACACCTCCATGCCTGGCCAGCATTTCGACGGTATGTGTCACCGCGTGGTGTTCGATCGGTGAGGAGATAATATTCTTAATATCGTAAGTTGTAACTGCCGAGCGAAGAATAGCATTGTCGGCTTCTGTGCCTCCGGAGGTAAAAATGATTTCGCCGGGAGTGCAATTCATCAGCTCCGCAATTTTTTTGCGGGCAGATTCAATCGCTGCCCTTACTTTACGTCCGTGTGCGTGCGTTGACGACGGATTTCCAAAATCCTCCAGCAAAAAAGGCTTCATGGCCTCGAAAACTTCAGGGTCAAGGGGCGTCGTCGCCGCGTTATCCAAATAAACTCTCATGTTTCGGTTAATGAATGGGGCTACAAAGTTAGAGGAAAGTTTAATGTTTTACAGCATTAGCTTGTCAACGTTTTGTCGGCTATTATCTCCTTAATATCCTGGATGATCTTTTTCGCCAAATGATCCGCTTTCGTCTCCATATCGGACTCGGCATAGATCCGGATGATGGGTTCGGTATTCGATTTGCGTAAATGAACCCATTCCTTATCAAACTCGATCTTCACACCGTCTACCGTGTTCACCGGTTGCTTTTTGTATTTTTTCTTCACCGACTCCAGCACCTGATCCACATTGATGTCGGGTGTAAGTTCGATCTTGTTTTTGGATATAAAATAATTTGGGTACGAAGCTCGTAATCGGGAGACCGACTTATCTGACTTGGCCAGGTGCGTGAGGAACAATGCTATTCCCACCAGTGCGTCGCGGCCATAGTGCAGATCAGGGTAGATCACGCCACCATTACCTTCGCCTCCGATCACGGCGTTTGTTTCTTTCATCATGCTTACCACGTTCACTTCTCCTACTGCCGCCGCAAAATATTGACCTCCTGCTTTTTCTGTCACGTCACGGAGGGCACGGGTAGACGACAAATTGGAAACGGTATTTCCTTTTTTCTTTTTGCCTGCGTTTAACACGTAATCTGCCACCGCAACCAATGTGTATTCTTCGCCAAATGGCATTCCATCTTCACCAATCAGCGCCAGTCTATCTACATCCGGATCTACTACAATACCGAGATCATATTTTCCTTTTTTGATCTCGCGGGTGATCTCTGTCAGGTGCTCGGGCAAAGGTTCCGGGTTGTGCGGAAATTGTCCCGTAGGTTCGCAGAACAATTCTTTTACAGACACACCGAGGGCCTTCAGCAACATGGGCACCGCAATACCGCCGGTTGAGTTTACAGCATCAACAACAACTTTAAAACCTTTGTTACGGATGGCCGCCGCATCGACGAGGGGCAGTTTGAGAATCTGCTCGATATGTTTTTCGAGGTAGCCTTCTTTCTTTTCGTATTGACCAAGTTTGGTCACCTGCACAAATTCAAGCTCTTCAGAATCAGCCAATCGCAGTACTTCTTCACCGTCTTTTCCTGAAATAAATTCGCCCTTGTCGTTCAACAACTTGAGTGCGTTCCACTGAACAGGGTTGTGACTGGCGGTTAAGATAATGCCGCCGGCCGCTTTTTCTGCTGGCACCGCCATTTCCACGGTGGGCGTTGTAGATAAACCCAAATCAATAACGTCGATACCGAGACCTTGAAGGGTGGAGCTTACCAGATTACTTACCATTTCTCCAGAAAGGCGGGCGTCACGTCCGATCACGATCCTGGTAGTGCCTTTTTTCTTTTTCGCCCACATGCCAAATGCTGCTGCAAATTTTACAACATCAACCGGCGTCAGGTTGTCGCCGGGTTTTCCGCCTATAGTGCCGCGGATGCCAGAAATTGATTTTATTAAAGCCACAGGATTTAATTTTTTTAGTCCGCAAATTTAAAAAGAATACAGAATGCGAAATGATTTATTTAT
>JBMOKS010000718.1:4353-5448 GCA_049324355.1 Bacteroidota bacterium
TATGCACGTAAATTACCGCCAGCGAACGAAGAAAAATGAAGACGGACACGTGGAACAAGGGGACTAGGGACGACGCGCGAAGAACGACGTACAAGTGCCCGATATCCAAGCCGCCAACCAGGAACAAAGAAACAGGACCTAGCATATGAAAAAAGTATTATCAGCGCCTGATCCCGACCGTCAGGCCAAACTCAAGGCGTTTGACCGTCTGCTGACGATCATGGATGAATTGCGCGAAAATTGTCCTTGGGATAAAAAACAAACCTTGGAAAGTCTGCGCCACCTCACCATTGAAGAAACTTACGAGCTTTCGGATTCAATTTTGGAGGCGAACCTTCCGGAAATAAAAAAGGAAATAGGCGACCTGATGTTGCACATGGTTTTTTATTCCAGGATCGCCGACGAATTAAAAGCTTTTAATATGGCCGACGTGCTGAATTCCATTTGCGACAAGCTGGTGGAAAGGCATCCGCACGTCTACGGCGATGTGATTGCCAACGATGAGCAAACGGTAAAAAGCAATTGGGAGAAGCTCAAACTCAAGCACGGAAACAAATCGGTGCTCGAGGGTGTGCCTAAATCGTTGCCTGCATTGGTAAAAGCCATTCGCATTCAGGACAAGGCGCGCGGTGTGGGCTTCGACTGGGAGAAAAAAGAACAGGTGTGGCAAAAGGTGGAAGAAGAGTTGCAGGAGTTCAAAAGAGAATTCCTGCCTGTCCGGCAGGCGGGTAACACTGAAAGCAACGAGTCCATAAACAAAGAGAAGGCCATGGCCGAATTCGGCGATCTTTTATTTTCGCTCGTGAACTACGCGCGGTTCATAGACATCGATCCTGAAGAAGCACTGGAGCGAACCAACAAAAAATTCATTAAACGCTTTCAATACCTTGAAGTTGAGTCTGCCAAAGACGGCAAGAAACTTGGCGAAATGACGCTCGACGAAATGGACGTTTATTGGGAGAAAGCAAAATCAGTTTAAACAACCTTTATTCTATACTGCCGATCCGTGAATTATGGCCTCTGGTCATGATAGTTCAGTGTCGAGTATTATTTTTAGGTCCTTAAAATGGCGTAAAGTGAATTGATGAATAGAAA
>JBMOKS010000719.1:0-5430 GCA_049324355.1 Bacteroidota bacterium
ATCGGCTCCCGCGGCTGGGCCCTTCTGGTTTTAAATTCCTTATGTCCTACGATTTGCGTGAGGCCGGTAAAGTCGATCATGCCACCTTGCGGTACAAGAAAAATATTATGATCATCCAGGTCCCACTGGATCTTCAGCAAGCGCATCATCCATGGATCCGGGTTTTCTTCCACCTCCAGGCGAACGACCCGGCCCGTGCGGCGGGTTTTGATCTTACGCTTCAGATCTTCCAGGAAATTTGATTCGATATCTTCACTTTCTTCAAGTGTAAAATCGCCATTCCGATTGATACGAAAAAGATTGATGCTGGCGATCTCGATATTTCTGAACAAGTGGTAAACATTGTTGCAAATGATCTCTTCCACCGGAACAAATTGAACGACGTCATCATCTGCGATCTCATAAAATCGAGGCAGATTGTGCGGCACCTGAATAAAGGAAACCTTGAATAGATTTTGATTGTCGGTTGGGTTTTTGGTTACAACCCCAAACAACAACCTGTTATTCATCAGTGTGGGAAAAGTATGGTAGTTATCAAAGACCATCGGCGTGAGCATAGGAAAGATGGTCCTGTTGAAATATTCTTCTACCCTCCTGGTATCCTCCACGGAAAGATCTTTATAACGGGTGATCTCAAATCCGTTCTTTCGAAACAGGGGCTTTAGCTTTTTTACATAATAATCGTTCTGGTCCCTGTAAAATTTCTGGGTTTCGGTGAGCAACAATTTCCGGAAGGGTTCTTCCCGTAAGCCGTTGTAGTCGAATCGCTCTTTACCGTAGTCGATATAATTATACAGACTGCCCAGACGAATGGTACAAAATTCATCCAGGTTAGAGGCTGTGATGGAAAGAAATTTCAGGCGATCGAAGATACTGCGGTCAATATGCTTGGCCTGATCGAGCACGCGATAGTTGAACTGCAGCCAGCTCAGGTCGCGGCTGATGTAGTTACTCTCTTCAATCTGATGAGCAATTTTTTCCATCGAGATCGTCGCCTCGTTCATAGGAAGCTAAAAGATGTTTGAGTTGATACTATTAAAAAATTACCCGTCATGGCTTTGCTGAAAGCTGAACCGATTGAATATTAAATATCCACACGGGCATATTTGGCATTCTTCTCAATAAAGTCCCTGCGCGGCGCCACCTCATCGCCCATAAGCATGGAGAATAAATGGTCTGCTTCCGCAGCCGACTCAATGCTCACTTGTTTCAGCGATCGCTTAGCTGGATCCATCGTTGTTGCCCACAATTGCTCGGGGTTCATTTCACCAAGGCCTTTATAACGCTGCACGCCCACAGATTCATCCTTTCCACCTCCCAGTTGTTTTACCAACTGGTCGCGTTCCTCTTCCGTCCAGCAATAACGTTCTTCTTTTCCTTTCTTAACGAGATAAAGCGGCGGTAGGGCAATGTATACATAACCATTTTCGATCAGATCTCGCATGTAGCGAAAAAAGAATGTCAGTATCAGTGTGCGAATGTGGCTGCCGTCTACGTCGGCATCGGTCATGATGATGATCTTGTGGTAACGCAGCTTCGTCATGTTCAGCGCCTTGTCATCGTCGGCAGTTCCAAAGCTCACTCCCAGAGCGGTGATCATATTCTTGATTTCTTCGTTTTCGTAGATTCGGTGCTCCTGAGCTTTTTCTACGTTCAATATTTTTCCACGCAATGGAAGAATGGCCTGAAAGTTACGATCACGACCTTGTTTAGCTGATCCACCTGCAGAATCTCCCTCGACAAGATACAATTCAGAAATACTCGCATCAGTGCTGGAGCAGTCGGCTAGTTTTCCGGGCAGACCTGTTCCGCTCAAAACGTTCTTACGCTGCACCATTTCACGCGCCTTCCTGGCCGCATGGCGAGCCTGGGCCGCAAGGATCACCTTATTAACAATAAGTCTGGCTTCCTTCGGATGTTCTTCGAGGTAATATTGTAAGACTTCTCCCACGGCCTGATCCACTGCACCCATTACTTCGGAATTCCCAAGTTTAGTTTTAGTCTGACCTTCAAACTGGGGTTCGGCAACCTTAACCGATATAATGGTAGTAAGTCCTTCACGGAAATCGTCGCCGCTGATCTCGATCTTTGCTTTCTCAAGCAAACCTGATTTATCGGCATACGCTTTCAACGTTCTGGTGAGGGCTCTTCGAAAACCTGCCACGTGTGTTCCGCCTTCGTGCGTATTGATGTTATTGACGTAAGACACCAGGTTTTCGCTAAACGATGTATTGTAACTCAGCGCTACTTGAATAGGAATCTCGCTTTTATCGTTTTCAATGTAAATGGGTTCCGGAATGAGTTTTTCGCGCGTTGCATCAATATAACTCACAAACTCCCGGAGCCCTCCCTCTGAAAAGAAATAGTCCGTACGGGCCTCCCCGTTCTCATCCTTTTCTCTCAGGTCTTTCAAATTGATCTTAATGCCGGGATTTAGGAATGCAAGCTCCCGCATACGAGAGGCGATGGTTTCGTAATTATATTCTAATACGGTGAATACTTCCTTATCGGGTTTAAAATGAACGGTGGTACCTCGCCGCTTCGACTCGCCCACCACCTTAACGGGGTATTGCGGATGGCCTCTCTCGTACTCCTGTTCGAAGATCTTTCCTTCACGGTATACTGTCGCCTTGAGCGATTCTGAAAGGGCGTTCACGCAGGAAACCCCTACACCGTGCAATCCGCCGGAAACCTTATAAGTGTCTTTGTCAAATTTACCCCCGGCGTGCAGCACCGTCATGACCACTTCCAGCGCCGATCGCTTTTCCTTTTCGTGCATATCGGTTGGAATACCACGACCATTATCCTCTACGGTGATAGAATTGTCTTCATTGACGATCACATGTATCTCGTCGCAATAGCCGGCCAACGCCTCGTCAATGGAATTATCGACAACCTCCCAAACCAAGTGGTGCAAGCCCTTATTTCCGACATCGCCAATATACATGGCCGGGCGCTTGCGTACAGCTTCTAAACCTTCTAATACCTGAATATTACTAGCTGAATAATCAGCTGGAACTTTGCCTTTTACTTCGTTCATTGTTAGTGTTTGCAACCGTCAAAAATAAAGCTTTTTGCCTCCTGAACAGCATCTTTTCGATTAAAAAAGTGAAGTATTTTTTTATCTAAAACCGACCTTTTTTACGAGATAAAAACTCATTATACTTTACCTGTCAATTCTCTTGAATGATGCCACCACAAGAAGCATTGAAGCGTCCCTACCTGGACTTGTTCTTATCGCCGGCTTCAGCCAAAAGTTGCTCTTTGGCCTTCAACAAATCCATTCGTTGTGCAGCATTTACCACAGGATAAGATATCTCGAGTTTTTCAAACTGCCGATAGATCACCGACGCAATAGCCAGTCTGGCATACCACTTGTCATCTGCAGGGATGATAAACCATGGCGCATAGTCCTGGCTTGTGGCACTGATGGCATCCGCGTACGCTTCTTGATATTGATCCCAAAAGCCTCGCTCCTTGAGATCCGAAATGGAGAATTTCCAATTCTTAGTGGGGTCATCGATGCGCTGCAGAAATCTCTTCCGCTGCTCTTTCTTCGATACGTGAAGAAAAAACTTGAGGATCACCACGCCATTGTCGCTTAGATTTTTTTCAAAGCGGTTGATTTGTTCATAGCGCATTTTCCAAAACCCGGGCCCAATCTTTTCAATGGCGTCCACCCCCGGAATATGTTCATTCAAAATATACTCGGGATGTACCCGTGTGACCAGCACATTCTCATAGTGCGAGCGGTTGTGTATCGCTATTTCTCCGCGCGCTGGCATGGCCAAGTGGTGCCTCCAGAAATAGTCGTGATCCAACTCGTGCAACGTGGGCGCTTTAAAACTATAAACTTTAACGCCCATCGGGTTAAAGCCCGACATGATGTGTTTGACTGCGCTATCCTTGCCAGCCGCATCCATGGCCTGGAAGATGATCAATATGCCATACCGGTTGTGAGCATATAGTTTGTCCTGAATCTCCGCCAGGTGTTTTCTTCCGTCCTCCAGCAACTGCTCAGCCTCCTCCTTATTTAAAGCCGTGCCGTCGTAGTCGGTGTCAAAATCCTTAAGATCAATGACTGAACCGGCTTTTACTTTAAGCCGAGACACGGTGATCAATTGGTCATCAGACAGCATAGTAATTGGTTTAAAGGTGTTTCAGACAGGTACTTAGCCACTGCATCGCCCCCCCTCGAAATCAATTGAAATATGGCGAAATTTTCGTTAAATTTAGTTTACTACCCAAATCAAGAATGCCATGAAAAAAATTGTTTCAAGCTTGACCATTTGTCTATTGTTAACGCTCCCCGTAGTGGCTCAAAAAAAAGTAAATGATGTTGATGCTATTAAAGCCGTCATCGAACGCGAGACCAAAGCCTTCTTCGATGTGGACTACAAAACCTGGATGGATAGTTGGGTACATGCTCCGTATTCCTATTGGGCGTTCGCGGAAGCTTCCGACATCAGTCAATATGAAGGCTGGAAAGCTATCGAAATAGGTTTTACAGATTATTTTCTCACCAGCAAACCCACCAATTCCAAGATTGAACGCACCTGGCAAGAAGTGCGCGTTTATGGCGACGGCGCCTATGCGAGATTCAAACAGCGTGTGATCACCGACGGCGTGCCCGGGGCCGAGCAGACCGAGATCAGGATATTGGAAAAAGATAAAAAAGACGGATGGAAGATCGTGTTGGTCGGCGTTCTTAAAAAATGATCAGTATTGATTGCTTCTGAGCATCACGAGGGTACAGCCCTCTACAGTTTCCACACCTTGCGCGGCCGCCTTCCCCTCAAATTCGTCATTCTCAGTGCCGGGATTGAAAATAATACGTTTGGGCTTCAAACTTAAAATATAATCATACCATTCCGGCTGACGGTGCGGGCCGATATACAACGTCACGGTGTCTACATCCCTGATTACCGGCTTCTCAAAAATATCTAGTATCTCCTCGCCGAAAACAAAACCATCTTTAACGCCAACTGGCACGATTTTGTGGTTATAATCCTTAAGCATGCGGGCAGCCAGGTAAGCGTATCGACCCGGGTTTGTCGTCGCTCCGATGATAACTGTTTTCTTCACGTAATTTTCAGTATTTGCTTTATTAATCAATTAAAAATCATAGTTAGCCAACAAAATCCCAGTAACTTCGTTCCCCAAAATCAACTTTATTATATGCGTTTACAGTCAATCATTGTGTATGTCCTGGTATTGGCATCTACCATTTCATACGCGCAGAACAAAAAAGATAATGGATACCAATATACAATTGACCTCACTAAAGTGGTTGATGACAAAGTACAGGTTGTCTTAACGCCACCAGCAGTCACCAACCGGGAAATTACTTTTTACCTTCCGAAAATTGTGCCCGGCACCTATGCGATAGCCGACTACGGTCGTTATGTTTCCGACATTGCGGCTTATGAC
>JBMOKS010000720.1:0-5422 GCA_049324355.1 Bacteroidota bacterium
CACTCCTATTGCTGGCTGCCGTATTCATTTGTAAAAAACCTGCTCACCTTAGAGGGGACTCTTCATTCCTTAGCGAGCCCAGAACATTCCTCACCTCATTGCAGGATTCTCTGCCTGAAAAGGCGTTGCAGGAATTACAAATCCAGAGACGAGTTCTAGGCACAAAAATCAAATATCCTTCCGGACTTTATGCAAGCTACTTTGAATATGAAGTCGACAGCAAAGCACTTATACGAACGATAGGAAGGTTACCATTCTCGCGCGCAGAAATTGTGGCCGACACCGTAGCGCATCCAATTGCTATAGGTGAGTTCAACGAATTAAAAGCATCTGTTTCATTATCAGAGCAAGAACACGCTGCCATCTTTTGGAATTCATCATTAGACAATGTTGTTGTGTATGAATGTTTTAAGGCCCCTTTTCGGCACACGCTACTTATCAGTAAAACATCGTCACGCGTGTTGCACAGAATTGCATTGGAAGGTTAAACACAAAAGCACTTTGGCTGGCACTTTTGATTGTCAAATTTCTTGATAGGTATAAAAATTTAGACCATCTTCGCGACAATTATTACACTTATTATTTTACAATGAGCCAGCCACAAGACCTTCCGCAATTAAAGAAGTTAGCATCACAAATTCGTAGAGACATCGTCAGAATGGTGCATGCCTGTCAATCAGGTCACCCAGGTGGATCTTTAGGATGCACCGACTTATTTGTTGCATTATATTTCAGAATCATGAAGCATGATCCATCATTCAATATGAATGCAAATGGTGAAGATCTTTTCTTCTTATCGAACGGTCATATTTCTCCGGTATTTTACGCAACACTGGCACGGGCCGGATATTTTGATCCCAAAGAACTGGCCACTTTCCGGATGTTGAACTCCCGTCTTCAGGGACACCCAGCAACCCATGAAAAGTTACCTGGTATCCGCATCGCCTCTGGATCACTTGGACAGGGGCTCTCCGTTGCTAATGGTGCAGCTCAGGCTAAAAAATTAAACAAAGACGATCGTTTCGTTTACGTTTTGATGGGAGATGGTGAAATCCAGGAAGGTCAGGTTTGGGAAGCCGCGATGTACGCTGCCCACAACAAACTAGATAACATCATTGCCACAATAGATTATAATGGCCAGCAGATTGATGGTCCGGTTGACAAAATCCTTTCATTATTGAACCTACGCGCGAAATGGGAAGCTTTTGGTTGGATTGTGCAGGAGTTTGATGGTAATAACATGGAAGAGGTTGTAAAAGGCATGGAGAACGCACAGAAACTGGCTAAGCAAGGTAAACCTGTTATGAATCTAATGAAGACCGAGATGGGTAGTGGAGTTGATTATATGGTTGGCTCACACAAATGGCATGGTGTGGCTCCTAACGATGACGAATTACAGAAAGCCCTCGCTCAACTCGAAGAAACAGTTGGCGACTACTAAAAGCATTCTCGATTAACCTTAAAAGCCGGAATTCCACCGGCTTTTTTGTTACTCTTCGTTTCTTTTATATATAAATTTTCTGGGCACCGTCTTTCTTGTTAATTTTCGATTTCAGTATAAAAGAAGATGAGCGAAACAGTTTCTCCCGAACAGCCTATTCAGCCGCCACACACCCCTGAAGATGACCAAATTCCGTTATCGAAAAAATTTCCAAGGATTGCGAAGTTCTTCCGGTTATTAAAGTATTTCATACTCAGCTCCATCATCCTGACGGTTATGGAGATTGGTGTTGGATATTGGCTCTTCAGTTCAAGATGGAACCTGCTCATTTCAAGAGAAAAAATGCAGGAGTTTGCTCAGGAGGTAAACAATGCAAGTCCCGTACATCCCAGGTATATGGAGGTTTACACCAAAGTGTATCCCAATCACTTAAATACCACCCTCGGGCAACAGATTTTTATCAACTATGCTGAACGTTACTTCTTCCGAATTACGGACATCGATGATAAACCCCACTGCTTTTGCGATTTTGTGTACGACATACAACGGTTATCAAATTACGAACTTGACAGCATTGAATGGGATGGACGTCTCCAAGATCTTGAATATGGATTTGGTATCGAAAAGTTTTCAACCCCAGAAAAATGTTTTCAGTATGTTACTAACTGGAGGATCGCGTATTGGTACGACCGTCTTGATCCTAACAAGTTTGGCCATCTGGTAAACAAATCATTGGACAATTACACAGACGAAGATTTTATTGAACTTTTCATCATCATGTGGACCTGGAATGACTTAAATCGGTACACCAATCCAAGAAAGTTCCAGGAGAAAATGAAACATGATTTAGCGCGGCTCGCCAAAGCACGTGAAGCTGAGAAGGCTGGCACCAAATAAGTGTTTAGCTAATCTAAAAATATGGCAGACCTCTTCGACCCAACCACTACCCTGTTTGCTGAGGTACTGCTTCCCGTTCCTATTCCGAAATTATTTACCTACCGCGTTCCCGCTGCAATGGCCACTCAGGCACAAACCGGCCAACGTGTTATTGTGCAATTTGGTGATCGGAAAGTCTTAACGGGTCTAATCGTTTCTGTTCACAGCCAGGCTCCACATACTTATGAAGCCAAATATCTGCTGGAGATTCTGGATCAATACCCGAGTGTAAGTGACCTGCAATACAAGCTCTTTCAATGGATTGCTGAATATTATTGTTGCACCGTAGGCGAAGTGATGAATGCGGCTTTGCCAAGCGGACTAAAATTATCAAGCGAAAGCATGGTACAGCTCAATCCTGCATTTAACAGGGATGAGAGTGAATTCCATTTTTCTGAAAAGGAAGACATGCTACTGAAGCGACTTCAGCAGGAAGCCTTGCCTTATTCTGAAATCGCTAAATTCTTAGGAGTAAAGACGTTATATAGCATTCTCAAATCACTGGTTAGCAAAGAGGCTATCATACTTTTCGAAGAAGTAAAAGAAAAATACAAGCCAAAGAAGATTCATAAAATCAGATTGACCCCTGCTTATCTGGATCATCATTCTCTGGAAACATTATTTCAGACACTGGGCACTAAACCCAAGCAAGAAGCTGTTGTGCTGAAGTATCTGCAGGAAGTGCATATTTTACAACACCCTGAAGATAACAAGGCCGGGATAAACCGTGATCACTTGCTAAGCGGAGACATCTCGCCTTCGTCTCTTGAAACTTTGATTAAACACAATGTATTTGAAGAGTTTGACGTGGTAGTGTCGCGCTTTGGAGAGGAAGACCTTGATCACACACCCCGCAGTATCACGTTATCGCAAGAGCAACATCAGGCGCAGACTTCGTTGCTTGAAGGTTTTGCCAATCATAACATTGCTTTGCTACATGGCATAACAGGAAGTGGTAAAACTGAAATCTATATTAATCTGATCCAACGTGCGCTGGAGGGAGGAACACAGGTATTGTATCTCTTGCCGGAAATTGCATTGACCACGCAGATCGTTCAACGTCTAAAAAGAGTTTTTGGAAATACGCTTGGTATTTACCATTCCCGATTCTCAGATAATGAACGGGTGGAGGTATGGAACGGAGTGCTCTCCGGGAAGTTCAAATTTGTTGTCGGTGTGCGGTCGTCTGTCTTGTTACCTTTCGATAACCTTGGATTAATCATTGTTGACGAAGAGCATGATCCCTCTTACAAACAACACGAACCTGCGCCCCGTTATCATGCCCGTGACGTGGCTATTATGATGGGACACTTCCATCATGCCAAAGTGCTTCTTGGTTCCGCAACTCCAGCTGTTGAAACGTTTTATCAGGCCATACAGGGTAAGTATTACTATGTTAAACTTGACAAACGTTTTGGCGAAGCGAAACTGCCTACCATCTTATTGGCCGACATGGCGCGTGAACGAAAACTTAAAACTAATAAGGGCGAATTCTCAGGACTATTAATCAAACAATTAGAGGATACGCTTTCAAAAAAAGAACAGGCAATCATTTTTCAGAACCGGAGAGGCTACTCTCCTATGGTAAATTGTGAAGACTGTGAATGGATACCTAAGTGTATCAACTGCGCGGTAAGTCTAACCTACCATCAATACAAAAACGCATTGGTTTGCCATTACTGTGGTTATAAGGAGACGCTGCCGAAACAATGCCCTTCATGCTCTTCTACCCGACTAACCACAGTAGGTTATGGAACGGAAAAAATTGAAGAAGAACTGACCTTGTATTTTCCAGGCACTTCAATTCAGCGAATGGACCTGGACACTACAAGAACAAAAAATGGTTACGAAAACATTATTCAACAATTTGAAGATGGGCTCACTGATGTTCTGGTGGGTACACAAATGGTAACTAAGGGATTGGATTTTGATAAAGTTAGTCTGGTCGGAATTTTCAACGCTGACCGCATGATTCACTTCCCGGATTTCCGTTCTTATGAACGAGCTTTCCAGTTGATCACGCAAGTAAGCGGACGTGCCGGAAGAAAAGAGAAACCAGGCACGGTAGTCATTCAGACTGGCAGTGCTGATCATCCATTGCTTCAATTGATCATTCATCATCAGGTAGAAGAATTTTATAAGCGGGAACTAAATGACCGGCAACAAAATAATTACCCGCCTTTCACCAGGCTTATCGATCTGACGATAAAACACCCCGACAAAAAAATTAGCCAGCAGGCAGCACATGAATTGGCGAAAGTGCTAAAAAACAAATTGGAAGGTGTTCGCATTCTGGGGCCTGGCGAACCTATGGTTTCAAAAATAAGGAATCAGTACCTGATGAATTTATTAATTAAGATTCCGCGCAATCAAATTCCGTTAGGTCTCATCAAACAACACTTAACTGAAAGTATACTTCGGCTACAACAGCAAAAAGAATTTAAAACAGTTCGAGTGATTGTTGACGTGGATCCGATCTAAAAGACAATAGCCGATTGTCACTGGGGCAAAATCATCAATCGATAAATGTAAATGCTTAATGGCAAGAAGCAGATGATCAATTTCAAATTAAATATTTATCAATCAATCAAAACACCACGATAACGGTTTGGTTCACGTAAGGCTTGCCCTACTCCTTTACTTACTGAAAGCAATGCTTCTGCATCAATATGTACAGGCAATTTTATGCGCGCCTCAAATCGTTCTTTTAAACCGCGGATCATGGCATTTCCGCCAGTCACATGTAATCCGGATTCATAAATGTCAGCAGCGAGTTCCGGTGGACATGTTTCTAATGTTTGGATAATAGCGTGCTCAATGGCGCTCACAGATTTTTCCAGAATATAAGCAACTTCTTTATGATCTATCGATCGCACTGTTGGAATGCCTTCGATGAGATCTTTACCTTTTACCATCACAGGACTAGGCACTTCATGAATAGCATCTGTCACAGCCCCTACTCTGATTTTAATTTGCTCTGCGGTTTTGGTACCGATCGCCATATTATAGTTTCTACGGAAGTAGTCTTGTATCTCAGCATCAAAC
>JBMOKS010000721.1:0-5400 GCA_049324355.1 Bacteroidota bacterium
GCAGTAACATCTTACAAACATCTTCGTGCATGCCAGCGCGCGGTGGATCGGTGATCACCACATCCGGGCGGCCGTGCTGCCGGAGAAAATTCTCATTTAGCAGATCCTTGATGTCGCCGGAGAAAAAATCGGTGTTGCGGATGCCATTGATCTGCGAATTGATCTTGGCGTCATCGATGGCCTCTTTTACATATTCGAGGCCGATCACTTTTTTAGCTTGGCCCGCTACAAAGTTGGCAATGGTGCCAGTGCCCGTGTAGAGGTCGTAAACCAGTTCATGATCTTGGATCGCCGCCATCTGCCATGCGAGTTTGTACAACACATAGGCCTGATCGGAGTTCGTTTGATAAAATGATTTTGGTCCAACCCTGTACTGCAGTTCGCCACTGGCGTCAGGTTTGCGCATTTTTTCGGTGATGTAAGGGTTGCCTTTCCAGCAAACGATGTTGAGATCGGCAAAAGTATCGTTCTTCTTTCCGTTGATCACATAATTGAAAGAAGTGATCTGCGGAAAATTTTTTTCGAGGCGAACCAATATTTTTTCGATCCACTCCATTTTATCGTATGTCACCTGGAGAATGATCATCGTTTCGCCGGTATTGGCGGTACGAATGGTGAGCGTTCTCAAAAAGCCGATCTGTTTTCGCAAGTCGAAAAAAGGGATGTTGTTAATAACAGCTTCATCCTTTGCCGCGAGCCGGATCGCATTCGAAGGGTCTGCCTGCAAGTGACATTCTGCTACGTCGAATACACGATCGTATTTGCGTGGAATATGATAACCCAGCGCCACTTCATCGTTGCGCTCACCGCTTGCCATCGCCTGTGCCAGCTCTTCGCGCGTGAGCCAGCGTTGGGCAGAAAACGTAAAATCGAGCTTATTGCGATAGTGTCTAACCTTATCAGAGCCGATAATGGGGCTTATGCCTGGTAATGTCAGTGCGCCGAGGCGTTCGAGATTATCCACCACCTGTTTTTGTTTGTAGGTGAGTTGTGTCTCGTATTCAATGTGTTGCCAGGAACATCCGCCGCAAAGGCCGAAGTGCGCGCAAAAGGGCGTAGTACGACTGGCAGCATATTTTGTGATGGCAGTTACTTTGCCTTCCAGAAAACTGCTTTTGATCTTCGTAAGCTCAGCCGATACCGTATCGCCAGGAGCGCAGCCTTCCAGGAAGATCACCTGGCCGTTGATTTTACCCACGCATTTTCCTTCCGCAGCCATCGTTTCGACCACGATATTTTCAACTATGTCTCCTTTTTTCATCTTTTTGTATAAATCGGCGTCGGCCATAAGTCGATATTTCCCCTCCAAAATGCGCTAAAAACTGGGTTTTCACCCTTTAAGGGTGGCAAAACTACGTAATTATGGGTGTTTTCTGGCTTCACCCCTTTTCTTATATTTAAGGTTCTAGGCGTGCCTATGAAACGATTTCTACTGGTTATTCTCTGTTTGGTGGCTTTTCCCCTGGCTGCATCACACATTGTTGGAGGTGAATTCGAAATCATTCACGTCTCGGGAAACATCTACCGTATTAATCTAATCCTCTACTTCGATCAACTGAACGGAAACCCTGGCGCCAAAGATCCCAGCATCACTGCGCGCATCTTTCGCAAGTCCGACAATTTTGTAATGACCAATGTCTTCCTTCCCCTCGCCAGCGAATCGCCTGTGTCATACACTCAACCCGAATGTTCCAATGGCGAGATCGTAACGACAAAGATCACGTATTCTACTACCATAACACTCCCCGCCGATCAGTACAATGATCCCGGCGGATATTACATTTCATGGGAACGTTGCTGCCGCAATTACACCATCACCAACGTTTACAGCCAGGATCCCAACATCGGCGGCATTTATGCCGGACAGACTTTCTACCTTGAATTTCCGCCGGTAGTGAAAAACGGTGAACCTTTTATCAACTCTTCACCAAGATTGTTTCCGCCATTGAATGACTACGCCTGTCCGCGCAAGCTTTATTATGTCGATTTTGCCGGTGTCGACGATGATGGCGATTCGCTTGTTTATTCGTTAGCCGAGCCGCTCAACACCAAATCAGGCGACGCACTTCCGCCCGGCAATCTGCCACGACCGAGGCCTTACCCCAACGTGTTGTGGCGAGCACCCTATAGCATCAATAATGTTGTGGGCGGGGCACCAGACCTTAAAATATCGCAAGACGGATTTCTCACCGTAACGCCCGCCAACCAGGGATTGTTCGTGTTTGCTGTGAAGTGTGAAGAATTCCGCGACGGCCAAAAGATAGGTGAAACACGGCGAGATTTTCAAATGCTCGTGGTCGACGTTTGCCCCGCAGCGGAACCTCCCCAGATCCTCGGAAAAAAACTAACCGATACCGACTTCACTCACGATGAAAATATGAACATCACGTTCAACAACACAGTGAGCGACGATGACCGCTGTATCGAAGTTCGTGTATCAGATCCGGACGCCTCAAAGCAAGACGACAACTTCATGGAAAAAGTGAAGATCAAAGCCATACCGCTCGGATTCAGAAAAGATGTTTCCGGAATATTACCCGATATAACCGACGCCGTGCTGGTGAACGGCAGCACTGCCGACTTCAAGATCTGTTTCGACAAATGCCCTTACATAGACGGACCTTTTGAGGTGGGCATTGTGGCTTACGACGACGCCTGTAGTCTGCCCCTCTCCGATACGTTAAGAATTTATGTAAACATTCAACCACCTGGAAATTCCAAGGCTCGGTTCCTCACGGCCAATGTAAACCAGGTGATGAACGAAGGAGACCCTAAAATAACCTGGAACATCGAAGCCGTCGATGATGACGATGACTTCATGGATCTCTTCATGATCGCCGATCCGGGCTTTACCCTAGCGGGCTCCGGAATGGAATTCGTGGTCACCGAGCAGGTCAATGGCTCGCTCAAGGCGCAGTTTTCGTGGGACCCGAAGTGCAACCTGTACGATTTCACCAAAAAAACTCAGTTCAAAATCAATTTCCTGGTAGACGACCGCGACCTCTGTAATTTCAAAGGACCCGATACGCTTACCTTCGATCTCCGGATCATACTGCCACCCAACGGCGACCCGGTGATCAGCTCTGACCTGACAGACGAAGAAATTACTAACGGCATCACCAAAAAAGTTTTTGAAACACTGGAATTTAACGTCTACGGCAAAGACGACAATTTTATTACGCTCATCGGTGAGGGCGTAGACTTCGAGTTGAACAAATACAACATCAGCTTTCCACGGGTTGAAGGCGATAAAGACATCTCTTCACATTTCAGGTGGCACATCGCCTGCGAAAATGGCCAGATCAATCTCCGTCAGAAAAACAAATTCGAATTTCGGTTTGTTGTGGTGGACAACGCCAACAAGTGCCGCTTTTTTAAAACCGATACGTTGCGTGTTACCGTTATGGTAGAACCTCCCGATAATACAGGGCCTGATCTGCAGATCGTGAGCACCGATCCGGAAGTTCAGCTCAGCAAAAATCACCTCGCCGTCCGCATGGGACAACAAATATCGCTGGCGCTGTCGGCACAAGATGTTAATATTGCGCCCCAGGACCTGGTGAAAATAGAGATGATCGGAGCCACCGGTAACGAAGAACCTGTTGGATACGTTTTCGAACCTGCGGAAGGCAAGGGCGCGGCCAGCACTACATTCACATGGAATCCCGATTGCAGCATTTTCAAGAACGGTGTTTATGAAAATGACTATACCTTCAAGTTCAGAGCCGCAGACAATCGTTGCTTCAACATCATGGCCGACACGATGGAGATCACCATGACCATCAAAGACCCGGAAAGCAACGACAAAGATTTTTTACCACCCAACATCGTGACTCCCAATGGCGACAACCTGAACGAATTTTTTGCCATGGTGAAACAAAACGAATTCACCCAGGAGCTAGAAAACATTCTGCCTCAGGATAATTGTGTCGGAAAATTCGTAAGCATCATTGTCTTCAACCGGTGGGGCCGCCGGATTTACCACAGCGAACATCGCGACTTCCGGTGGTATCCGCAAAACGAGGCTGCGGGTGTTTATTTTTACACGTTGCAATATTCTAACCGTGAGTATAAAGGGACTATTACGGTTCATTACTGAAGCGTTCCGGGCTCGATGTTTTTAGTTCCTGGTTCCATGTTTCCGGTTCCATGTTCCTGGTCAGAGGGGTCAAGGTTCAAAGTTCTGCGGTCAAAGGCCGAACTGGTGGGCTGACCCTCAAAGCTCGCGGCAACTAAAGCTCCAACGCTTGCACACAGTTCTCTTTCAGATAAACGACCTCATCATTCCACTGCACTTTAAGCCACACATCTTTTTTGCCTAGCACTTCGACGCGGTGTCCGTCGCCCAGGATGGTTTTTACCGATGCGCCGGCTGAGGGGCCGCTCATGACATAGGTTTTGGGGTTAGTAATGATGCCGGCCTTGACCACATGACCAAACTGAATGTGGATAAACAGTGCGGCGGCGATCATGATTAATATGATAAAGGAAGCCAGCGGTCTTTGGCGCAGTCGAATACGGGTGTAAAATATGGTTGACAGTAAAAAGAAGGCCAATGCGGCCAGGGTGGCGCTGATATAAAAGTGATAATCGTGATAGAACGACAGCAGCCAATCGGCGTCTGAGGCCTTGTAGCCTTCCAGGTTGTATTTGGTGGCCAGTTCCTCCATTTTTCCGAGGGCCGTTTTGTCGTTGGTGGCCAGAAAATAGAGGTTCAGATAATAGAGGGCCTTACCGATGTGGCCGAGGCCTTCCTGAATATAGGCCATCTTGAGCAGCATGGCGGGCGTATACTGTTTTTGCGCAAAAATTTGTTCATAATGTTCAAATGACTGAGTATATCGGCCGGCCCTGAAGAGGGAGTCTGCAGTTTTAAGACGGAACGATGAAGTTTGGGCAAAATTCGCGGAAACAGGAACGGCAATCAGTGCGATCACTAATGCAAGAATTTTTAAACATGGGCTTTGCATATTTTTTATATCCTATTACCTTTGTGGCCTCAATTACGGAAAAGCCCTTAAATAAGGCAAGTAATTAAGATCTCGGTTGGCGTACCAGACTGCTAACGGGAAAAGTTGGAAGATAAGATTCCGTAGCTCAGCTGGTAGAGCAATACACTTTTAATGTATGGGTCCTGGGTTCGAATCCCAGCGGGATCACTAGAAGCCTGATCAGAAATGGTCGGGCTTTTTTATTTGAGCATGTCATAGAAAGCATTCACCAGCTGGGTTCGAACGAAGGGCTGGCGGTTCGAAAGCGGAGCTTCGCGAGGGCATGTGCGCATGGTCGGCGCGGACAAGCAATCCCAGCGGGATCACTAGAAGCCTGATCAGAAATGGTCGGGCTTTTTTATTTGAGCATGTCATAGAAAGCATTCACCAGCTGGGTTCGAACGAAGGG
>JBMOKS010000722.1:0-5396 GCA_049324355.1 Bacteroidota bacterium
AGCGGGCTGGCCGGAGCGGTCACCAGCCGGGCGCGGTGAGTAAAATTTATTTTGTTCCTACTCACTCTTTGGAATTGATCGAGGCCGCGGGTATACGTGAGGCGATCAAAAGAAACATTGTTGAAGACCGCATACCCTACGTCCGGTCGTTTGATGTGCTCATGCAGTATCTCATTACCCTTGCCGTGTCAGACGGATTTGCGGCGCAAGAGGTTTTTGAAGAGATAAAAGGTACGTGTAGTTTTTCGAGCATGTCGGAAGATGAATGGCTTTGGATACTGAACTTTATTACCACAGGCGGCGACTCGCTCCGCGCATACGATGAATACCGAAAGGTGGCATTTCGAAATGGACGCTATGTGGTAGAGAACAGGAGCATCGCCATGCGACATCGGTTATCCGTCGGAACCATCGTGGGCGACAGTTCATTGATGGTGAAATACATGTCGGGAAAATTTCTGGGCACGATAGAAGAGTACTTTATTGCGCGGCTCAACCCGGGCGATGTGTTTTGGTTTGCGGGTAAAAATCTTGAGTTCGTACGAATCAAGGACATGGAAGTGCAGGTGCGTAAAACAAAACGTAAGTCGGGTGCCGTTCCGTCGTGGCAGGGCGGGAGAATGCCATTGTCGTCGCAGATGAGCGAGATGATCAGGCTGAAGATCAACGAAGTTGTAGAAGGCGTGGAGCGGGATGAAGAGCTTACTTTCTTAGATCCGCTGTTTGCCTTGCAGCGATACCGTTCTCATTTGCCGGCAAAAAATGAATTTCTTGTTGAATATTTTAAAAGTTCGGAGGGATATCATGTATTGATGTACCCTTTCGAAGGAAGGTTTGTTCACGAAGGGCTCGCTGCGCTGGTGGCGTATCGTATTGCCCAACTGCAACCCATCACGTTTTCTATCGCCATGAACGACTATGGGTTCGAGCTGCTGTCCGATCAGCCTATTCCCATCGACGAAGCAGTAGAAACCAACCTGCTTGGTGTTGACGATCTGACGAAAAATATTCAGGCCAGCATCAACTCGATCGAAATGGCTCGCCGCAAATTCAGAGACATCGCGGCAATTTCCGGCCTGGTGTTCAAAGGCTACCCCGGGAAGCCCGTCAAGGATAAACATTTGCAATCCTCATCACAGCTTTTCTTCAATGTCTTTCACGACTATGAAAGTCACAACCTGCTACTGCGCCAGGCATACGAAGAAGTGATGGATTTTCAGCTGGAGGAAGTGAGACTACGAAAAGCACTGGAGCGGATTGCTCAACAAAAGATCGTCATCACAAGGCCCGAGAAACCGACGCCGTTCGCTTTTCCGATCATGGTCGATCGCATGCGCGAGCGTTTAACAACAGAGAAATTGGAGGATCGTATTAAGCGAATGGCGGTTCAGTATGCCGAGTGAGTCGTCGCCTGGCGACTGCTTCGTTCTATGTCGGTTTAATACCCATCGTCACGCCCGAACACGTTCAAGCGCCACCAGCAGAACAAACCTTGAAAAGAAATCAGAAAATTGCGCGGAACAATAGGAACAGCGAACCCGCCATGATCATGACCACCGGCAAAGTAAGGAACCATGCCATGAGAATATTTCGGACGGTATCGGGCTGAAGATTTTTTACGCCCTTGCTGGCCACCATACTTCCGGCAATACCAGATGACAGAACGTGCGTGGTACTGACAGGCAGGCTGAAATATGAAGACATTCCAATGGTGCTGGCGGCCACAAGTTCAGCGCTGGCACCTTGTGCGTAAGTGAGGTGTTCTTTGCCGATCTTTTCACCCACGGTTTTTACGATACGTTTCCAGCCGATCATGGTGCCTATGCCGAGTGACAAGGAGATCATAAGAATAACCCAGTCGGGAGAGTAATCGGTTAGTTTTCTCAGGCTCTTCAGTTCTGTTTTTAATACGGCTTTCTCTCTCTCGCTCAGCTTCACTTCTTCTTTTTTGGAGATACTGGTGAGGTGGCGGTCCATCAGCATGATGTCTTTACGAACCAGGAATCTTTCGGATTTTGGGATATTGTTGATGTCCGTCAGGGTGCCGAAACGTTGTTGGAGCCGCGAGTTCATACTTCTTGCGTCAGCAAGTTTTTTACGATCGGGCGCAGCCAGTAAAGAAGAATCGATCGATGAAGCTACAACTTCGATCTTGGTCAGGGGGCCTGGAATTTGCGACGGGTCAAAATCAACGTCCAAAGCAAAGAAGGCGGGTACAATACCGATCAGTATGAGCATCATTAGCCCCACACCTTTTTGTCCGTCGTTTTGACCGTGGAAGAAACTTACCAACGTACAGGTTACAATTAAAATGCCCCGTATCCAGATTGGCGGAGGCTGGTTTTTCTTGGGTTCTTTAAATAGTGAATCGCCGTAATCTGTCTTTTTTGTTAATGTTCGTATCAGGTACATTAAAACGATGGTCATCGAAAAACCGAACAGGGGGGAGAGCAACAGCGAGAAACCGATCTCTTGGGCTTTACCCCAGTTAACAGCTTCTCCGCTTGCTTCGGGTAACAGCGAATAGGCAAGGCCCACACCGAGAATCGATCCTATCAGCGTGTGCGAACTCGAGCAAGGAATACCGAGGTACCAGGTCAATAGATTCCAGAATATCGCGGTAAGGAGCAATGCCATGACCATCGATATACTATGGGCTACGTTTTGATCAACCAGCGTTTCTACTGGCAATAGATTAACGATCCCCATGGCCACGCCAATACCGCCTAAAAGAACGCCCAAAAAGTTGAAAACGCCCGACCAAATAACAGCAAACCAGGGTTTGAGAGAGTGAGTATAAATAACTGTCGCGACTGCATTGGCAGTATCATGAAAACCATTGACAAATTCGAATCCACAGGCTGCGAGAAGACAGAGAATCAATAAAATTGAGTACGCGAGATCTAATTCGAACATAACACTTAATTCGGGCCGCAATCTAACCGGAAATCGCTAACCCTATATTAACTGTATGTTAACTTTTTTAAGAAAATGTACCTTGCAGGTTTATAGCCCATTGATTTACAGCCACTTAGTTTTGTTTTTTATCCGGAAGTTTTTGCTCAAAGAGCCAGGGCATCAAATGGGGCTCCCGATAAGCATGGCCCCAACTGTTGTGTTCAATATCAGGATATTCTGTATATCCGGGTAGGCCACCCGCGTCCTGGAGGGCTTTGATCATCATGCGCGATTGCATGGGGGGCACTACGTTGTCCCGTGCGCCGTGGAATGCCCACACAGGAATGTGTTTGATCTTCGGGGCAATGTTCACATCACCTCCGCCACAGATCGGTACCGCGGCGGCAAAGCGATGGGGGAATCGCGCCAGCAGATCCCAGGTGCCATACCCTCCCATGGAGAGTCCGGTAACATAAATTCTGTTTTGATCGATAGGATATTCCTTCAGGATCTGGTCCAGTAACTGGATTAGCATTTCCATTGGCCGTGACGGATCAGCGCTCATCTGATTTTCACTTTTATCATATTCAGTCCACGACTTGTTTTTCGGACACTGAGGTGCTACAACATAACATGGAAACCTGCTCCTGTTTTTGGGTTCCAGAAAAAGATTGGAAATATGTTTGATTTGCACTTCGTTTTCCCGGCCTCGCTCTCCGGCGCCATGTAAAAAGATCACGAGAGGAACCGGACTTTCAAGGTTCGGGTTGGCCGGTTTTAAAAGTCGGTAAGGAAGCGTATCCAATTTATCAATATGCAACAGCTTGTCGAATAATTTAGAATCTTTTTGCGCGAAGCTCGCAGGACTGATCGCCATGATCAAAAGTGATGAAATTAAAAATGAATATAACCGGTGCATATCGTAAACTGCTATCTTGGATTTTAAATTAAAAAAATAGATCCAGCTTTCTATGGATATCGAGATTTTTGACGAACGGCTTTGCATGCTTCCTCAGAAAGCAATTTACTGGCCTTCGCAAAAGATCCTGCTGTTGGCAGACCTGCACCTGGGCAAGATCAACCACTTTCGTCGGTCGGGAATTGCCGTACCCCAGAAAGCCAACGATCATAACCTCGAGATCCTCCTGGAGGTTATTGCAATTTCAAAACCTCAACGGATCGTATGTTTGGGGGATTTATTCCACAGCCATTACAACCCGGAATGGGAAGTTTTTGGAGAAGTGATCAAACATTATTCCAATATATCGTTCGAACTTGTGCCAGGAAATCACGATATCATGAGCCAACATCAATACATACGGAAAGGTATCATTTTGCACGACGCGTTGCAGATCGGATCCTTTCTGTTCACTCACCATCCGATGGAGACCGTGCCGGAGCATCGTTACAATTTCGCGGGGCATATTCATCCGGGTGTGACACTGAGGGGTAAAGGAAGACAATCGGTGACGTTGCCCTGTTTCTACTTCGGCGCGCGGCAGGGGTTACTGCCCGCCTTTGGCCAATTCACCGGCCTGGCTCGCATAGCGCCACGCAAAGACGATAGGATTTTTGTTATTGCAGAACATAAAATAGTGAGTGTTTCATGAAGCGAGTTTTTAACCTTGTCGTCTTAGTGTTTTTGGTTACTGGTACCGGCGCGCAGGATACCACGCGGCTTTCTCTTTTATTTTTGGGCGACATCATGCAACATGATTCCCAGATCAGCGATGCCTATGATCATGTGCGGAAGAAGTACGATTACTCGCCATGTTTTCAATTCGTAAAACGTTATACGCAAGCAGCGGACCTCGCGCTGGGCAACCTTGAGCTTACACTGGCCGGACCACCTTACAAAGGTTATCCGCAGTTCAGTTCGCCAGACGAACTGCTGGTCGCCTTGAAAGACATCGGCATGGACGTGCTGGTCACCGCTAACAACCACTGCGTAGACACTGGTAAGAAAGGTCTCGAGCGCACCATCCTGATGCTCGATAGCCTGGATATATTGCACACCGGAACATTTGTGGATGAAGTGGAGAAAATGAACCTGCACCCACTGCTCATCAATCGAAACGGCTTTAAGCTAGCCTTGCTTAACTACACCTTCAGCACCAACGGTTTGCCGGTGACTAAGCCTAATATCGTGAACATGATCGACACTGCAGCGATAGGTAAAGACCTGGCTGTGGCCCAGAAATCCAGTCCTGATGCAATCATTGTGTTTACCCATTGGGGAATTGAATATCAAAGCTTGCCGTCTGCATCGCAGAAAGCCGTTACGCAATATTGCTTTGATCATGGCGCGCAGCTCGTCATTGGCGCACATCCGCATGTATTGCAGCCGATGGAGTGGAGAAAAGATAAAAATCAACTGGTGACATATTCCCTGGGGAATTTTGTTTCTGGTCAGCGCAAGCGCTACACTGATGGAGGAGGTATGATCGTTGTCGATCTTCAGAAAATCACCTATCCGGGAGATTCAGCTCAAACGACAA
>JBMOKS010000723.1:0-5378 GCA_049324355.1 Bacteroidota bacterium
CGTTTGTGCAGGTTCATTGGCGCTGATGGATGCGGGTGTTCCCGTGAAAGGACCTGTGTCAGGTATTGCCATGGGTATGATCTCAGACGCCAGCACAGGCAAGTACGCAATCCTGTCAGACATACTCGGCGACGAAGATCACCTCGGAGATATGGACTTCAAAGTTACAGGTACCGACAAAGGCATCACCGCTTGCCAGATGGACTTAAAAGTTGAAGGGTTGACCTATGATGTGTTGCGTCAGGCATTGATGCAAGCTAAAGACGGACGTTTGCATATCCTCAATGAAATAAAGAAGACGTTGGATGCTCCAAGGCCTGATCTCAAGCCGCATGCACCACGTGCTCAAACCGTGATCATCGACAAAGAGATGATCGGCGCAGTGATCGGCCCCGGCGGAAAAGTTGTTCAGGATATTCAGAATACCACAGGAGCAACGGTTGTGATCGAAGAAGTTGACAATAAAGGAGTTGTAAACGTTTTTGCCAGCAACAAAGAAGCCATGGACGGTGCGCTGAAGAGAATTAAAGGCATCGTCGCTGTTCCTGAAGTAGGCGCGGTATACGATGGTAAAGTGAAGTCGATCATGCCGTTCGGTGCATTTGTTGAATTCATGCCTGGAAAAGACGGTCTGCTGCACATTTCAGAGATTAAGTGGGAGCGTCTGGAAAATATGGATGGCGTGCTGGAAGTAGGTGAAGAGATTAAAGTGAAATTGATCGAGGTAGACAAGAAAACTGGTAAATTCAGACTGTCCAGGAAAGTATTGTTACCACGGCCTCCGAAAAAGGAAACTACCCCTACGGAATAATCGTTTACCCAAAATTGACAGGAACTAAGTTTTGATCTTATATTGTTTAAATTAAAGTGTTATAAAACGGAATGAGACAGCTTAAAATCAGTAAACAAATTACCAACCGCGAAAGCCAATCCCTTGATAAATATCTTCAGGAAATTGGTAAGGTTGATTTGCTTACTCCCGATGAGGAGGTTGAATTGGCAAAGCGAATTAAAGAGGGAGATCAGATCGCGTTGGAAAAATTGACGAAAGCTAATCTTCGATTCGTTGTTTCTGTAGCCAAGCAATATCAGAACCAGGGACTTTCTTTAGGTGACCTTATCAACGAAGGAAACCTGGGCTTGATCAAAGCCGCTCAGCGCTTCGACGAAACACGCGGTTTTAAATTTATTTCTTATGCCGTATGGTGGATCCGTCAGTCTATTCTGCAAGCGCTGGCCGAGCAATCACGTATCGTTCGTTTGCCGTTGAACAGGGTAGGATCGTTGAACAAGATATCCAAAACTTTCTCCGAACTCGAGCAGAAATACGAGCGTGAACCTTCACCAGAAGAACTCGCCGAAGTATTGGATGTAACAACTGCCGAAGTTGTAGACACCATGAAGATCTCCGGCCGTCACGTATCCATGGACGCTCCATTTGTTCAGGGTGAAGAAAACAGCCTGCTCGATGTACTGGAAAACGATAGCGAAGAAACACCGGATTCCGGATTGATGAACGACTCCCTGAGACGCGAAGTGCAACGTGCCCTGTCGACCCTCACCCAGCGTGAAGCCGACGTCATCACATTGTATTTCGGCCTTAATGGTGAACATTCCATGACCCTGGAAGAGATCGGAGAAAAGTTCAATTTAACACGCGAACGCGTACGCCAAATCAAGGAAAAGGCTATCAGAAGATTGCGCCATACATCAAGAAGTAAAGCTTTAAAGCCTTACCTCGGTTAAAATACACTGTTTTTTAAAAGATATTAAAGGGTCTCCACGAGACCCTTTATTGTATAGCATGAACTCCATTAAAACCACTTCCATGAATACAGAGATTGCAAAAGTCCTGATCATAGGTTCAGGACCAGCCGGATACACCGCTGCCATCTATGCCGCCAGGGCAGGACTAAAGCCTGTTCTATACACCGGAGGCCAACCCGGAGGCCAGCTCACCATCACCAATGATGTAGAGAATTTCCCCGGCTACCCGGACGGCATCAACGGTCCGCAGATGATGGTGGACTTGCAGAAGCAAGCAGAACGTTTTGGTACGCGCATCCATTACGGTCTGGTAACGTCAGTTGATTTTTCCGGCTATCCGCACAAGATTGTTGTAGACGAAAAACATGAAGTGATCGCCGAAAGCGTGATCATCGCGACGGGCGCAACGGCGAAGTATCTGGGCATTCCTTCGGAAGATAAATTTGCCAACAAAGGTGTGTCGGCCTGTGCTGTCTGCGACGGATATTTTTACAGAGGCAAAGAAGTTGCCGTTGTCGGCGCCGGCGATTCTGCGGCGGAAGAGTCTACTTACCTGGCAAAGCTCTGCACGAAAGTACACCTTATTGTGAGGAGAGATGAGATGCGTGCATCGAAGATCATGCAGCAACGCGTAATGAGTACGCCCAACATCCAGGTGCATTGGAATACCGAGACTGAAGAAATACTAGGAGACGACTCCGGTGTCACCGGCGTACGGGTTGTGAACAACAAGACTGGCGTGCAACAAGTGTTGCCGATACAGGGATTCTTCCTGGCGATCGGACATAAGCCGAATACCGATATCTTTAAAGGTTACGTCGACATGGATGAAACCGGTTACATCAAGGTGGCACCAGGCTCGACGAAGACGAACATCGACGGGGTATTTGCCGTTGGTGATGCTGCCGATAAGGTCTATCGTCAGGCCATCACTGCAGCCGGCACCGGCTGCATGGGGGCACTCGACGCTGAAAAATTCCTCGTCGCCAAAGAACTTGAAATGGCACATTAAAATTTGAGGTTGACGGGTTGATTCGTTTACCTGTAATCCGTTTATTCGTGTGCGCATAGACGAATCAACTAATCAACACCCAAACATGAAGCTGGATATTCTTGTCCTGGCGGCGCATCCCGACGACGCCGAACTAGGTTGTGCAGGTACCATTGCCAGTCACGTGGCCGCCGGAAAAAAAGTAGGCATTGTAGATTTCACTCGCGGTGAACTAGGCACCCGTGGCACTCCTGAAAATCGTGATGATGAGGCGAAAGAATCGGCCAGAATACTGGGGCTTTCGGCACGTGAAAACCTTCGTTTCAAAGATGTTTTTTTTAAGAACGACTCTGAGCATCAATTGGCCCTCATCCGCGCCATTAGAAAATACAAACCCGAAATTGTGCTGGCCAACGCTGTAGAAGATCGGCACGTTGACCATGGCAAAGGAGCTTCACTGGCATTCGACGCTTGTTTTCTTTCCGGATTGTCGAAGATAGAAACAACAGACGAGCTAGGAAACAAGCAGGAAGCATGGCGTCCGCAGGCGGTGTATCATTACATTCAAAGCCTGTTTATCAAACCTGATTTTATCGTTGATATTTCCGATTACTGGGATGTAAAGATGAAATCCGTCATGGCATTTAAAACCCAATTCTACGATCCTCACAGCCAGGAGCCGCAAACTTATATTTCAAGTCCCGGTTTCTTAAAAATGCTCGAATCGCGCGCGAATGAACTAGGTCATGCCATTGGCGTGAAGTATGGCGAAGGCTTTACCGTGCGCCGGTATGTGGGAACGAAATCTCTGTTTAATCTTATCTAACTGGATATCTGAATTCTTGATACTTGAATGTCCAGGCATCTGGCATCCAATATCTGCATCTTGTGCCTAGCTCAGCAACCAGGTCAAGGAGCGAGCCGCTGGATATTCCATTTTCCGTCCACCATCACGTATTGAACGCGGTCATGGAGGCGACTCGGGCGGCCCTGCCAGAATTCGATTAACAGCGGGTCTATGGCGTAGCCTCCCCATTGATAAGGGCGAGGCAGCATTTCCAGTCCCTCAAATTTTTTCTCGATCTGTTTAACCCGCTCTTCTAAAATTTCCCTGTCTTTGATGATGGAACTTTGGGGTGACGACCATGCCCCAACCTGAGAATTGCGGGGGCGGCTTTGAAAATATTCATCGGATGTTTCAGGAGATACACGCGAGGCCACCCCTTCAATGCGCACCTGCCGCTCAAGATCAGGCCAGAAAAACGTAAGCGCGCACGCCGGGTTAAATTCCATTTCCTGCGCTTTCTTACTTTGATAGTTCGTATAAAAAACGAATTTTCTATTCTCTATACCTTTAAGCAAAACAATACGTGAAGAGGGTTTTCCCTGTCCATTGACGGTAGCCAGGTGCATGGCGTTGGGTTCAATGACCTCGGCATTTAGTGCTTCCTGGAACCATTTCTCAAATTGTATCACCGGATCTGGGTGAATGGTCGATTGATCTAAGGTCGCTTTAGAATATTCTTTTCTGATGTCGGCGATTTTCTGCATACGGTTGCGCTTGTTTGGTTAGAGGTTCAGGGTCCTTAGTTGAACAGCGAAAAACCCTGAACTTCGAAACCTGGAACATTTTAAGGCATAAATTTTATCAAAGAAATAAGATTTGCATAGATGAATACGAAGTATTTTATTCAAGGTATGATCATCACATGATTTAATGTTTGCGTAACTTCTCAGTGGAATGAAATACGTTTAGCAATTGAAACCCATGGAGTTTTTTAAATACAGAAATAAAATAAAACCAGAAAAAGGGCGATTATTGATATCCGAGCCCTTTTTGCCGGATCCGAATTTTGAACGGACGGTGGTTTTATTGTGTGAACATAATGAAGAAGGCTCCTTCGGTTTCGTGCTGAATAAGCCCTCAATTTTGAAAGTGAGCGAAGTGGTTGAAGATATTGCGCAACTCGACAATGTGGTGTATGTGGGTGGGCCGGTTCAGCAAGATACTTTGCATTTCATCCATCGCAATACAAAGATTTCTAATGCCGTTGAAGTAGTTGAAGGGATATTTTGGGGAGGTGAGTTTGAAAGTTTGATCCTTTTATGCGATACTAAGCAAATTTCAAACACCGACCTTAGGTTTTTCCTCGGTTATAGCGGTTGGGGGCCTGGCCAACTTGAATCAGAATTGGAGGCCGACTCCTGGATTGTGTGTGATTACATTACCGATCAGCTGCTGTTCGATACCGACCCAAAAACCATGTGGAAGCAAGCGCTGGGAAACATGGGAGGCAGGTTTTCCGTGTATTCTAACTATCCAGTTGATCCACGTCAGAATTAGGCATTTTTAAGTAAATTAGCATATTGTGCACTCGTAATTGGCAAAGTTGACCATGGAAATAGATAAAACAGAGGACATTCAGGAACAGGAAGCCGGGTTAAATTCGAACCATGGCCATGCCGCTTTATATCATTCGGAAGAGGACTTTTCAGAAGGTGAAGAATCACTGGAAGATTCATTAGACGAAGACGAGCACAAACATGTTGACTACAGTAGTTTCTCCAAGCAACAGCTTGTCAATTTGATCAAAGACCTTTCAAAGGATAATAACTTTAA
>JBMOKS010000724.1:0-5377 GCA_049324355.1 Bacteroidota bacterium
GTTCTTAACTTGAACACTGCTGACTTTAAATATGGAACGGAAGTGAGAGGGTATACGCAATTTAGGGGAAAATGCCTAGTTCCTTGCAATGAAGATTGGATTACGGTTAAAGGAAATTTCAAAGCTATAATAAGGTAAGCTAGGCGGGTCCTCTTGTGACTTGTTTAAACGGAGGGACTTTTCTTGGTGAATGGGGAAACTATTTTGGAGGATCAATACATATTGGTGGAGCAGGAAATGGGAGCGTTTGGATACATGCTGGCCCATCTATAGGTTATGTACCCGGGGCAATTGACTGTGTTGAAATATTTGGTCCGGTATAACTTTGCCTTCAATGACCCAGTTGGACTGAATGATCCGAGCGGCGCAGAGCCACCCGGAATGAACCCACACTATTTATATGACACCTATGTTGCTCCAATGACCGTCCTTTAAAAGACTTTTATGAGAAAAACTAGCAAAAATATACCGCGAACTAGCCTGGTACTCTAAAAAATTCGGAAAATTTACAAATAGAGCCAGTATAATGGACTATTGTTTTTTAAATTTTAAAAATACCACGCTAGGAATCGACATAGACAAATTTAAACTTGATCTTGTCGATAGAGCACTAGGCTTCATGCTGACATTCCTGGACAGCATCCGCAGCGATGACAGTGAGAATAAATAATGTTGGCCGTCATTTATTTATATTTAAATTACTCTAAAACATGAACTTTCAGAATAATCGGTGCAATGTAGCCCACCGGAGAAGTCGCCGAAACTTGCATGAAATCTTTTTGATACTTAATGTTATGAGCTGGTATCAGACGATTGCCAAGCGCGTTGCGAAGACGATCGTAAAATTCGCCGCTGGAATTTGTTACATTATCCACCACTGTGCGGATGTCTTCTATTTGTTGTCGTGAATATAAAATGCAAAGAAAATCGTCGCCGGCTTGGTCTGTGGTAATGCCCTTCTTTTCGTCGAGCGGAATTTCTATCGACACCCTGTCTGAAGGTACAATAGGAATATCTTTTATCGTGGCGCCGTCGGCCGACAGGTTCAGAGGGAATAAGATCTCGGAGTCATTGTTTGGCTTAATACTGAAAATGTAAACGAAATTGTCTTTCTTGATATCAGATGCCACAATGCGGAAGAAGTCATCTTTTCTTACCATTCCAGACGTGAAGGTGTAGTTATTGCTCTCCGTAAGTGTGGGCTTGATGTCGGCAAACTCGTATTGGTTTGAGGCAGCGTTGAAGCCTTGGTATTTCTTAAATCTGAAAACGCCGGAAAGCGAAGTTTGTGTTGTTTGCCTTGTTTCTGTTGAAAATTGATAGCCATATTTACAATGTCTGCCGTAGTCGCTGTACGATATAGTGAAAAAACCATCGTTGCCCCATTCGGTGCCCCACGAATTTATAATTTCGAAGCGTTGTGTGTTGTTGTCAAAACCGATCACGCAGAGGGCGTGGCCGCCAGTGACGCTTTCGTCATCGTGAGGTTCCCAATGACCTCCGGGTGGGAGATTATCAAACGAGTCAGTTATAGCCATACCAACAACCACCGGTCTTTTCGCCTTAAGGCTGTTGATGGTAGCCGCTACTTTATTTTCAGGAAATTCGTTTAAATCGAAAATGCGGTAGTATTCTTTTATTCTGAACTCGCGAGCCAGTGTGTGCTCCCGCTCGCCTGGCAAAGTGAAGCAATCGTTGGGAGAGAAGTCGGTGAATTTGCACGCGCCTGTAGTTTTTACAAGTTGAAGCGCATCGTCTATGTGGGCGCCGCCAGGTACACATCCGTTAATTTTTATTTGATTGTAAATGTAAAGGGGCGATCGAGCGAACTCCGGGGCGTTGGTGCCGGAGACGTTTTCTGAATTCATGGTTGCGCTAATAGCGAAAGCCGCATAGGCAGTAGCCCAGCCTACGCACGAACCCATTTTACCCTGGTTTCCGGGACGTGGGCAATATTGCTTTAAAGAGAAAGCAGGGATATCGATATCTGAAAATTTTAGGGCTGGAGATAGTCGTTCAATTTTCTCGTATTTATCGTCGTCAAAAATTAATCCAGTGGCTCGATTTTGTGCGTGTGCTTTTAATAAGCAAAGCATACTGAATGCGAGGAGGAGGATCGAGAGTGATTTGGAGTTGCTATGCATGGTACAATATTGTGTGACTGATCTTGGCTAATTATCATATACTATTTTAAGTAGCATGCGTTTGCTCATTGAACCGTTGACCAACACAATGGTAACAAAAGTGTTTTCGATCTGTCCCCACTGGTAGCTACTGAAGTTGAAATTGCTGGTTCGCGTCCTTGATGCCTGGTAGCTTCCGGCGAACTCCGGAAACGTTTTGTGGTTTCGCACATACCTTACCTCATGAATTTGGTCGAGGTATTGGTCTGGACCTTGCAGATAATAGTTAAAGGCGATCAGGTCGCCTTGTCTGGCATTGAAATCCCTTTTCACATGCAGAGTTAGACCACTTAGAATGCTATCAGCATTTTCGGTTGGTTTCGGGTCAACTTTATAAAGTTCTTTAGCTTTGTTATATCCTTTGGCAATGGCATCCAATCTTTTTTGCCTAGGCGGATGTGTGTATGACCCTTCTTCAGTCACATTTTTGTCGTACATAACCGATTGTGCCTGAGCTAACCCCGCCTTGAGTAGGTACATTAAAAAACCTGCTGTTTCATCGGCCTCCAACTCCTTGTCGATAGAAGTTGCCCTAGGCAGCGGGTTAGTGATGTGGTTATTGATATGGTGCCCCAACTCGTGTGCCAGTATGGTAAGCACTTGCCAGTCGCGATCGCCTGTGGGAAGTGTTGAATTTGTAAACTTCAACGTTTTTACCCGATTCAGAAAAGCGGCGTTGTAAAGGATATATTGCCGGCCTTCATCGTCTTTAGTAGCTAGGCAATTACTTATTTGGGCACAATTGAGAATGATATACCGGTTCTGCGCCCCAAACCTAGAAAGTATTTCGGAAATGAGACCTGCAACTTCCTCGTCTGGCATGCCACTTGCGCTTCGGAGACAAACGGTCTTGTCTATAACGGTTCCGTAAAAATCTCTTTCCGATTGGGCACGAAGGTTTAACCCGATACCCACCAGTAATATTAAGAGCAGCGTAGATTTACTATTCATCATTTTTGAGTTTTATGCCAAAAGCGTGCATAAATGCGGACATAATCCACACTCCTGGAGGACACAATAAAAAACCCATCTAGCCACACTCAATTGAGTATGATGCAGATGGGCTCTCTTCAGTCTAAGTTGGAAAGTGTTTCACATTTATGCAATACTTTACTTATATTATTTTTGTGCGGGATTCGATACTAATTTTTATTCAGCATACCTCGCCTTCAAATTCAAATGAATAATTTCCAGGTGCCGGGCAATGTCTTTGTATTTATTGCTGCGCCTGTTGATATAGTCGCTGATCATCCACCGGAAGCAAGCGACGATCACTAAAAGACAAAATACCAGTAGGATCACAGCACCGGTAAAATTGACCACCTGTCCGATATGTTTCTCACCGGCTTTGTACAAGGCTTCCAGGTAATGATCCCAGGCCGGTATAACTATTGCCAGGATAACGCTGCCAAAGACAAACTCCCCTTTTTTCACAGAGCCCTTCGATTCGTTGTCAAAAAGATTTTGGCATTTTTCAGTGAGCCCGACATCGGCTGAGGTAGCGCTCAGTATTTTCATCTGGCAAAGTTTTTTGTAATAATTTTTGAGCTTGTATTCATGGTAGGCATCATTGGCCCAATGCTTGAAAAAACCTTTGGTAGGTTTAATGCCAAGAACTACGAGCCTTTTCTTGGCGTGCCTGTTGGTGAAGGTATAAAAGCCCAGGAGGGTCAGGCACACCCAGACAATCAAAGCTGCTGGGACAGTCCACGGAGGAGAGTCAGTCAGGTTTAAGAGCAGCGCTACCACGGCCATCAATACGATCCATACGATGTAGAGTGGACGTTCCCAACTGTTCCATTTTTTGTTGGTGAATACAAGTTTGAAGGGACTGACCTGGTCGTAAGCTTCTTCGACTCTGTTTTTAAATGAAATCATAAATTGACAGGGTTATTTTTTTAACGAAAGTAAAATTTTTCGCACGGACGAAAAACTGTAGTAGCCTCACCTCGCTGTCGAATAATTTTTATTTAAACATGCGACGACAAAATGTTGAAAAAAAATATTGAAGCCGATTCGGAGGGCAAAAATTTAAAGTATATTAAGGTTAACAATTCAAATTCAGTGGGGTTAGCCGTAAAACTATCAATGGAAAATATTATTGACCGTGTTCGGTCTCACCGTGATGACATGATCAAGCAATTGTTAACCGGGGATAATTTGGATGCATTTTTTGCCGATCGCTACAACAAGAAGCTAAGCAAGATAAAGCGCGAATTTCTGGCGAGAGACCTGAAAGAATTGGTACTATCACCGTTGAATTTGGTGCATTACGCTACAGTGATTGGCCGCATGAAGGAGTCGAACGCTGTAGACTTCATCGCGGCAGATCACGATTACTTTATTAAAGAAATAGAATCGGTCTTCAAAAAATACGAATTTTAGAACCCCCCTGGCTAGATCTCAGTTACCGGTTTCTTTCTAAGAACACCATTACAAATCGCTGGTCGCGTGATTCAGGAGTCAAAAAATTGGTGTAACAATCATGTTAAAACATATTTACAGAAGGCGATCCTTTCGGTTTTCAGGGCGCCTTTTTGTCAGCGCAATGTGCTTGAACATCAGCGGATGGCAGCGAAGGAACCTATCAAGATAGACTTTAAGGAAATTTAATTCTCATCCGAAAGTATAAAAGTTGCGCTCACAACTGTCATATAAGAAGAATGAGCCATTTGGTGTTTGATCGTAAAGCCACGGTCAATGAGGGTTTTGATCTCGGGATGATTTTTTGAGGCCCATTCCCTGATCGCCTTTTTTTGATTACCGTTTTCTTCGATCCTGGCAGAAATGGTAATAGCTACCTGCATAAAAAATACTACGATTGAAAGTGGAATAAAGTTTCGATTCACCAACCACGCTATACAATTCAACACCTACGCTGTTCCCTGTGAAACAGTCTGAACAAATCTGAACAATACTGACAATTTGTTAACCAATACTTTTAAAGCCACCGGTTATCGACCAAAGTTGGATTGATGTGCACGAACCGATCACAATTAACATGATTCGATCAAAGTCAGTCGAAGTGAAATCACTTACGCCGGTAACGGACTAAAAGTATACACCTTGCCTTTGAGCCCGCTGTATGTTTGAACCATGAATACAACAACAGAGACAAACGGACCGGGCTTGCCGCTCGGACAATCGGGCAACTGGATGGCATTCCTTTTCGGAGCGATGTTTAACGTGCTGGC
>JBMOKS010000725.1:0-5359 GCA_049324355.1 Bacteroidota bacterium
TCAACCTCGCTTACAATCTCAGTTTTGGCCTTGTTTTCCTCAATTTTCTTCGCCGTTCCATGATCGTTGTCCGAAATGTGGGGGGCAATGATCAGGGCTACGATAGAAGTTAATTTAATCAAAATATTCATAGACGGACCTGAAGTATCCTTAAAAGGGTCTCCTACTGTATCTCCTGTAACCGATGCCTTGTGAGGCTCAGACTTTTTGAAGTAGGTCTGTCCGTTGATCTCAACACCTTTCTCGAATGATTTTTTGGCATTATCCCACGCACCACCGGCATTAGACTGGAACATACCCATGAGCACACCTGATACGGTGATACCCGCCAATAACCCGCCGAGCACTTCAGGGCCGAAGGTGAAACCAATGATTACCGGTACAGTCAAGGCAATGGCGCCGGGTGCGATCATCTCCCGGATAGACGCCTTAGTGGAGATGGCCACGCACTTTTCGTACTCAGGCTTGGCTTTGTATTCCATGATACCAGGGATCTCACGGAATTGTCTTCTTACCTCGTTCACCATATCCATTGCTGCGCGGCCTACAGCAGCGATCGCCAGTGATGAGAAAATGAACGGTATCATCCCGCCGATGAACAATCCAGCGAGCACTGGAGCTTTATAAATGTCAATGGCCGTGATGCCTGATATACCTACGAATGCTGCAAACAATGCCAGCGAGGTAAGGGCAGCTGAAGCAATAGCAAAACCTTTTCCGGTGGCGGCGGTTGTGTTTCCTACGGCATCCAGGTTATCGGTGCGATGGCGAACTTCCTGGGGAAGCTGGCTCATCTCTGCGATACCACCTGCATTATCGGCGATCGGGCCGAATGCATCAATCGCCAATTGCATGGCTGTTGTTGCCATCATACCGGCCGCGGCAATTGAAACGCCGTACAAGCCTGCAAAAGCATAAGAGCCGATGATTCCCCCAGCCAATACGATAATGGGAAGAACGGTAGATTCCATACCTACGGACAAGCCACCGATAATATTAGTAGCATGACCGGTTCCAGATTGTTTAATGATCGACAACACCGGGCGCTTGCCCATCGCTGTATAGTATTCCGTGATCATACTCATGAGCGTACCCACGATAAGACCAATGATGATAGCGATATAAACGTCTAGTGAAGTGAACGTAACACCGCGGTGTGCCAGCGTTTCCGGCAGGACGTTGGTCACAACAAAGTACGAAGCAATAGCTGTAAGAATAATGGACGACCAGTTGCCGATGTTCAGGGCTTTTTGTACACTGTCAGTTTCATTTTTGATCTTCACGAACCAGGTTCCTACGATCGAGAACACTAGGCCGAGACCGGCGATCAGCATAGGCAGCAGGATGGGCGACAAACCTCCGAAGTTATCACTCGAGGCGTCGATCTCCTGACCTAGTACCATGGTAGCGAGGATAGTGGCAACATAAGAACCAAAAAGATCCGCACCCATACCGGCAACATCGCCCACGTTATCACCTACGTTATCGGCAATCGTAGCGGGGTTGCGTACGTCGTCTTCGGGGATACCAGCCTCAACTTTACCTACCAGGTCAGCACCAACATCAGCAGCTTTGGTGTAGATACCACCGCCGACGCGGGCAAACAACGCGATAGATTCTGCACCCAAAGAGAAACCTGCCAGTACTTCGATAGCACGTTTCATTTCGATACCGGTAATGGCAGCGCCCTCGGGAACAAACAGTTTGAAAAATATTATGAACAGCCCGCCGAGGCCAAGAATAGCCAGGCCGGCCACGCCAATACCCATCACCGAACCTCCGGTAAAGGATACTTTAAGCGCTTTGGCCAGGCTCGTACGCGCAGCTTGCGTAGTACGCACGTTGGCCCTGGTGGCGATCTTCATACCAATATATCCGGCTGAAGCTGATAATACGGCTCCAATAAGGAAGGATAAGGCAATTATGGGATGTGAATCGTCTACAAGCGTTCCGGACCAGCCCAGCAGGATGGCTGCAATAACGGCGAAATAGCCTAATATTTTCCATTCGGCCTTCAAAAAGGCCATTGCGCCTTTGGCAATAAAACCTGCAAGCTCTTGCATGTTCGCATCGCCTGCCTCTTGCTTGGTCACCCATGCGGATTTAATGGCCATGGCGATCAAGCCAACAACGCCCAACGCCGGAATCAGATATACAATGTTCATTTTCTAATGTTTATGGTCTGGTTTACCGTTAAAAAAACCACCCTGGATTGAGCAGGATGGCTTCAAAATTTGCGCAAAGATAGAATAAGTAGTATAACGGCCAAAAATGATAGGATTAACTATTCAAGATAAATGAGTGTGTTGTCTAAACACCAAACATCTGCCGGAGGGCCAGCCACAGATTCCGCTTCTTGGTATCGTCTAATTGACCGAGATCGTCGGCCCTGATCACAGAGAAGTTTTGATGGGAAACGTTTTCGTAAGCTTTTATCTCCTGGTCTATCTGGGATCCGAATAAAAGTATTTTTGACGCAGGATAGTCAGCCAGGGATTGAAGCATTACGGTAGGCTTCACTACGATATGAACGGAAGCCAGCGACAGTTTCACGGAACCGAGTATCTTGGATAACAGAGCGACGTCTTCAGGAGAATGATCCTCCCATGGTTTTGCTAAAACAACTACTGCCTTATAGTGGATGTGGTAAAGCTCTTCCTGAAAGAGATGCTGGATCAAAATGGTGTTCAATTTTGCGTGGTTTCTTTGATGTCAAAGATAGATTTTAATTCTTTAGCCTCCTGAGGTTTCATTCTTCCGGCGAGTATAAGCCTGAGCTGGCGTCTTCTCAACGCACCATCATACAGAGATTTTTCTTCTTCGGATTCTGGTTCAACTTCCGGCACATCGATCGGTCTGCCAGATTGATCGACCGCTACGAATGTGAAGTACGCACTGTTACTTTCTGTTTTTTTGCTAGACGGAATGTCTTCGGCATCGACGTCGATGCGCACTTCCATGGAAGAATTGAACGCGCGTGTCACCCTGGCTTTGAGCGTAACAACATTGCCAAGTTGGATGGGATGTTTGAAAGAAATATTGTCTACCGAAGCGGTGACCACGATACGATTGGAGTGCTTCTGTGCAGCGATGGCCGATACAATGTCCATCCAATGCATGAGTCTTCCGCCCATTAGGTTATTGAGCGTGTTGGTATCGTTGGGCAGCACAAGTTCGGTCATGCTCACAAACGATTCCCGCGGGAATTTCTTTTTTCTGGACATCAGGTTTGCCATTTAAGTTGTCTGTGATAGAAATTTTTTGAATGCTTTGCCAGCAATCATCTTAGTTGCTAACGTTTGCAATGAACTAATAAATGTTAGTTCGCACAAAAATCATGAAAATTATTTTGCAAACCACTCAATCATTTCATTATTTCGAATCATCGTTATGCCAGCAAGCAAAAACATAGCTCCCAACATCAACTCCTCGCTGAGTCTGATTTCTGCTTGCTCATGCAGTATCATTACTACAACAACAACCATTACGGGGTAACCCGTGTGTGCCCCCATATTACCCCCTTAGATGTAATGGCTATTTCCAGGAAGTAAGCTGTTTAATCGCCCCTAAGAATCTTTAACAACAGCTTAAATACCTTATAATTTTTATACATGAAGATCTTAAAATTTGGAGGCTCGTCAGTTGCAACACCTGCCAGAATACAGTCTGTACTTTCGATCCTGAAACCTTATTTGAAGAGTGAAGTTGCTGTCGTATTCTCGGCCTTCGGTGGTGTTACCGATAATCTGATTCAGGTAAGCAAACTGGCCTTAGAAGGAAGCGCGGAGTACAAGGCTAAACTCGAGCAACTTGAAAAGCGTCATCTCGATGCCGTTCGTGACCTGATCGGCATACAAAAACAAAGCAGCATTCTCGCACAGGTCAAGATCAAGATCAATGAACTGGAAGATGTGTTGCATGGCATTTACCTCGTGAAGGAACGGACACCACGCACGCTTGATTATATCATGAGTTTTGGTGAACGGCTGTCGGCTTACATCATCGCCGAGGCTATGAAAGATGCCGGCATCGCTGCCGAATATCTCGATGCGCGACAGGTCATTCGTACCGATAATCACTTTGGTCACGCAAAAGTAGATTTCGAAAATACAAATAAACTTATTCGCGATCACTTCAAACATCACGATGCCGTACAGGTCATTACCGGGTTTATTGCAACATCGGAAAGTGGAGAAACGACTACGCTGGGCCGAAGTGGTTCCGACTACACCGCGGCTATTTTCGCAGGCGCGCTGAATGCTTCTGACCTGGAGATATGGACCGACGTAGATGGTATGATGACGGCAGATCCGCGAATGGTGAAAAAAGCATTTACTGTTCCACAAATGAGTTACGAGGAGGCCATGGAACTTTCGCACTTTGGGGCGAAGGTGATCTTTCCGGCCACCATGCAGCCGGCAATGGTCAATCGTATTCCCATCTGGATCAAGAATACTTTCAATCCCGGTTTCGAAGGAACGGTGATCCACGCTGAGTCCACCAACGGAAAACTGATAAAAGGTATCTCCTCTATGAACGGCATTAGTCTGCTTAACATTCAGGGCAGTGGATTGTTGGGCGTTGTTGGTGTATCCATGCGTTTATTTGCAACCTTGGCCCGCGAGGGTATTAATGTCATTCTCATCAGTCAGGCGTCATCGGAACACTCGATCTGTATCGCGATTGAAAGTGCTGTTGCACGCCAAGCGAAGGCTGCGATAGAAAAGGAATTTCAACACGAGATCCGAAGTGAAGAGATAGACGAAGTTCAGGCAGAAAATGACCTCTCAGTTGTTGCTGTTGTGGGTGACGGCATGAAACACAGCCCCGGTACCAGCGGTCGTATGTTTGCAGCGCTGGGAAAGAACGGGATCAACGTTGCTGCCATCGCGCAAGGCTCTTCAGAACGAAATATTTCGGCTGTGGTGAAACAAGCCGACGTGGCAAAAGCCCTCAATGCCTTGCACGAAGCTTTCTTCCTGTCTGACAGAAAAGTGGTGAATGTATATTTAGTGGGAACCGGACTGATCGGCACGTCGCTGATCAACATGATCGACGAACAATTCGCCCAATTGGCTTCTGAAAATTTATTGGAAGTGAATGTTGCGGCCGTAGCCAACAGTCGTAAAATGTTATTCAGCGATGAAGGGTTGCACCTAAAGAGTTGCATTGAAGAAATGAAACAAAAGGGAGAAACGATGAATATGCCGTCATTCGTGGAGCGCATGCTTTCACTCAACCGCCCCAACAGCATTTTTGTGGATTGTACTTCGAGTGATGAGGTGACAGAATTTTATGAATCGATATTGTCGGCAAACATTTCCATCGTCACACCCAACAAGCGGGCTAATTCCGGCTC
>JBMOKS010000726.1:0-5333 GCA_049324355.1 Bacteroidota bacterium
TTTCCCTGGCCATACTGACGGAGATTGCCATCGCGGCAATCTCTGTTATTTTTTATGGCTTCACAATTGAAGCGCTTCAAACCACCACTCGCTTTTCCGGCCGGCTTTCGTTGTTGGTATTCAGTGTCATTTTTTTGTTTCATTATAAACCTGCTACACGTGTGAACCTATTGTCTGACAAATTCTATTCGGTGTTCGCCGTTGTTCATGGCGTACATCTGATCGAACTTTTGTCGTTCGTAACACTGTCAGGTGTAAAACTAATCCCTTACCGATTGGCCGGTGGATTTGTGGCGTATGCTTTCATATTTGCCATGCCCCTTCTGGCCAATGCTGCAAGATCCGGAAAAATTGAAAGCATTAAATTTTCCCGCATCGATCTGGCCTTCCATGTTTATGTGTGGTTTATATTTTTTATGACCTATCTGCCCCGCGTGCTGGGCAAGTTACCCGATGCCGGCGGCGCTCCGTGGGAACATCAACTGCTCATGGGGTGGGTATTGCTCTTACTCGTTGCGCGGGTGGCTGGCGCCTTGAAATTAAATGCAGCCCGTAACGTTTAAACTTCCTACCTTTCCATTTAATTATTTAGCGGCAACACAACATGTGCGGCATAACCGGAATTTTTGCGTTTAACCTGGTCGGGAAATTCAACAAAATCCACGTCACCAACGCCACCATGTCGCTGGAAAAGCGGGGCCCGGATTTTCAGGATATCCATCTTGACGAGTGGGTCGGATTGGGTCACCGGCGACTTTCCATTATCGACACTTCTTCGATCGCCCATCAGCCGATGTGGGATGAAAGCAAACGGTACTGCATCATCTTCAATGGTGAAATCTTTAATTATCACGAACTCAAACAACAACTGCTCGACCGGGGAATAAGTTTTTTTTCACGGTCAGACACCGAAGTATTGTTAAAACTCTACATGCTTGAAAAGGAAGCATGCCTGGACAAACTCAATGGCTTTTTTGCATTCTGCATTTACGACAAAATCGAACAATCGTTTTTCATCGCCCGCGACCGATACGGCGTAAAACCGCTGTTGTATGTTTTCGATGACGACAAATTCATATTTGCATCGGAGATGAAATCCATACTGCAATATGGTCTTGAAAAAGAAATCGATTATACCGCGCTGTACACTTATCTACAGCTCAACTACATACCGGCGCCGCGCACCATCTTCTCCGGAATAAAAAAATTGCTGCCGGGACAATACATCAAGGTAAAAAACAAGCGGCTTGAATTAAGTCAATACTACCATATTCCTTATGATCGCGAACGATCTGAAAAAAATCTGATCACATACGAGGTAGCGAAAAACAAAATATCGGAATTGCTAGAGGCATCGGTGCAAAGAAGATTGATCTCGGACGTGCCACTCGGTGCTTTTCTCAGTGGCGGAATTGATTCCTCGGTGATAACCGGTCTCGCCAGCAAACACAAACCCGATCTTCATACCTTTTCTATCGGGTTTCGTGATGAAAAATTCTTCGATGAGACGGAGTATGCGCGACTCGTCGCCAGACACTTTAAAACAGACCACACAGTCTTTTCGCTCACAAACGACGACCTGTATGCTCACGTAGATTCCATACTCAACTACCTGGATGAACCTTTTGCCGATTCGTCGGCGATCAATGTTTATATATTAAGTAAAGAAACACGTAAACACGCAACCGTGGCCCTGTCTGGAGACGGTGCTGATGAATTGCTGGCGGGCTATAACAAGCACGCAGCATTTCACCGGATGATCCATCGGGGCTGGAAAGAAAATGCGGTGATAGGCTTGCTTCCGTTTTGGAAAATGTTTCCGCAATCGCGGAACAGTAAACTTTCGAATAAAGTCAGGCAACTTGTTCGTTTTGCAGAGGGAGCACGTCTGTCGTCGAAAGAAAGGTATTGGCGCTGGGCCGGGTATGCCCTGGAACCGGAAGCACTTCAACTGCTAAGCCCCGTGTCGAAAGAAAAATTTTTGCTGCAAGATTATGCTCAGCAAAAGGAGACCTTGCTGAAGTCCATTCCCGAAAATTACGTTATGAACGACATCCTGCTAACGGATGTAAACCTCGTGCTTCCCAACGACATGCTCACGAAAGTAGATCTGATGAGCATGGCCAATGGCCTGGAGATACGAACACCTTTCCTGGATTTCGAACTGGTTGACTTCATATTCAGTCTGCCTTCAAATTATAAGATCACGTCACAGATCCGGAAAAGAATTTTACAAGACGCTTTCCGTGAAATACTTCCTCCTCAGCTGTATAACCGTCCGAAGAAAGGTTTTGAGGTGCCCTTGCTAAAATGGTTCCGAAAAGAAATGAAGTCATTGATCATAGACGATTTATTAAACCAAAAACTGATCGAAGCCCAGGGAATATTTCATTATCCCGAAATAGAAAAATTGAAGCGACAGCTCTTCTCCGCCAACCCCGGCGACATTCATGCTCGCATCTGGGGGTTGATTGTTTTTCAGTCATGGTGGAAAAAGAATATGAGCAAGTAGGGAGTTCCGTTCACACTGAAGGCTTCTTCAATCATCGTTAGATTTTCTTTTATGCTTGGTGTTAGTTTACTGCGCGGGTCTTTGCACCGAAACACTCAGTGTAACTGTGCGACATCTAATGCGATGCACAGATAAAACCCGCAGTCGCACAGGGAGAGCGATTGAAACCTGCGCGGTTTCAAGCACAATTCATTTTGCATGGTAAGCAATCTGCAAGCAGAATCGCTTACCATGCGAATACCAAATACTAGCACCAAGTTTATACGAATATTTTTCAGTCGGTATCATAGCCTGTCAAAATATTTTATCGATAGCCTTTCAACGTTACATAGATAGCTACAAGCATTTGGACATCAGGATGACGCTAGTAAATTACTTCCTGGCCTTTGATTCCCTTGTTGATGATACAAAAGAAACAGCCCACAGAATTGCAAGGATATGTGCAGTATTAAATTCAAAAGACAAGATATCTGGCGACATCATATACAAAAACTAAACGCATCTCTATAGCTTAAGGTCGGCTATTGTACATGGAGGCAACCCGAGATTGATACTACTATTTTCAACGTTCAGGCATTGCTCTCTAGAACAATATTCGACTTGATCCAAATGCGGTTTGCCCTAACGCCGGCATTTTTAACCTGCCATCCCTCCCAAGCCCAGGTCCGGTAAAATAAAAAGTAATAAAAATTATATTATCCAGAATAATCATCTGGCAATTCAAAAGTCACAGAATTTAATTCCACCAAACCCTCATTTCTTGAAAAAATCATAATAAATCCACGTTTTCGGTTAAAAACACACCCTATCTATAACGTTTTCGTTAATTTTTATTCAAAAGTGGTTTTATTTTTAAGCTATTGTTAAAAAATTTATATCAAATAACGGACAATAGGATAGAATTTTAACCCTTAAACTAAACAACATATGAAAAAATCACTTTTGCTGTTTGTCTTGCTGATAGCAGTGAGCGTGCTGGCCCTTTTTATGCCGGCAGTGCCTAATACTATCGTCACCGAAGGAATTAATTCCGGAGATGTAGCCTGGATGCTGACGGCCTCAGCCCTTGTACTCCTCATGACACCCGGCCTCGCGTATTTCTATGGCGGTATGATCGATACTAAAAACATCATTTCCACCATGCTCCAGAGCTTCATCGCCATGGGCGTAATCAGCGTTTTGTGGATCGTAGTGGGCTTCAGCCTTGCCTTCGGTGATTCCCTCGGCGGATTCATAGGCGATCCCCGCTCATTCTTCATGTTCCAAAACGTGCTCGACGGCAAGCCCTGGTCACTTGCGCCTACCATTCCTCTGGTATTGTTTGCCTTCTTCCAGCTGAAGTTCGCCATTATAACACCCGCTCTGATCACCGGTACTTTCGCAGAAAGAATCCGCTTCAAGTCATATGTGATTTTCCTGGTGCTGTTCTCTTTGCTGATCTATGCTCCACTCGCACACTGGACCTGGCATCCCGATGGATTCCTCTTCAAAATGGGCGTTCTTGATTTCGCCGGCGGAACCGTTGTGCATATGTCTGCAGGATTCGCCGCACTCGCTGCTGCCATCTACCTGAGAAATAAATCCGAAGAAAAAGTTTCCATATCTCCCGCGAACATTCCTTTCGTGCTCCTCGGCACCGGATTATTGTGGTTCGGATGGTTCGGTTTCAACGCCGGTAGCGCCCTCGGTGCCGGCCCTTTGGCAGCATCTGCTTTCGCCACTACCAACACCGCCTCTGCTGCTGCAGGTCTTTGTTGGGTGTTGTTCGACTCCGTAAGGGGTAAAAAACCTTCAGCCCTTGGATTCTGTATCGGCGCCGTGGTTGGACTTGTTGCCATCACGCCTGCCGCCGGCTTCGTAACAATCCCTTCAAGCTTGTTCATCGGCACTGTAGCTTCCATTGTCAGCAACGTAGTAGTGCACTGGAAATCCAAAACTTCTTTGGAAGATACACTCGACGTTTTCCCTTGCCACGGTGTAGGTGGAGCTGTAGGTATGGTGATGACTGGCTTGTTGGCCAACACCGCTGTAAACGGTGCTAACACTACCGGCAATGGTTTGTTCTTCGGCGAATTCGGATTGATCAAAGTACACATGATCGCCCTGGCCATTGTGGTGGCTTACACTTTTATCGGCTCCCTGGTCATTCTGAAAGTTACAGACCTGATCTCTTCCCTGAAGGTAAGCCCTGAAGAAAAGAAAGTTGGTCAGGATTACAGCCAGCACGGCGAGAACGTTTATCCGTTCGATTTGACTACGGCAAAAGAAGTTATCTAAAAATACAAATGCCTCCGTCCCGATAGCTATCGGAATCGGAGGCATTTCACTAAAGCACCCCAGGAGGTGTACGAGACCACCCTGGGATAACCTTAGCTTATTGTTAATTAAAACACAACGTAAAAATATGAAAACCCCAAAAATATGCATAGGACTTTTCCTCGCTCTGTTGATACCTGCCGCCGGATTTAGCCAAGAAACAGTTATGGCTTCGGCCATCAACACACAAAGCACACAGGTAATTGACGCCAACACCGACGGTGAAGAAAAGAAAGAAGATGAGAAGACTTTTACGCTATCAGGATCGATCGACACTTATTTCCATACCACGTTCGGAACTACCTGGGCTGGCTCGAAGGCCACGGGAACATCGTTCGCCAATCAGCCGGGATTCGGGTTGGGCATGGTGAACCTGGTTGCCACATACGCTGGCGAAAAGGCGGGCTTCACTGCCGACCTCGTATTCGGGCCCAGAGGCAAAGATGCCGTATTTGGAAATCTCTATACCAATGGTCAGGGCATTATCAATCAAATGTTTGCCTTT
>JBMOKS010000727.1:0-5326 GCA_049324355.1 Bacteroidota bacterium
TTCATCGAAAAACGATGCTAGCAGCTTATGACGAACTGCTCGCGCAAGGCTGGATTGAGATGATACCCCGGAAGGGGACGTTTGTAGTTCAGCATCTTCCGGAAATAAAACCGGTAAAAATCAAGCCCGACGCCCTCGTGACACAGTACCCGGAGAAAACAAATTTTGCGATCGACGAAAAAAATATGATCCTATTTCCGATACGCAGCCCGCAACTTGCCGCCGGAAGTTTGGTTTTAAACGATGGTTTCCCTGACGTACGGGAAGCTCCTACTGAACTTTTTATTCGTGAGCTGCGAAGCATGGCCCGCCGAAGCGCATTTAAAAAGTATTACGGTTATGGAGGACCCCAGGGAACAAATTATTTGCGCGAAACGCTTTCCACTTTCCTTAGCGACACCCGCGGGTTGGCCATCTCGCCGGATAACATCATGATCACGCAGGGAGCGCAAATGGCTATCTATCTTGCGTCGCGATTGCTGATCAAACCCGGCAGTCATGTTGTTGTCGGAGAGCCCAGTTATTTCGCGGCGACGCTAACCTTCCAGGAGGCAGGTGCCGCGATCAACCGGGTGCCCGTCGATGAACAAGGCATGAACATCGATGCTGTGGAGTTGCTTTGCAAAAAGAAAAAGATCGGACTCGTGTATGTTATCCCTCACCACCATCATCCCACCACGGTGACGTTGACACCTGAACGACGCATTCGGCTTCTGGAACTGGCGGCACAATACAAGTTTGCCATTATCGAAGACGATTATGACTATGACTTTCACTACAATAGCAGCCCCGTGTTGCCTATGGCCAGCCTGGATCACCAGGGTACCGTAGTGTATATCGGTACGTTGAGCAAAACCCTGATGCCCGCCATCCGTATCGGTTTTTTGGTTGCCCCCAAGAATTTTATTAACGCCGTCGCCCATTTACGCCGACCGGTAGACTGGCAGGGCGATAGCCTCATGGAAATCGCGTTGGCTGAATTATATAAAAATGGTACGATTGGAAGGCACATTAAGAAAGTGGTAAAATTATACCGCGAAAGACGCGATCATTTTTGTGCGCTGCTGGCAGACAATCTTGGCGACAAGGTTACGTTTAGAGTTCCTGATGGGGGCATGTCGGTGTGGACGAAGTTCAATACGCGCGAGTTGAAGAAGATCTCCGGGCAGGCGGCGTTGAAAGGATTGGTCATGAGCGATGGCCTTCTTTACAATACGCACACGACGAACTACAATTCAGCCAGGCTTGGATTTGCATCGCTGAACTTAAAAGAACAGAAAACTGTGATCGAAATACTAAAAGCGTCAGTATAGCAAGGGAAGGCAATAGAACATCGAACCAGGGCCCTTTAACAATAAAAAACAAAATATGAAATTAACATACTCCCTCCTTCCGGCGGCAATCGCTTTAGTGTTGATGCAATGTTCCTCCACAACATCAGGGACGAACGAAACTTCTATACCCTATCCGGAACCGCGACCGGATTCGGTGGCACTTACATTTTTACCCGGACTTGTTTCCATCGATTCACTGGATTTTAATTCAACTTTTTCACCCGATGGAAAAACATACTACTTCTCCCGCTCGCGCCATGGTAAATATGACATTTATGAATCGCACTTCAACGGAACGGAATGGTCGACGCCAGTTGTAGCTCCATTTTCGGAGGAAGAGTATTCGGAAGCAGATGCAGTTTTTTCACCCGACGGAAAATTGTATTTTATCTCCGATCGCCCGCGCAACGAATCCGACACAGCGCGCGATTTCGATATCTGGTTCATCCGGCAGAAGGAAGACGGACAATGGACTGCGCCCGAGAACGTTTTGGCGGTTAACTCCGACAGCTCTGAATACTACGTGGCTTTCGCGGGCAATGGCAACATGTATTTCGCTACATCGGCGGGAGGTGGTTTCGGACAACATGACATTTACGTTAGCAGATTTGAAAATGGAAAGTTCGGTGTGCCTCAAAATTTGGGGCCCGCGATCAATGCCTCTCAGTCTGAACACGACCCTTGGGTTTCAACGAACGAACAAGTGATGTTCTTCACTTCCGACGGCCGAAGCGACAGCTATGGAACCGGAGACCTTTATTACTCCGTGAAGGGACCGGACGGACAATGGAACGCTGCGAAAAATATGGGCAAACGGATTAATACACCTACATATGAATATTGCACATACATGTCCAACGACGGGAAATATTTCTTCTATAGCAGTGACTTCGATATTAAGTGGATCGATGCCGACTTTCTGCCGGCAGATGTAACTTCAGTTCTTTCAAAAAATCCATAAAAACTGACATAGACTTGTAGCAGTGAGGGTTTGTGCGTTAAGTTTGAGATTGATTTGCATAACAGCATGAAGAAGATCAGAATCGGTGACCTCGAGCTTTGGCAGTTTGATAATTTGGAGAACGAGCAGTCCATCAAACATTTTGTAACTGACCGGGGCACAACACAGGCCGGCAAAGAATTTACGTTGAGTTTATCGAGCTTGCCAGACAAGGAAGAAGTATGGAAAAACCGAGGTACGCTCGCGCAGGCATTGGGAATTCCGGTGGAGAAACTTTATTTGCCTTCGCAGGTTCACAAAACGAGAATTGTAAATGTTACCGCTCAGACTTCTAAAGCCGAGCTCGTGGAAACCGATGCGCTGGTTACCAATAAAAAAGGACTTTGTATTGCCGTGATGTCGGCAGATTGTGTTCCAATCTTGTTGTACGACACAAAAAATCAAGCCATTGGCGCTGTTCATTCAGGATGGAGAGGAACAGTGGCGAAGATACTGGAGAAGACCTTGCTGCAGATGCATGTGTTGTTCGGCACACGCGGAGAACATGTTGTGGCCGGCATCGGACCGTCAGTGAGCCAGGAGTCTTATGAAGTGGGTGAAGAAGTTGTGAATGAAATTGATCAAACCTTTGGAAGAGAGCGCGAGTTGATGATAGCCAAACCCAACAACAAGGCTAACCTCGATCTTTGGAAAGCCAACAAGATACAATTACTTGAATTTGGAGTGAAAGAATCGGCTATTGAGATTTCTAACCTCTGTACCGTGAAAAATAACCATTATTTCTTCTCAGCCAGAAAAGGTGATTCCGGCAGGTTTGCTGCCGGAATCATGCTGGTCTGATCTTGTGAAATTCAAAAAGAACTCCATTACCTTGTTATGTTGATCAAAGCCTCTTGACTATTTTTTACAGATAGCTCAACCACCATTTTTCGCGATGTGCCGTCTTGTAGCGATCGTACCACAGGCACAGCGGATACAACGAAAGTACTATCCCAATCCACACGAGGTAAGTCACGCCAAGAGAGAATCCGTATCCTTTCAGGTTCGGTGAGTCTGTAACCCAGGTATTGAACACCATGTCAGAAACTTCGTAGCCGGTTGCCAACGCGGCGATCAATGCCACGATGTGGATCAAATAGAGGTGAATGATATAATAAAACATCGGCACCCTTCCCAGCGCGATAACATACTGGGCTAGCTTGCCCGTGAGTTTTTCAGATAATGCCAGGAAAATAAACGCCGGACCGAGTGTGATAAGAATATACAACAACGACGGTGGATACTTGGTCACGTTCATGAACGACAAAAACGTGTACGCGCCGTTCTGCTGCGCCGACCAAGGAAACGGATCGCCATAGCTGTTGATGAACCGGATCACCAAGAAGGCGGCCACCATGGACACACCCGTCCATAGAACTGTTTTTTTGCGCGTTTCGCTATCGGCCGAGGGCAGGTACAATTTGCCAAAGCAATATCCTAGCAACATGACGCCCGTCCACGGCAGAATAGGGTAGCCGATGAACAGGAAGAAATGTCCCAACGCGAATCCTTTGAACTCGTGGAGCAGAGCCCAACCGATTGCTCCCGCGCCATTACCCTCTAAGTGCACATTGTCTAATAAATTATGCCCCGCCACAAGCAACAGGCCGAGGGCAAAAACTGCTTTATAAGGCAAATGAATCGCAGCGGCCAGCAGGATCATGCCTATTGCCAGCGCCCAGATTACGGTCATGGCGATTAGTGAAAATTGAATGTTGAAGAACCACGAGAAATTGATGATGGTGAACTCCAGCACAATCAACCATAGTCCCCTCTTCAGCAGAAACGAAGAAAGGTCGGCTTTACCTTTGCGGCTCCCCACCAGAAACGCAGAAGTTCCGGCCAGAAAAACAAACACGGGAGCACAAAAGTGAGTTACCCAACGTGTGGCAAATAAGGACACGCTCGTTTTAGAAAGATCCACCGGATTGTATAAAAACGCATCGGCATGAAAATAGTCGCGCACGTGGTCCAATGCCATGATGATCATAACAATTCCCCGCAGAAGATCGATGGATTGAATTCGCGTGGATACAATTTTTTCAGGTTTTGTGGCAATTGTAGCGGTAGCAGTCATTTGTATATCGAATAGTTTTTTAACAAAGCATAAAATAGATTCGGTCTTACGTATACCATCCTCCGGCCGTTACAAGAAGGCAGGTGTCGTAAAGGTATATTTTAGATGGACTATTTAAATAGCCCAGATTGTATAATAGAAATAGTCCAGCATGGCCGATCAAAAGCGTCGGCAGATCTGGGATCGGTCAGGTAATTCAGATCGATACAGTCATTTTATTATGTCGAAAATATTTAAACACAAAATTCAAATAACATGGCGTATGGGAACAGATTCAATTTTACGTATTTCGGCCATACCAGTTTCACGGTTTGATCTGTTGTTGGCAACATTAGCAAGAATCCGGAGTACAGATTTCTTTGGAATTCATCGGTGGCCTGCCTTCATACATATACTTGGGTGAGAAAATGATCGTCGGCCAGTAACCGACGCATTCATCAGGGTGTAGAATTTTTTCACCATTCCACCAAAAGTCCTTGTGCTCCAAATAAAACCATTAAACCTTTGATCATGGCATAATATTAACGGCTGTGGTCGTTATGCTGTCATTGTTTTTAAAACAACTCAAATTCAATAAAATGATAAATCTTATTCAAAACCCACCTAAGCTGATCACGCTGGTCATGGTTCTGATGCTTTGTTTCTCTGCTTGTAAGAGTAAGAAAAAAGCTATGGAAGCCAGCGCCGCAGAAAAAGCCAGAATGGAACAGCAGGAGGCAGCCCTCAGAAAACAGCAGGAGGAAGAAGCGCGAAAAAAAGAAGCTGAGGAAAAAGCAAAACGTGAGGCTGAGGCGCGTGAACTGGAGGCCAAGGCAACTGCTCCAAAAGCCAAGTTGACGCAATATTTTGAAGCCATCGCTGGCTCCAGCAACGTGACGTCGGCCAATAGCAGCATCAGCGAAGCACTCGCGTTGT
>JBMOKS010000728.1:0-5277 GCA_049324355.1 Bacteroidota bacterium
GTAGTGCATGAATCGGATTGACCGCCTTACTGCCATCCTTATCCAGCTGCAATCTAAACGGGTTGTGAAGGCCGAAGAAATTGCCGATCGCTTTGAGATAAGCCTGCGTACCGTATATCGCGATGTGAAAGCGCTGATGGAAGCCGGTGTGCCCATTGGGTCAGAAGCCGGTAAAGGATATTTTATAGTCGACGGTTATCACCTTCCGCCAGTCATGTTCAGTCAGCCAGAGGCCAGCGCCATGCTCACTGCTGGAAAATTGGTAGAGAAGATGACAGATGATTCTATTCGTAAAGCCTATGAGTCGGCTTTGCTGAAGATCAAAGCGGTGTTGAATGATTCCGAAAAAGATCATCTTGAAAACCTCCAGTCGTCCATTGAAGTATTCAGGTTGCCCGACCAACAACCTGAATATCCCAACGAATGGATGGCCGATATTCAACAAGCCATTTCGCACCGGAACGTTTTGTTGCTCGACTATTATTCTGCCAATACCCAAGAACATACTCAACGCGAAATAGAGCCCATCGGCATCGTACACTATAGCGGGCGCTGGCACCTCATCGCCTGGTGCCGTCTTCGCAATGGCTATCGTGACTTTCGTGTAGACATGATTCAGAAAATGGTGAATACGGGCGCGGCGTTCGATTCGAGAAATCTTTATACGCTCCAGGAATATTTCCATAGCCTCATGCAGGCGCATCGCGATATGGAAAAAGTTGTGCTCACGTTCGAAAAGTCAGCTGCCCGGTATACCCGTAGCGCGAAGTATTTTTATGGTTTCGTTTCTGAGGAAGACCTCGGCGACAAGATTCGTATGACGTTCCTCGTGGCAAGCCTCCGTAACTTCGGTCGATGGTTGCTCATGTTCGGCAATGCCGTGGAGATAGAGTCTCCCGACAAGCTAAGAGAAGTGATGGAAGAAGTCGTAGACGAACTGGCCCTCCACTACAAGTCTGCCGTGCTGAAATGAACATCGAGCCAATCTTTGACCAGTATGAGTTGATACGCCAGCGAAGAGAAACGTTGTTCGCCTTCTGTCAGTCTCTAAAGACTGAACATTTCACAACCAATCTCGAAAATTTTGGGAACCGGAGTGTTTGTTATTTGCTCGTTCATGTAGCCAACACCTATTTATTTTGGTTAGGACATTTTCCTGGCGTCAAGCTGCAACCTTCGGTTACGAAACCATTACCCGGTTAGGTCAGGTAAAGGCAGCTTATAAGGAGATCGATGGATTGGTGCATCAATTTTTGCAACAGCATCGGAATCGATTTTCGGTGCCCATTACCAACATCGTTCAAGGTCGTGAGCAGGAGGTGACCTTAACGCCCCTTCAGCTTTTTACCCACGTTATTACGCACGAATACCATCATAAAGGGCAGATCCTGTCTATGAGTCGGACTTTGGGTTATACACCCATTGATACCGACATTGTCAGGTTTGAATAAAATATTTCAGAATTTTTCAAAAACGCCATTTTCTGTTGACATAAGGCTGTCATAGGGCGATCGTTAATTGGCATAAAAATAACAGATATGCTGATCAAAGAGATAAAACCCATCAACTTCCTGTTTTTCCGCGTCGAGACCACAGTCCAGGATTTAGGAAGGTTTCTGTCCATTGGGCAGGAGTTATTTCAGGAGGCTGTCAAAAATCAACTGAGTATTACGGGGCCGGTGCATTGGCATTATTTCGGCTTCGAAGGCGATCCCACAAAACCTTTCACACTCGAGATCGCGTTGCCGGTAGCTGAAGTTCTGGAAGAATACGATGGCCGTTTTCATTTCAAAAGAACAACAGCGTTCAGGTGTGTTTCTACGATGCACGAAGGCAATTGGCTCGATATGCCCAAGAGCTACGGAAAGCTTTTGCAATTCATCAGCAAGCATCAACTCAAGCCGACATCGGCCAATCGTGAGATCTACGTCAATGCCGATTTCAAATATCCTGAAGCCAATATCACAGAAGTACAGATTGGAATCGCTTGAAACTATCAGAGCGTCATGGACAATTTTTTGAATAAGAACTCCGGTCAGGAAATCACCCGGATGAACAGGCTGCTCAGGCTTTTGTTTTTAAGTATCAACCTGTTTGTGCTGCTTCCGGTGACGGGAATAGCATTTACTGAAAATTTCATTCCTTCAAGATTCAGATATCTACACACCATGTTGGTCGCGCTTGCTGCGATCGTTGTGTCACAACGAAAAGAAATTTTAACAAAAACTTTTTAATACCACATCATGAAAAAGAGAAATTGTTTTGTCTATGTATTCGACGGATTTTCAGATTGGGAACCTTCGCTCGTCATGGCAGCATTGCAAAAGTTTACTGATTTTGAAGTGACAACATTTTCGAAAGACGGAAAACGCATTCGCTCGCTCGGCAACGTGGCAGTGATGCCCGACAGAGCTTTGAATGAGGTAAATGTAAACGAAATCGATTTGCTGATTCTGCCGGGTGGACATAGCTGGGAGCAGGGTGGAAATTTAGAAATAAAGTCACTGCTGAATGAAGTGCTTGATGCAAACAAAACAGTGGCGGCCATTTGCGGTGCTACTGCATTTTTAGGTGAACAGGGGTATTTGAATTCAGTAAAACACACTAGTAATCACCTCGAGTATTATTTAAAACAGTATGCGCCTTCTTATCGCGGAGAACAGAACTATGTCAAACAACTCGCCGTTGCCGATGGTAATTTGATTACCGCCAGCGGTGTAGCGATGGTTGAATTTGCCAGCGAAATTCTGAACCAATTCAATCTGCTGGAGGAAGAACCCGTAGCAACTTTTATGAGTTACTTCAAACATCCGGAAATGGCCTTGAGTTAGAATAAAAAAAACTCATATGCGTAAAATTATTTTAGGTGTGGCGGTTAGCCTCGATGGCTACATCGAGGGGCCGCAGGGTGAATACGACTGGTGTTTCACAGATCAGGATTATGGCATGAGCGATTTTATGAAACGTATCGATACCATTTTCTTTGGCAGGAAAAGTTATGAAATGATGCTAAGGGCAGGAGGTGACCATACGGGAGGAAGCGCAGCCAATCCCTGGGCGAAGATGAAGAATTATGTTTTTTCCAATACGTTGAAGTCTGCCTATAAAGACACAACGCTGATGAGTGGCGATCTTAAATCACAAGTCGACGCTATGAAGTCGGGGGAAGGAAAAGACATCTGGCTTTTTGGTGGTGCATCGCTAACTTCGAGTCTGCTAAATGCTGGTCTGGTAGATGAACTTTGGCTTGCAGTGCACCCCATTCTGTTGGGAAATGGGAAGCTCCTTTTTTCTGGTGTTCAAAACAGAATAAAAACACGTTTGAAAGACGTTAAATCGTATTCGTCGGGTCTGGTCTCATTGGGGTACGAAATTGAAAAAGTAGTTTCATAAATAGTCAACTATGGCAGCCAAGAAGGTATCAACAGGAAAAACTGGTGTCAAATCTGCGAAGGGAACCAGTTGGACCGAGAAGTTAGCTGCCGCGAAGAGGCCCCATATCAAAAAGCTGGAAAAGGATTTTGCAGATATGCCCGCCGGGAGTATCATACTCATCGCCACGCCTGGGCTTATCGACGAATATGTGAAACAGATCCCGAAAGGACGAAGTATCACCCTGCATCAGATCAGGAAAGACCTGGCTACGGAATTCCGAGCGGAATATACCTGCCCGTTGACAACGGGTATTTTTCTTCGCATCGTGGCCGAGGCAGCACACGAGAGATTCGAACGAGGTGAACCTATTCAAAAGATCACACCCTTCTGGCGGGCCATCAACGAGGATTCTCCACTGGCAAAAAAACTTTCGTTCGGAGCGGACTTTGTGAAGATTTTGAGGATGAAAGAAAGGATAATAACGCCAATAAAAAGGAAGCCGAAGCAGTAGATTTACTGCCTCGGCCTCTGCTGTCTACAATAATGTATTATTGTTGAAACCCTGTGGTCCTGAATATCATACCAAAGCGATACTCTATCATGTTGATGGTACTGCTGTAGATATACCCTACGTGGTGTTCGTGAATAACCTGTGTTTGGGTATTGATGAATTTTGCGTTCACGTCTTTGTCCGGTGCCGGCTGTGACGGATCCATTGCTGTGTTCATATATCTTACTACACCGCCTTGTGTAGAGTGCACGCTCAAGTCGAAGTAAAAACGCCCTGCCTCCATCTTTTTAAACAAGGCCTGGAAGTCAAGCCGCACGCCAGCACCGCCGCTGAAGATATAGGTGTCGTCTTTGGCAAGGATATCGGATTCAATCGGGTGACAGGCGAACTGGTCGTCGGGATCTTCTATGGCTAACGTGGTGCGAAACCACGACCATCCTACCTTTCCGCTGACGTAGGGATTAAGTCTCTTGCCGTTTCTCCAGAAGTATTTGCTAGTGATAAAAAGATTGGTGATGTTGTTGCTCACATTCACATCTGTTTCGGTAACAGATCCGTCGTCAAACGTGTATTGTTGACGTGAAGTCTGGTAGCCATAGGCACCAAAATCGAGTTCGACACCGAGCGAAAACGGAGATTTTAATTTTTTGGCGACGTCGAACGTGATGCCAAAGGCGTCGTCGATATTCTTGGCCATGCTTCCTGTTGCGCTGGCGTAGTTAAAATTTGATCCGAATTCCCATCCTTGCGCCTGCACAGCTGCAACGGATAGCGCCATCATCAATACGAATGTAAATACTTTCATGCTCCAGGGGTTAAATGTCAAATGGTGAAATTGTTGAAGGCTCTGCTGATAAAAAGTTACAAAGAAAACTTTTGATTTAAAACTATATCGATTTTGCTATCTTGTTATACCAACCTTGTCAACCCATGCACCCGCACGAAATACTCATTACGCGGTTTTACCAGGCTTTTCATCAGCGAGACTTCAAAGTCATGCAAGATGCGTACCATTCTGAGGCAATATTCTCAGATCCTGCCTTTATAAATTTGTCTTCGCGCGAGGTGAGGGGCATGTGGCAAATGTTACTCACCTCAGCAAAAGACCTTGAAGTTACCTTTAGCAGTGTGAGGGCCGACGATAACTCAGGGAAAGCTCGTTGGGAAGCTCATTATACCTTTACGCTTACAGGCAGAAAAGTGCATAACATTATCGATGCTGAGTTTATTTTCCGCGATGGAAAGATCTTCCGGCATGAGGACCGGTTCAACTTTTGGCGCTGGTCGCGCATGGCTCTTGGACTCAAAGGTGTTTTGCTGGGGTGGAGCCCTCTGGTGATCAATAAAGTCAGGCGCACAGCCCGGGGCCGGCTGGACAAATTCCTGGCCTC
>JBMOKS010000729.1:0-5272 GCA_049324355.1 Bacteroidota bacterium
CAGATAAGCCTGTAATGAAAATACAAAGACTGGCCTGGGCAGGTATCAAAATCGAAGTAGGCACCACCACGCTGTTTGTCGACGCAACTGCTTACGAAGAACAAAAGGATAAGAAGTTGGAAACCAGCACGGAGTTCACCCATGCGCTGATCACGCATCATCATTCCGATCATTTTGATCCGGCAGCACTAAAAAGTGTATTTGATAAACGAAGCAGATTGTTTTGTTTCGAAGATTCGTGGCCCTGGATTGACGCCCGAGACCTTCGAATGCAGACCGCAAAACTTCATCAGCCCGTCGACATATCAAGAAGGACCAGCGATCTGGTGGCCATTCCTGTGCCAGCCGTCGATGGCTTTGGTCATCCGCAGGTATCGTGGGTGATTCGGGGAGGTGGAAAAAAAATTATTCATTGTGGCGATACGCTTTGGCATGGCTACTGGCGAGATATCGCCAACGCCTATGGTCCATTTGATATAGCCTTTATGCCCATCAACGCGGCGCGACTCAATCAGGGAGAAGTTGTCGACACAGGCATTCCCGCAGTGCTCAACCCCGAACAAGCTGTAGTGGCATCAAAACTTCTCCAGGCGAAAATAGTGTGCCCAATCCACTACGGACGCACATCCGAAAATTATTTCGAGACACCCGACCCGGAAGAAAATTTTATCAAGTATGCAAAAGAAAGAAACGTGAGGACGATGGTGCTGCAGCAATATGAATTTTTAAAGTGGCCTAGCGACAAATGACGAATTTGGAATCAGTCATTTGTCACTAGCACTAGGGAATCAAAAACGTTTCCATTGACAGTTGACTCATGAACATTGACTAATGCCAATGCCATTTGCCCAATGACTAGGAAACCTGCCCCCCACAACTCGAACCACTCCCCGCTGTGCAACCATAACAGTGTTGGTTGACAATGATCTCACGGTCATTCAGCAGTTGTTGATTGAAATCGCGTACATGTCTTACGGACCCGTTTACCTTTAGATCGAGCATTTGGTTGAAGTCGCAATCGTAAAGGCTGCCATCCCAGCCAACAGAGATCGTGTTGCGACACATCACACTCATCGCTGCCGCGGGATTATAAGCCTGCACAAGTTTTTCCATATACTTTTCATAGTTGCCGCTGTTGATCAGGTACTCCAGGTAGCGACTAATGGGCATATTGGTGATGCAAAACAACTGGTTAAATTCGATGTCGTGATTCTTTTTCAGCTCGCGTTTAAAATCTTTTTCCAGTTGCTGCTGGCTCGCGGGCAAAAATGCGCCGGCAGGATTATAGACCAGATTCAGTATCAGTCCGGAGTTTTCTTTTCCAAACCCCACGGCATTGAGTTTTTTTAAGGCATCTATCGAATGTAAAAAAACACCTTCGCCGCGCTGGCGGTCGGTGCGGTCGGCATAATAAAACGGCAGCGACGACACCACTTCAACCTTATGCTTTTTGTAGAATTCCGGAAGGTCGTTGAATTTCTTGTTGGCCTCGATGATCGTCAAATTGCATCGCACCATCACATGTTTGTTCATGGCAGTGAGCGCTTCAACGAACCATCGAAAATCCGGATTCATTTCGGGCGCCCCGCCCGTGATATCTACAACGTCGATATCGGTTCTTTCCAATGCGGCCAGGCATTCCATCATCGTGTCGCGGGTCATGATCTCCAGGCGGTCGGGCCCGGCGTCTACGTGGCAATGAGCGCAGGTTTGGTTGCACATCTTGCCGACGTTTACCTGGAAGATCGTGATGCCGGTAGGCTTAAGCGGATAGAGTCCCGACTCGTTTAGCTTTTCTGCAAAGGGTGTAAGTGTAGTCCGATGTTCCAGCACCTCCAACTGAACATGTGAAGAAGCCAGTTCGTTGTGACGCGCGACAAGAGATTTTTTAACGATCGTCATGTTTTACATGCTTATCTCTTTCACCTTATTCATCATTTGTACACCATGTACCAGCGAAGAACCTCCACGAATGGCCGCCGCCACATGCACAGCCTCCATCATCTGCAGTTCGGTCCATCCTTTTTCGGTGGCGTCGGTTGAATAGGCGTCAATGCAATATGGGCATTGCACGGTGTGGGCAACGGCCAGGGCGATCAGAGATTTTTCTCTTGCTGTGAGCGCGCCTTCGGCGAATACAGCTCCGTAGTAAGTGAAGAATTTGTCGGCCAGCTCTTTTCCGAATTCACCGATGTTTCCAAATTTCTTGAGATCTTCTGCGTGGTAGTAGTGATCGCGATTGTTGTTGTTCATATTTTAATATAGTTTCAGGATTATCACTTGGATAACAATGCAAGTTGATTGGCTGTTCAAAATTGCCGGCCGCAAAGGTTCCATAATCCGCCAACACAACCAAAATGCAGCCTAAGTTAAATGACTTTTTTGTCGCGAAGACGACCGAGTAAAAAATTGTATTACCGTTTCAGGTGATAGCCTGTGCGAACAGAGTCAGGTGTGTTCTCCTTGTTTTTGAGGTAGGAGCGTACTTTCTTCATGTTTTTCCGAATATTTTCCTTGAGGGCTTTCGGGATATTTTTTTTCATGCCCGGTTTAGGGCAATCCCATTCTTCCACGGAAACATGTTCTAAGGCAGGGCGTGTTTCGCGGCGTGAGGCTACGGGCTGTAGATTGTTAGTTTCGCGCTCGGCCTTTTTGGCGGTGACGGTATGGAAATTCTTAAAAGGCTTGTTGCGAAGTTTGGCAACTTTAACTTCGGGGCAGGCAATTCTATCGGATTGACACGCCGAAGCAATGAGCAGCACTATCGTCAGGCACCGTACAAGCATGCGGTTTTACCCTAAAAATCTATACCGTACGGTCAAATTCTATCGGGGAGAGGGGCACGGTATACTATTCAGGCTTTTAGTTACTTAACGAAATCTATGAAAAGAAAGTGTAATTAAGAGCTATTTCGCCCCAGAAAAACCTGGCACCAGCCCCATTTTCAGCTTAAAAATTCCGGCAATGTTATGCGCACGAGACCTGGCTTCATCCGCTTTTGGTCCTGAAAAGTTCTCTTCCAACGTTTCTGAGAAGAGCGCCAGCCACCGGTCGAAGTGCTCGGTCTCAATGGGCAACGGTAAATGTTTTTCCATCGGATTACGTCTGTAGCTCTGATCACCCAGTAATATCGATGACCAAAAATCAAACATGATGGGCAGATGTTCGGGCCAGTTCAAATGATGAAAGTGTGGCGCCAGCAGGGTGTCGTTCTTCACTTTTTCGTAAAAACATGTCACCAGCGTCTCAATATCGTTTCGGGAGGTAATGTCGTTATTCAAAATTTTCTTCGTTTTAGCTGATAACAGATTTATGTCGAAATCATTTCCTCAGGCAAATTAATTTTTCAGGCTAAAATTAAGAATACTTAAACAAGCCAGACTAAAGAACTTCGGACTTTTGACCCCTATAACAGGAATTCCAGGAAGAGCGCAAGTTCCGGGTTGAGTTCTGGTCAGCGCATCTGTTCATTTGTTGCATGAAACAAATGAAGATTACACTGCTATTTTTTATTTGTCTGTTGCTCGTGCTACCAAAGCTCGCAGCGCAGCAAGATTTTTTGCCAGGAACTATGAAGCGCGGACTGCAGGCACAACGTTTACAAGGCGAGATCAGCGTTGACGGGAAATTAGACGAAGAAGATTGGAAACGTGCATTCGAAGTTAGCGACTTGGTACAGATCGAGCCTTATCAGGGAAATCCATCGGCGCATACCACTACCATCAGAGCCATTTACGATGAAAAAAATTTATACTTCGGAATTTTCTGTGGCGACTCTTTGGGAAAAGCAGCGGTCCGGGTCCCGGATATGAAACGTGACTTTAACTGGCGGGCTCACGATACGTTTGCTATTTGCATCGACGGCTTCAACGACGAACGCAACAGTATATCTTTTGCCACCAATCCATACGGCGCGCAGAAAGATTATCTCTCTTTCGACGACATTTTTTTCGACGGCGATTGGAATGGTTTATGGAAAGTTCGCACTTCCATAACCGACGAAGGTTGGTTCGCAGAATTTGAAATTCCCTGGAAGACATTACGATATCCTGAAGTTGAAACGGATAGCACGCAATCATGGGGAGTTAATTTTTTGAGATTACGCCGCGCAAGCAATGAAATTTCCGTATGGTCACCCTATCCGCGTTCCTTTGGCTTTAACCGCATGCCCTATGCCGGCAAGATGCATAATATTCAGCCGCCGCCGCCTTCCACCAATATACAAGTGAATCCATACGGATTGATGTCGTATCGCTCGCTGAAAGAGGGAGAAACAGCAGCAGAACAATATAAGCTCAAAGCCGGTGGCGAGATCAAATGGGCCATCAACACTAATATGGTGATGGACCTTACCATGAACACCGACTTCGCACAAGCCGATGCCGACGTTCAGGTGAATAATGTAACACGATTCTCAGTTCTATTCCCTGAACGACGCCAGTTTTTTCTGGAGAACGCTTCACTCTTCGGTGTGGGCCTGACTGCCAACAGCAGCGGTGCCGGTGGCGATATGCAGATACTTCCATTCTTCAGCCGTCGCATAGGACTCAGTAGCGATGGCAGCCCCATTCCGATCGACGCCGGAATCCGACTGGTGAACCGTTCGGCCAAAAGAAACTACGGCCTGATGGCTGTACGCCAGCAATCGGTGGATACCATAGGGGCAGCAAATTTTGTAGTGGCCCGGTACGCTGAAAATATTGGCAAACAAAACCGCATTGGGTTCATCGGAACCATGAAACATGTCAATGATGGAGGGGGATATTCAAACTATGTGGGAGGCATCGATGGATTTTTTCGGATGAGTGTGGCGCAGTCGCTCAACATCATGATGCTCCAATCGTCTAACACCGATGGCCGCGGAAGAGGGGCGGGGGGATACGTCCAATACTATCATTCCACCAACCGGTTCAATGCGTGGGTCACCGGCACCGTTATCACCAAAGATTTTAAACCCGAAGCGGGATTTGTTTCACGTACCGATGCGATCAGCATATCACCCGGTGTGTTTGCAAATTTGCGCGGCAAACATTTGCCTTTTCGGAAATGGGTGCGTTCATATCAACCTGCTGTCGTTTCTGCGTGGTATCACCAAGCTTCGACTGGAAAACTCACCGAACGAGACATTCGTGTGTATCCTTTGTATTTCGAAATGCAGGATGGCGGCTACTATGGTTTTTCGGTGAGCACGATCCATCAGCAACTGCTTACGCCATTCGCGCCACTGGGCGTCAATATCAGCGAAGGTGTGTATGATTACCTGCGCTATATT
>JBMOKS010000730.1:0-5270 GCA_049324355.1 Bacteroidota bacterium
TGCAGGTGTCTATATGTATCGATCAGATTCTGATTGTTGCTGCCCACGATAATATCATGGAACTTATATAATGTATCAAAGGCATCGCGTTGCATATCGTTACCCAACCACGCCGAAAGATCGCGTGCCTCGTCAGCCCATGAGATTGCTCCCTCAGTTGACAAGATTTTATCTGCGCGCACCACCCTACTGGCTACTGATGGATTAACGAACTGTATTTTTTTCCCGCGGAGAATAGCCATGATGAACTCATGAAGGAAATCGAAAATTCCAGACTCTGCCTTTTTGTGTTCGCCAAAAGTTTCATAGTCCATGGCCAGGGTTACAATCCTTTCATCGACCGGCGTTGCTGCAATCCACTTCGCAAATTTGTCGCCAGTTAGTGGCCATTCGCACCAATTTCTATCTGAATACCGGAAAGCGATATCATCGCTTAGCTGGTAATTCCTTGGAATCAATATTAGGCTTTCTTCGGGATGACGGTAGAAAGAATTAGGAGTCTGTCCACCCAATATTTTCTCTACTCCATCGATGTACATACCAGAAAATCCAAGCTCCGCAACGATTCTTCCGATAGCGTTGGAATAAATAAGTTCCGTGTTGCGAAAAAAACGCGGGTCGACTCCGATCAGCTGATGAAGCTTCCGCTGGTGAAGCCTGATCTGCTCGGTAAACTCTTCGTCGCTTATAAAATAAGAAAGGGAATGATAATACGTTTCTCCCAGGAACTCGACCGAGCCGGTCTCGGCAAGCTGCCGGAAACTTTGCAATACCGCGGGCGCATATCGCTCAAATTGTTCCAGTGCCGTTCCTGTTATCGAAAATGTGATTTTCACCTCCGGATGTTTATCAATAATCTTCAGCAGCAACTGATTCGCAGGCAAATAACAGTCCTTCGCCACCCGGCACATGATCTCCTTGTTGAGATCATCATCGAAATAATTGTTGTTCAATCCTACATCAAAGAAATGAAACTTTTTCAACCGCCTGGGCTGGTGAACCTGAAAATATAAATTCAAATATTGTTGTTCAGAGTTCATGATAAAGTTGGTCTATTTTTCCGGCCGCGCGTTTCCATGTCAGCAATTCAATTTCCTTTTTACTGTTCGTTCTCAGTGATTCCGAAAGCCTTTTGTGTTTAAGCACATTTATGATGGCATCGGCCAAGCTATCGGTGTCCCAGAAATCTATTTTTATCGCGTGGTCCATCACTTCTGCCACGCCCGATTGATTTGAGACAATCACCGGCACTCCAGCCTGAACAGCTTCAAGCGGAGTAATGCCAAAAGGTTCGGATACAGAAGGCATCACATATACATCAGTTACTGACCAAACCTGGTGCATTTGTTTACCTTTCAGAAAGCCCGTAAAGTGAATGCGGGACGACAGTTTCAGTTGCGCTACCTGGTCGATCATAGCCGGAAGCAGGTCTCCTGAGCCCGCCATAATAAAATGCGCATCGGGAAAATAGTGAAGCACTTTTTTTGCAGCTTCAATGAAATATTGCGGGCCTTTTTGATAGGTAATCCTTCCAAGGAAGGTTACCACTTGTTCACTGATCTTGGGAATAAAAGAGAAATGCGGTTCATCCAAGGGCATCACTCCGTTATGAACAACATGCACTTTGTTTGGATCAATGCCATACTTATCTACTATAATATCTTTCGTCCATTGACTGACCGCAATGATCATATCCGCCCCTTCCATCCCCAGCTTCTCAATTTCGAATACGCGCTCGTCAATATTATTTTGTCCGGCCCTGTCGAACTCAGTTGCGTGAACATGCACAATCAGCGGCTTCTTTTTCACCTTCTTGGCTTCAATGCCAGCGAGGTAAGTTAGCCAGTCATGGGCGTGAATTAGGTCAAAATCATTTTGTTTCGCGATGACAGAAGCCACGTCCGCATATCGAACTACTTCCTCCAATAGTGAAGGTCCGTATTTCCCACTAAAATTAAATCTTATGCCCCCACTTGCCTTTATGATCTCCGTTGATTCGGATGCAAACTGCCAATTCCAAGTTTCGATCGCGTGCAAACGCTCGCTTAACGAATAGGGCCTCAAGTCGGCAGGAATACTGAAAACCCTGGAGCCCTTTACTTCCTCCGGATGAAGTGTACTGACTGAAACAATTTCCTCTCCGACAACGACTTGCGACGCATTGATCAGCGGAATTGTCTCATCGCCATGCGCCGTTGGAACAACGAACAAAAGGCGTATATCCAACTCAAGCAAAGCCTTAGACAGGCCAAGACAGGCTGTACCAAGGCCACCGGAGATATGAGGCGGAAATTCCCATCCAAACATCAAAACCGTCATTGGCAAATCGTTTTAGAATGGCAATGTTCAAAAGCCAGCACAAACGGTAAATGACCCAGCCATCAAAACTCAATGATCTTCGTCATTTCGAGCCTTAGTCTCTCGTGATAAAAGACAGAAATACCTTTGCCATAAAAATGGCTATTACAAGAATAGCCAGGATCGTCATAATTCTGGCGAGTGGACCTGATATTACACGACTGAAATAGGATAGGACGATCAGCAATGCTAATACCAGTTTGACAATCGTGTCCGCAGTTTCAAGATTCCTGGTCATAATGACACTGACATTTGAAAGATTTGTTAACCAAAGGAAAACAAAAGACTACTTATGCCGCAGTAACAACTGTCATTGATCAGGGATACTTTTGACACCAAAGAACGACAGATGATTAAAATCTCTTACTCCAGAGTCCCGGATCATATCAAAGATGTTGCTGCGACATCAACTTGCATAAAAAAACTTTATGAGAAAGAATTTGCCTTTTGAATCTCATGTGGCAGAATATGAGCTATGGTTCAAAGATCATCCCTTTGTCTTCCAATCGGAGGTTGAAGCATTGAGGGGAATGCTGCCTATAGGCGATAGTCTGTCCGGGATCGAGGTGGCGCTCGGTACGGGCAGATTTTCTGAGGCTATGGGAATTAAGGAAGGTGTTGAGCCCTCTGCCAATATGCGCGCCCTGGCCACAAAGCGAGGGATAGAAGTAATTGATGGACTTGCAGAACAATTGCCCTACAAGGATCTTCGGTTTGATTTCGTACTCATGGTATTTTGCATCAGCTACTTTAATGACTTGCATGTGGCATTTAGGGAAGCCCATCGCGTGCTCAAGAAAGGGGGAGTGCTCGTCCTTGGATTCCTGGATAAGAAAAGCATCATAGGGCGTGAGTACGAGAATCGCCGGGCAGATAGCACCTTTTACAGGTCAGCAACATTCTATACGGTCGACAAGGTTCTTTTTGAACTTGGCAGGGCGGGCTTCAGGCACTTTGAGTTTTGCCAAACACTGTTTCACGCTTTGGACGACATCCGGAATTTTGAGCCTGCAAAACCCGGTTATGGCGAAGGCTCATTCGTAGTCATTCAGGCAAAGAAGAATTGACTCATTTTCCGGATTTGAGCTCGTCGCCGGAACAAACTAGGAAATATTCTTCTCATCGATTATTCCGACGATATCACCATTTTATTCCAGGCAAAGGGAATGATACTTTTCCGTGCCACATCGGTAAGTTTTATGGTTCACAATAGGGAGCAATTTTTCGACGTCAATCTGCCTCTTATTGGTTAATTATTCAACGCAACAATTTCTCAAGCTTCGATTTGTTCAATACCCTGAGACCATCTCCTGACACCTCAATCAGGCCCTCGTCCTTAAAATCTGCAAGTGTTCTATTCAGGGACTCGGTGGCGGTGCCGACTATATTTGATATGTCTTTTCTGGCAATTGTGATCAGACCATCTTTTGTTTTATCCGAAAATTTATCCTGCATGTTTAGTAATGCATTCGCTACACGTTGCCGCACAGATTGATAGGCAATATCCAAAAGCCTGTTCTCCATTTCTTCAAGATTATTGGAGAGCATCTTTATGAATTTCCTTGCAACATCTTTGCTCGAATAAATCAAAGTAATGAAGTCGGTTTTTGGAATAATCGTAATCCGGGCTTCTTCCAAAACCTCGGCGTTTTCGTTGTAGGCCCGGTCTTCAAGCAAGGGAACAAAGCCCAGGAAATCGCCTTCCCGGTGAATACCGGTGATCAGCTCCTTTCCATCGTAATTGACCTTGTAGGTTTTCACCTGTCCTTTTTCTATAAAATAAAGATCGTTTGGAGTCTGTCCCTCCATAAAGATCAGGTCCTTTTTCCTGAACAAGCGTGAGGGCCTGTTTTCCGAAAGCTTCTGAAAATCCTTAAGCTCACGAGTCTTATTAAAGAAGGCGCTAACATCCTGGGCACTGTTCCCGAATGCTGTTTTCATGAGCTCGTTTTTTTTCAATCGCATCTCCACCACCTTCAAAAGACTAACTCCATCAAAAGGTTTTGTTATATAGTCATCAGCTCCCAGATTCATTCCCGTACGAAAATCACTCTTATCGGCCTTGGCGGTTAGAAAAATAAATGGAATGCTTGCTGTGTCAGGATCTTTATTGAGGATATGCAATACACCATAACCATCCAATTCCGGCATCATGATATCGCAAAGGATCAGGTCCGGAGGATTTTGTTGCGCAAGGTCAACACCCACCTTACCGTTTGGGGCGTGTGTGACATTGTATTTCGCAAGTTGTAGTATGCTTGAAATGTTCTCTGCCATTTCAGCATTGTCTTCGATTAAAAGAATATTGTAACTCATATTCATTTTAGTTAAGTATTAAGATTCAACTCTGTTGCATATTCCAAGGGTAGCGTCACGATAAATACCGTCCCCTTGTTCACTTGGCTATGAAATTTAATTTGACCATTTAGTAGCTTCACGTAACGTCTCACGATATTAAGCCCAAGCCCCGTTCCCTGGATATCACTTGTGTTGTTAGCGCGGAAAAAACGTTTAAAAATAAATTTCTGTTCATCTGTTGGTATACCGATTCCCTGATCTGAAACTTTCAGCTTCACGTTCTTGAAAGTAACAGAAATGGTCAGCGTGATCGTACTCGATACGGGTGAATATTTAATAGCATTAGACAATAGATTCAGAAGAATATTTCTGACAAGGTGTTTGTCGATCAGTATCTCAGCTTCATCCCCATTGAATTCAAAAACAACTTTTTGATCTTCCTTTTTGATAAGCGATACTTCCTGAAGCAACTCTTCACCCAACACCCTAAGATTTATAGGCTTGAATACCACTTGCACAATACCTTCCTCAAGCTTGCCCAGGGACAGAAAATCATTCAGCAGTTCAGTGAGGCCATGTACCGAGCGTTTGATCCTTTCCAGGTGTTTTTTCTT
>JBMOKS010000731.1:0-5267 GCA_049324355.1 Bacteroidota bacterium
CCTCCTTCTTAATCCTCTCTACCAGCTCAAATTGCGGCACCCACTTGGTGCTGTTTTGCAGTTGCTCAAACAGGCCGGTGTCTGCAAAACTCAGGTACGATGTGGCGGAGATCACCAGATGGTCTATAGCTTGTATGTTCAGTATGCGGCCCACTTGTATCAGGCGGTCGGTAAGATCTTTGTCGGCGTCAGAAGGCTTCAGTTCTCCTGAGGGGTGATTGTGCACCAAAATCACTTTCACGGCTCCCTTCAACACGGCCACACGATAGACATTCATCGGTTCCACCGTTACAGCGTTCACGCTGCCGAGGCTCACCAGCTCAATGTACAATATGGTGTGGTTGTTAGAGAGGCCCACCATCCAGAAATGTTCTTTCTCCTGGTCTATCTTCTCTTCGCGCAACAGTATTTCCTGCATGACGCTGAAAACGTCGTCAGAGTTCAGGAGCTTGATTCGTTGTTTGTCGGATAGCGGAAGGGTCATAGGCGCAGTTCGGTGTGTAAAATATAGAGAGAATTTGGGATTAGTGGAACTTTGTAGAAAATGTTTTGAATCACAAATTACGAACAACATCGCCTTGCCCGCGCTGGCGCCTGTGTAGTCGCAACTTACCGCATCGTTCATCTGCTGCGAAAAAAATCGTGCTACCTATATTCTGCACATCAAATAAAGGCTGGTGCATAGACTTGTTGGTGAAGCCCATCCTGCGTCGGGCGCCCATAGAAATCAAAGATCGGTTTCCAATACAGCAATCTAGGTATGAGGTATTAAATTCACCCATTCTGGTGCAGAATCGACAATGAATTTATGGGTTTCGCTATTTGACAATCTGATCTGCAGCATTTTATCGTTTCCATGTTTCTGTTCCACGGCCCTTATTTCTGTGATCGGCATTTCCGTTCTATGATTTTGAATATTGAACTTATGCGATTGAAAGATCAATCTTTTGTTGGTCAGAACCAGCCGGCCTCCCACTGCCTCCGATCCTTTATAGTGACTGGCCCTGTCTACTTTGATCGCTCTCTCATCACTTGCCAATTCTGTTTCGGGCAGTGACGCATATAGCCATTTCGCCACCTGTTTAAAAAAGATATTTATCACCCTATCAGCAACAAACGTGATAAGGAGTGACAAAAGAACCAAACTTGCAATCGATTCAAGGTCTGGGTCTTCATTCCACAAAAGTTTTTTTACTGCCAGCCCGCCAGCTACAAATAGCACAAGATTAATGATGAGTTTTTTCAACAATTTCATAACCTCTATTATTTAGCCGTCAACAAGAACGAAGAGATGGCTTGTGTTAAAAGTTTAAAATAAACTTTTTCATCTCCCTATTGTCAATAGTATTTTTTTACCAAAAGAAGCATCCCAATGCAAGGCAATTACGTTTTTGTCATGAGCTGAAGTGCAACTCCATTTGTTTGTGACGGAGGCTTCCCATGTAGCTGCTGAAATAAAAAAAAATTCAATTTCGAGGGTAACCTTTTTGCAAATCAGTCATCAAGCTATAGCCCCGTTTGGCATTTACCATGAACGTTCACGCCAGTCATGCTCATGAAAACAGAAGGCTGCAGACCACCGCTACGTTTTCGAAAACGGGTAGTGGCGTCGGATCTTTTCAACTTATTGATAACAGGACTGAGTCCATTGCTCAAGGAAAGTTGCAGGCGGTAGCTGATAATAGTCCTCAAGTGAAGCGAGCCGTTCAATTGCAGGCCTTGGCTAATAGCCACTTGCAACAGTACACCATCCAAAGGAAGACAGATAAAACCAATGTAATTCAAAGGCAGCCTAAAAATATTCAGCCACCAACTAAAGAAGAAGTGTTGGTGATGGATATGCTTAACCAACGGAATCATGAACTTGTAAAAAAATATAAAATGGAGCGAAAGGGAACGCATGGCACCAATTGGATGCATGCTATATCGATTATGAAAGGCATTAAGGCGCAAATTCCGAAGGAGATGAGAACCTCAGAAGTTACACCCGAAGAGGGTGGTTTTTTTGTGGATACTTCAAAATCCGGCAAAGCGCAATCACATGGTTTTGCAATCATGGCAGCATTTGGCACCCCACAAGTTGAAGGTGATGAGAATTCTATTGACGATCAAATGAAATATTCGAAGGTGAACGACCGCCACCGGGAAGATTTCGATGCAAAAGTTGCCGAGGGAAATGGCACTCGTCGTGCGATCATTCTGGAAATATGGGGGCAAAAGAACGCAACCCCGGAGGCCAGAAAGAAGGACCAACAAGATGACGAAGACGTTTATCGTACAAACGCTCATTTGCTGGTGGCTACGCTAAAAGATTCATTATAAGCTCAAGCGCTGCGCAAGCCGTTCTCTGCTTCGCCGGACGAAAAGATGCCTGCGCACAATCCGCTCCGCAAACTCAGCATACGGCCATTTATTCCCGGCGACCAGACCTTCGAACCAGGAACCTTAAACTTTGAATATTGAACCGGGAACGTTGAACCCCGAACCAGAACTTTGAACGCTAAAGTCGCAGCTTCTTAAAAATAAACTCGGGAATATTTCTGATCACAAACATGACCAGTCGCCAGATCGGCAAAACATAAATAGTATTCTTTCTTCTCTTCACAGCTTTGTACACCGCAGTGGCTACGGTAGGTGGCTGAGCAGTAAGGGGCCCCGGGGTCTTCATTCCTTCCAGCATTCTCGTCTTCACAAAACCGGGTTTTACAGTCACCACATGCACGCCGGAAGATGTCAATCTGTTTCGAAGGCCAGACAGATAGGCCGTGAAACCAGCCTTGGCGCTGCCATAGAAATAATTACTTTGGCGCCCTCTTTCGCCTGCCACTGAACTGATGCCCACAATTACCCCCCTTCCCTGCGCCTCAAAATCGTTGGCCACAATGTTGAGTATAGAAACCGCGCCTACATAGTTGCTGAAGAGAATCTCTTCGCAGGATTGCCAATCGTACTGGGCTTTATTCTGATCACCCAACAATCCAAAAGCACATATAACGATCTCCGGATCTTCCACCAGGTTCTCATAAAAACTCTCGTGTGAGTCGAAGTCGGTGGCGTCAAAATATACGGCAGAAACATTGGCGCGATGCCTGATCTTCATATCTGCTTCCAGGGTATATAATTTATCGGGGTTACGCGCAGCCAGTGTGATGGAGTATCCTTGTGTGGCAAATTTTCTGGCAATAGCGGTCGCTATATCTGAGGTTGCTCCTAAAATGAGAACGTTTTTCGACATCTAGTTGTAAGTTTAAAAGCTAAAAGCAGAAAGTAGAAAGCTAAAAGTTAAAAGCTAAAAGCTAAAAGTTAAAAGCTAAAAGCAAAAAGTTTAAAAGTTAAAAGTTAAAAGTTAAAAGCTAAACATACATTCCAAAGCTTTCTGCTTTCTGCTTTTAGCTTTCTGCTTTCACCCTTGTGCTTTCTGCTTTTGGCTACTCCTTCAGCATCAAGCGTTTCGACAAATATGAATTAAATCGATTTGCCGGATCGTATTTTTTCAGCACCTCCTGAAACGACCGGGCGTTGGGATAAGTTCTCCAAAAAATCTCTTTTTCCATGCGGGCATCTTTCGAGAGATATATCCGTCCCCCGAAGTCGGCCACCACCATATCGAGTTCATCCAGGAATTCAAACAGTCCGTCGCGTATCGGAAAATCGAGTGCCAGGGTATAACCCTTCATCGGAAAAGATATCAAGTCATTTTGTTCGCCAAAAAGTTTTAATACTGCCAAAAAAGATCCCATACCTTTTTTGTTAATGCGCGTCAGTATATTCTTCAGTCCCTCTTTGCTGGTACTTAAAGGCAAAACAAACTGGTATTGAACAAAGCCTCTTTTGCCGTAGATACGATTCCAGTTGAGCAACGAATCGAGCGGATAAAAGAATCCATCGTAGTGAACAACGCTGTTCATTTCCTTTTTATAATTCTTCGCGTAATACAAAGCGTTAAATGCCTTCACGGAAAATTTATTGAGCACAAAAGAAGGAAAGTTAAACGGAATGGAAGCCAGCGCTTTTTCTTTGGCCATCAGTTTATTTTCCTGCTGCACTTCGTGGGGCCTGGCGTGCTCTCCGAGGATCAGTATACTTCTGCCGAAGTTCTTGCCGCTCTTGAGGCAATCTATCCAGGAAACTGAGTAGGTATACCGGCTGTGTTCGTCAAACAATTCCATAACCTCATCGAGGTCGCCGGCCTTCAGTTGTTTTTGCAGAATCGACGACGTCTCTATCCGCTTCAGCTGGAACGTTACCTGGAAAATAACGCCGGTGAGCCCCATGCCACCGCATGTAGCCCAAAAAAGGTCGGCGTTGATCTGGTGATTGCACGACATCTCTCCCACCCCCGTAAGCACGGTCATATTGATGATGTGACGTGAAAAGGAACCATCCACATGATGGTTTTTGCCGTGCACGTCAGACGCCACAGCGCCTCCAACGGTGATGTACTTGGTGCCGGGAGTGACGGGCAGGAACCAGCCTGATGGCACAATTACCTGCAGTAGTTCAGACAGCAGCACACCACTTTGGCAGGTAATAACGCCCTGGTGTTCATCGAAGGCCAGTATCTTGTCGAACCGGAGGGTGTTGATCACATCGTCATGGAGCGAGGCATCCCCATAGCATCGTCCGTTGCCATGCGGAATGGCGCTTGCCGGAAGTACGAACTCGAGCTCTTTTTCGTAATCGAAAGAAACTTCATTAGTCTCCACTACCGGATAGTTGTTCCAGTTTGTTATTGATCTTTTCATGCAAACGTGAGTAAAAATAATACCAAAACCGGTACAGAATTTATAAGGAAAACTGTTTATTTGACCGGACTATGAATTTTTGATCTATGCTTAAAAAGAGTCTTTCCTCAAAACAGTTGTTGATCCTCGAATTCGCTATTACACTTGTTTTTTGCTTCATACCATTAACTTTCAACAATCCGTTTCGCATCAACATATTTCTGTCGTGGGAAGGCGCTTATCGGCTTTATCTGGGGCAAATGCCCTTTCGCGACTTTTCGCTCCCCATGGGCTACGGTTATTGGGTAATACCCGCCCTGTTCTTTAAAATTTTCGGGCCATCGATGTACAGTCTCATCAAAGCGCAGGTTTTTATCAACCTTATTTCGGTGATTTCATTCAGGGCGATCCTAAAAGAACTTAAAGTAAGCCCTGCAGTTATTTTCCTCTCTGTGGTGGTTTTTTGCTTTTCTTACGTATCGTTCAATTTCTGGCCCTGGTACAATCATATAGTCTTCGTTTTTGAACTGGTGGCGATCTATT